>NZ_JBFBCC010000003.1:189899-661661 GCF_040682955.1 Amycolatopsis sp. NPDC051045
CCCGACCACGAGCGCCCGGCCGAACAGCCGGCCGACCGAACGCCTGCCCACCCGACAGAAGAACACGCCCCCGACCACGAGCGCCCGGCCGAACAGCCGGCCGACCGAACGCCTGCCCACCCGACAGAAGAACACGCCCCCGACCACGAGCGCCCGGCCGAACAGTCGCCCGACCGAACGCCTACACACCCGACAGAAGAACACGCCCCCGACCACGAGCGCCCGGCCGAACAGCCGCCCGCTGCCGAGCACGACCCTGACCACGAGCAGCCGCCCGCTGCCGGACATCCGCCGGAGGCGTCCGCTGCCGAGAGCCCCGTCGCGCACGGGGCCGACGAGCCCTACCTCGCCGACCACGGCTTCCGCACCGATGACCCCGCCGGGGTCCGGCGGATCGAGGACACCTTCATGGACTCCGGGCGGCAGAGCCTGGAGGACGGCGAGTGGCGGCACGAGCAGGTCCGGCGCGAAGCCCTCGCCAAGCGCGACGAGTTCCATCCCGGCGTGTCCGACGCCGGGGCGTTCGCCGTGCACGCTTACACGCGGTACGAAATGGTCGGTCCGCTCAACCACGCGCTGCGGATGGGCGGCCCCGAACTCGTCGACCTCGCTCCGCAGGCCGGGGCGCTCGTCTCCGGGCTGAACGAACTTCCGCCGCACGTCGGGACCGTTTCGCGGCGGATCGACTTCCACGGGGATCCCGCGCGGCTCGAAGCCTTCCTCGGGCGCTTCCACGAGGGCGCGCACATCACCGAACCGTCGTTCCTCAGCTCGTCGAAGGTCGACGCGGAGCACCCGCGCAGCACCTTCCCCGGCGAGGTCGAGATGCGGATCCAGTCCAAGAACGGCCGCGACGTCGAAGCGCTGGCCAGCATCGGGCACGAACGCGAAGTCCTCTTCAAGGCCGGGACGCAGTTCGAGATCACCAGCATCGAAAAGGGCCCGGGGCACCCGGACAACCCGAATCGACGGCCCGGGGAACCGCAGTGGATCGTGCACGCCGAGGAGATCGGTCCCGGTGATCCGCGGCACCTCGGCGAGACCGATGCCCGGCACGCCATCGAACAGCGCCGGGCCGACGAGCGCGCCGACGCGGAACGCTTCCAGCGGGAAGCCGACGCCGAACTCGAGCAGTTCTACGCCGAACACCCGCACCTGAAGCCGACCAGCGACATGTCCAAGCTGCTCGGCTTCGACCCGGTGGACGCGCCGCCCGCTCCCGAACGGCGCCGGCCCGCCACCGGGGAGCCCGACGGGGGCTGGTCGCAGCTCGCCGAGCCGCTCCGGCCGGGCGGCGTGCCCGTGCTGCACGCCGGGTCGGTCGAGACGCCGCAGCAGCACGCTCGCCTCGTCCGCGACGCCGTTCCCGAGCTCGGCTCGGTCAACACCCGCAACCACTACAGCCCGGACGCCCTCGAAAACGGCTTCCGGACCAACGCCGCGGAGTCGCTGGTCGCCTTCGAGCGGCGGATGAACGGCGAGGACGTCGTCGCCGGGCCGGCGCGGCCACAGACCCTCGCGCACGTCGGTGAGCAGCTCGGCGGGCAGTGGAGCAGCCGGGAGAGCTTCGACAGCGTCGCGCGCGAGCTCGGCGAGCGCCCCGTCGGCGCCCGGACGGCCGTCGCGTTCGAACACGTCACCGGCGAGTCGCGGCTGGTCGCCGCGGTCCACACCGAGCACGGCATCGTGTTCGCCGATCCGGTCACCGGGCGGCTCGCCGAGCTGCCGCACGACGCCACCGGCATCCACGCCATGCCGCTCGGGGGCGGGGAGGCGGCGCCGCACCAGGGCATCGCCGACCGGCTCAACCCGGCGCCCGAGCGGGTGCCGCACGACGAGGGCTACCTCTTCGACGGCGAACACCGCGGCACTCCGGCCGACCACGAGAGCATCCGCCGCGCGGTCGGCGACGAGGGCATCTACCAGCAGATCCACGACCGCGCGCTGGCCCGCCGGGACGCCGCCGGGCTGCCCCTCACCGACGAAGGCGCCGTCGCGGTCCACGGCTACACCCGCGGCGAGTACGCCTACGACGTCAACGAGGCCCTGCGCCGCGGCCCCGGGCACCCCGGCTTCGACCTCGCGCAGGAGAACACGCGCGCCATCACCGACGGCCTCAACCAGGTCCCGCGCACGTCCGGCGAGACCATCCGCGCCTTCGACGTCGGCGGGGACCCGCGGCTGGCCGAGCTCGTCGCCGGGCCGTACAACCCCGGTGATGTGGTCGTCGAGCCGTCCTTCTCCAGCGCGTCCATCAAGACCAGCGAGTTCTCGACGAGCAAGTTCGGCGACGACGTCGAGCTGCACGTCCGCTCGGACAACCTCCGCGACATCTCGAAGCTCGCCGAGAACCCGTCCGAGCGCGAGTCGCTGTCGCCGCCCGGCACGCAGCTGCTGGTGCACGAACGGCGGCTCGAGATCACGCCCGAAGGCCGCCGCAAGTGGGTCATCGAGGCCGAGGAGATCGGGCCCGGCCACCCGCGCTACCTCGACTCCGAAGCCGCGCAGCGGAAGATGGCCGAGCGGCGCGCCGAGAACGACCACAACGCGGCCGAGTTCGAACGGCGCAAGCAGGCGGCGCTGATGGAACGCCTCGGCGGCTTCGGCGAGCCGGCGCAGCACCACCAGCCGGAACCGCCGAAGGTCAGCGACGTCTTGGACGGCCCCGTCGAGACACCCGTGGTCCAGGAGCCCCAGCCGGACTACTCGTCGCTGGCCAGGGCGACGAACCCGCCGTCCGAACCTGCCATCCACGCCGACACGGCGACGCCGGCGGAGCGCGCGGCCTACGTGCAGGAGCGGCACCCGCACCTGCGTGACGTCAACCCGGGCTTCCACCAGCCGGGCGCGCTGGAGAACGGGTACATGTCCAACTGCACCCGCGCGCCCGAGGCCTACATGGACCGGCTGCGTGGCGGCGACATGACGGCCGAGCCGATCCTGTTCCACGAGATGGGCACCCGCGGCACGCTCGAGCACCTCGAAGGCCGTTTCGGCGAGACGTTCTCCGAGCGCGGCAGCTACGACGACGTCATCCGCGAGATGCGCGACAAGCCGCTGGACCACCACGCCGTGGTCGCGGTGAAGTACGAAGGCCCGAACGGGGTCGTGTACGGGCACGTCGCGATGGTCGTGCACACCCCCGACGGCGTCGCCTTCATCGACCCGCAGTCCGGCGACCTCATGCACCTGCCGCAGCCGCCGAAGGGCATCAAGCTGATGCACGTCGGCACGCCGGACGAGGTCCACGTGCCCGCCGAACCCGGGGCGACCACGACGGAACACAGCGGTTACGGAGTCGCGGACCCGGTCGCGGAGCGCTTCCTCGGCCGCGAAGACCTGCAGGCCGCGCTGGCGGACCCGGATTTGGCGAACGCGCGCGTCGAAGCCAAGGACGAACTGGGCCGCGCGCACGACCTCGGCCCGCTCAAGGACTACCTCGAAGCGCAGCTGCCGAACCGGCCCGAGCTGGTCCGGCTGCTCGGCGACGAGGCCAACGCCTACATCGCCGACTCGCTGGCGAGGCGGCCCCTGGCGCTGGGCAACCTGCTCGCACACGACGAGGCCGTGCGGATCTTCGAGGACTCCCTGCGGGACGTCCACGAGCAGCGGGAGCGTGGCACGCTCCCGGAGGAGATCCCGGCGGAACCGCAGCACATCGAGCTGGGCGAAACCGAGCGGCGGGTGTCCGAGGAGGCGACCGCGGACAACGCCCGGTACGAGGACGCCGACCGCCGTCAGCCGCACTACCCCCAGGAGCACCTGGGCAACGCGACGGAGTTCAAGAAGTACCTGGATGACGTGTACACCCGGGCCGAAGTCGCGATGGACAAGCTGCGCGAGGTCGTGCCGGCCATCGCCGCCGAAACCGAAGGCGAACCCGACCTGCGCAAGACGCTCAAGGGCCGCGGCCGCGCCGAGGACAAGATCGAGTCGAACTACGGCGGCGACCCGTCGCGGCTGACCGACATCGCCGGCGGCATCGTCCGCTTCGAGAAGATCGAGATGCTGTACGCCGCCCTGGAGAAGATCCGGGCGCGCGACGACATCGAAATCGTCGAGTTCGAGGACCGGTTCGTGAAGCCGCAGCCCGCCGGGTACAGCGACCTGCAGATGAAGGTCCGGATCGACGGCCACGTCGCCGAGTTCCGGCTGCACCTCAAGGCGGTCGACGCCGTCTCGGCCTACGACCACGCGCTCTACGAGGTGCGCCGGGACATCAAGGCCCGGGCCGTCGAGGAAGGCCCCGGTCCCGATCCGGAGACCGGGAAGAAGCGGCCGCGGCCGTACACGCCGGAGGAGCAGGCTCTGCTCAACGCCCTGTTGAAGCGGGAGCGGGAAAAGTTCTGGGAAGCGCTGAACAAGAGGCCGGAGCAATGACGATCGAGACGCCGGCGTACTTCCGCCACTACGACAGCCCGTACCGGCTCGACACCACGGCCGACGGCGGACTGGCCGGGTACATCCTGAACTGGAAGACCGGGCGGTTCGTCGAGGACAACGACAAGATCGACGACGTCCTCTTCGCGCGAGCCGGGGACATCGGGACGCTCACCGAGCAGCAGTTCGTCGTCCGGACCGAGGACCTGCGGCGGGAGTACCTCCGCGGCGGGGGCCCGATCTTCGCCCTCTACGACACGATCAGCGCCATGCACTCGGTGGCCCGCGAAGAGGGGCGGCCACTCAGCCGCGAGGAGGCGGCGCTCAAGGTTTCGCTGTACCGGCGCACGTTCAAGATGTGGGAGGACGAGTTCGCGCGCCTCGACGCGGGACAGCCGCCGACCTTCAGCTACAGCTCGACGTCGGCGCAATGATTCACGTGGAACATCGGCTTTCCCCCGACGAGCAGCGCACCCTCTTGGTGCGCCTGGGAAAGCTCGTGCGCGAGCACCGGGCCGACGCCACCGCGCCGGCCGTCGTCGACTTCCGGCAGGTCGGGAAGCACACCGAGAGCGCGGGGCACAACACGGCGACGCCGGAGGAGCTCATCGACCTCTTCGCCGAGCTCCGGGCCGGCATGTACACCGAGGAGCGCGGCACCTGGCTGCAGGCGCGGTTCACGCTCGATCCCGACGGCACCTTCGACTTCGACTTCGCGCTCGACGACGATCCGGTGTGGACGGACGCGCCGGAGCCGGCCGCCTACCCCGAGGAGCTCGCCACGTACCCGCGGGCCGACGAGCACATCCCGGACTGGTGGCGGCTGCGCGCGCAGCTCCCGCTGGGCGTGGTGTTCCGGCACGCCGACGCCGGCGGCCCGGACGTCGAACGGCCGCCGCTGACCGACACCGAGGTGCCGCTCGTGCTGCAGTACCTCGAGCGGGAAGCCGTCGTGCACGAAGAAGGCGACGAACGCTTCCACACCGACGGCACGTGGATCTGGTCCGCGGCGGTGCCGGACCTCCTGGCGGAATACGGCGTACCGCCGGAACCGGACCTGGTCGCGCACATCCGCCGCCACCACTTCCAGCCGCCGTACGTCGAGCCGCTGGTCCGCCGGACCGCCGAGGCGGACCTGCTGGGCAAGCCGCGGCCGAAGCCGGGCCGCGCCGACGTGAAGAAGACCGCCGGGGACGTCGCCGCCGAGCTGGAGACGACGCCGGATCCGAAGCTCGCCGACGAAGAGCTGCTGATCGTGCTGGTGCAGCGGCTCGGCGAGCACGGGGTCTGGCCCGAGGCGTACCGGGTCGGCGCGCGGGCGGACGGCGCGTGGTGCCTCAACTTCACCCCCGACGGCTGGGAAGTCGCCGCGTACGCCGGCGGGAAACCCCGCGCACCGAAGTACTTCACCCGGCTCGAGGACGCCGCCCAGCAGCTGCTGGGCGCGTTGCTGCTGCACCCCGCCCGGATGACCGCCGGGCACGAAACACCGCTGGAAACCGCGAAGGAGCTCGACGACTGGCCGGTGCACCCGGCGCCGGGTGAGCCTCCCCTCACCCTGCTCCGCAACAAGCGCATCACCAGGCTGGTGGCGGGTACGGTCGTGCTGCGCTTCGGCGAGGAACCCGGCAACCTCGTCCACCACGGGGAGGTACGGTTCGCCACGACGTCGCTGCCGCTGGAACGGGAGCGGGTGCGGCGGAGCTACCGGCTGAGACGCCCCCTGCACGTGATCACCGGCATCACGGTTCCGTGGGCGAACCTGCCGGGTGGCGCGGTGGCTTTCGTGCTGCCGAAGACGATCGCCGAGCACGAGTCCGACGGAAGCCTGGAGAGGATCGAGTAGGTGGAAGCGGCGGAAGCGATTGCCAAGGTCGGTCAGTGGCTGCGTGCGGTGCACGGCCCGGACGTCTCCGGTCCGGCCGGGCTCCGGGTGGACACCGAGAAGGTGCTGCGCATCCCCGAGGGCTGGTCGGTGCCCTACAACACCATCGCGTTCCTCGACGAGGGCCGGCCGGAGAAGGAGATCTTCCCGCCGCCGTCGGTCGTCGTCCGCGAGCCGGACGGCGAGCTGCGGCAGGCGCACCCGCACCCCGGCGGGCTGTCGGTGCCGGTGGCGTTCCCCGGCCAGGAGAACTGGCGCGAGGTCGTCGACCCCGAGTACGTCAAGGCCGGGCTCGGTGAGCTGGGCGTGCCGCTGCAGGCCGTCGCGGGCTGGGTGAAGGTCGACGCCGAGGGCAACCAGACCGGCGAAGAGCGCGAGAACCCCGAGTACAAGGCGGGCCCGATCCGCCGCGGCTACCCGAAGCCGGAGAACGCCCTCGAGACGCTGCTGTCGTTCGCCAGCGTCGGCTGGCTGACCCGGGAGCTGCTGCTGATCGGGCTGATCCGCTGCGAGGTGTTCGTCCCGCTCGACCTGGAAACCGGCAAGACCGACCGATTCTACTTCGCCGAGGAACGCAACGAGCTCAAGGTGTTCAGCTCGACCCGGCACCTGCCCTCGCGCGAGCACGGCTGGTGGAAGGTCGACGTCGCGACGCTGGCCGAGTTCGAGCACCCGCCGAACCTGGTGATCAACGGCGGTCCGACGACCATCGAGGACGTCTCCAGCGGCGAGCTCGCGCAGATCGTCAAGCGGTTTCCGCGGCACGAACCGCGCATCGACGTGCACGGCCGCTGCCCCGAGGCGGAGGAGGACCTGATCCGGGTCGCCGCCGAGACCGCGGCCCGGATGGGCCTGCCGGACCCGGTGAAGCCGCCGCTCATGGCCGCCGAGAAGGCGCGCCGGCGTGGCTTCGAGCTGACCGCCGAGGAGTGTGCGAAGACCGTGCTCGGCGCGTCCTGGCTGAAGCGGATGGAGATGCCGGAGCCGCCGCGCAGCAAGCCCAACGACCTGCGCGCGAACGGCCTGGCCCCGGCGTACGACAACAGCGGCCGCACCGTGCCGCGGCTCGACACCTTCGGCAAGTACTTCGAGCAGGACCTCGACGGCTTCCGCTACGGCTGGCAGCGCGTCACAGGCGCGTACGTCGGCTTCGCGCTCGGGGAGGCCCTCGGCGCGGCTGTCGACCGGATGATGCTGCACGACATCCACGCGAAGTACGGCATCGAGGGGATCACCGACCTGCTCCCGGCGTTCGACCAGCCCGGCCGGATCGGCTCGCTGACGCAGCGGCTGCTGTTCTACACCGAGGCCGTGATCCGCAGCCCGCACCGCGAGCAGCCGGAATCCCGCGAAGCCGAGCAGCTCTTCCCCGACGTCGTCCGCGGGGCGCTGCAGCGCTGGCTGCGCACCCAGGGCGCGCCGATGGACGCCCCGGACGGCTGGCTCGTGCAGGTCCCGGACCTGCACGCCCGGCGCGACGCCGACGACGCCGAGCTCAACGCCTACCACCAGCTCGCGACCGGTGCCGCCGGCGCGCAGCCGATGACCGGCCCGGCCGCGCTGATCCCCGCTTTGCCCGCGGCGCTGACCATGGCCGGGCCCGGCAGCGGGTTCAGCGGTGGCGCGCGGCAGGCGGTGCGCGAGCTGGCGGGCGTCACCCACCCCACCGAGCCCGACCTGGCCGCCGCGACCTACCTGACCTGGCTGTTCGAGCACGCGCTGACGAAGGACCCGTTCAGCTTCCCGATCTGGAACACCAGCCGCGAGGTGCTCAACCCGGACAACCAGTTCCAGCAGGGCCCGGAGTGGGTGGCGATCGCGGAGACGGTCGCCGAGTCGGTGCCGTTCTTCGGCGAACACGGGCTGCCCGACCTGCGGATGCCCGAGCTGATCGGCGACGGCAAGACGACGCTGTCGGTGCTCGGACGCGCCTTCGCCGCGTTGTCGGGCTTCGAGAACTACCCGGAGCAGGCGCTGCTTCGCGCCGTCAACCACTCCGGCCGCAGCGCGCTCACCGGGGCGATCGCCGGTGCCCTGCTCGGCGCGCGCACCGGGATCCCCGGCCTGCCGCAGAAGTGGGTCGACCAGCTGGAACTGCGGTACCTGGTCGAGAACGTCGCTTCGGACGCCTACTGGCACTTCGACCGGCATTCGGCGCTGGGCGCGCTCGGCGACGCGTGGATCGAGCGGTACCCGCGGCATTAGCGCGAGGATGGGGAGAATGGAAGAAGCGGAAGCCGGCGGCTTCGTCGAGTGGCGCCCCGACGTCGATCCGGAGTTCGACGAAAAGGCGTTTCCCGGCCTCGGCATCCCCGTGCGGGCCATCCGCGGCTGGGCGCAGTACACGCTGTTCGGGGAGCCGACGGGTCCGCGCCGGGACAACGAGCAGTACACCGGGGGCCCGGTGTGGCACGGCTTTCCGGTGCCCACGACGGACGCCGAAAAACTGCTGAACTACCTGGGCGTGAACTGGATCAGCCGCGCCGACTTCGTGCAGGCTGTGCTCGACTGCGACGTGTTCGTGCCGTTGCTCGGCACCGGCGAGCCGCTGCTGCGGCCGGTGCCCGGCACGAGCGGACGCGAGGTCATCGCGTACAGCTCGTCGGCGAAGGTGCCCGGGCGCTATCCGCGCCGGTGGCGGGTGACCGTCCGCGAGCTGCTGGCCGACCGGCCGGGGACCGGGCTGACCCTCGACCCCGGCACCGGTCTGGTCCGCAGCTTGACCGCCGCCGAGCTGGGCGACGTCGGGCCCGCCGAGCGGCGGTCCCGGGTCGAGGAGCCGGCGCCGGAAGCCGGGCCCGAGGTCACCCAGGCGCTGCCCGAGCTGGTCGCGGAGTTCGGCATGGAGCCGCCCGACCTGCTGGAACGGCACCTGCGGTACGCGGCGGACCACGCCCGCGACCACCACTTCGAGCTGACCCCCGGCGAGTGCGTCCGGTACCTGCGCGGCTTCGCCTGGCGGTACCGCAACGGCGTCCGGCGCCGGGCCGGCCAGGAGCCGGAATGGCCCGCCGACCTGGGCGCCAACGGCCTGATCGCGCACGTGGACGAAACCGCGCGCCCGCGGCCGGTGCCGTGGACGTTCGGGAAGTTCTCCGCCTTCGGGACGCCGGCCGGGCGCTTCGCGTGGCATCGGATCGTCGGCGCGTACGTCGGCTTCGCGATCGGTGACGCGCTGGGCGGCGGCGCGGACCCGGCAGGCCCGCTGCCGATGGGTGGGCTGACGCGGCACCTGCTGTTCCACACCGACGCGGTGCTGCGCGGCCTGCCGCCGGTGCCGGCCGGCGCGGTGCCGGCGACGCTGCCCGAGCCGGACCCGGTCGGCTGGCTCGCCGTCGCGACCCGGCACGCGGGCCCCGCGCCCGCCGAGTTCTCCGCGCTGCTGGCCACCGCGTTGGCCGCGACCCCGGCCGGGGCGGTCGCGCTCGCGGACGTCGACGGCGAGCAGTACGCGAAGGACGTCGCCCGCGAGCTGACCGGCAGTGCGGCCGGAGCCGAGGTCACCGAAGGCGTCGAGCTGCTGATTTCGCTGTTCCAGGCCCTGCTGACCCGGGAAGCGTTCGCCCTGCCGGTGCACGTCCGGCTGCGGGAGGCAGGCGGCGACCTGGCGGCGTCGACGCTGGCCCTGCGCGAGGACCGCGACGCCGATGACGTCACCCAGCTGGAGAGCATCGGCGACGGCCGGAGCGTGCGGTCGGTGCTGGGCCGCGCGCTGTTCGCCGCGGCCAAGCGCGGCTACGACCCGGAAGCGGCGATCCGCCTCGCCGCGCGGTCCGGCCCGGTCGCCGGCGCGATCACCGGCGCCCTGGTCGGCGCCCGGGTCGGCGTACCGGGGCTGCCGTGGGTGGCTTCGCTGACCGACCTCGGCCTGCTCGACGACGTCGCGAGCGACGTCTTCTGGTACTTCAACCGCGACGGCCTCCGGACGGAGACCGCGGAACACGCACGCTGGGAGCGCCGGTACCCGAGCGGCCGGTTCACCCCGAAACCGAAGGGACCCGACTTGCGATCGCGACTGCGGGGCAGCCTGCTCGCCGGGGCGATCGGCGACGCGCTGGGCGCGAAGACGGAGTTCGACTCGATCGACCGGATCCGCGAGATCGCCGGGCCGGACGGCATCACCGACTTCATCCCCGCGTACGGCGGCGTCGGCCGGATCACCGACGACACGCAGATGACGCTCTTCACGCTCGAGGCGCTGATCCGGGCGCACGCGCAGCAGCGGCGGACCGGTTCCGCCGACGTCGTCCACTCGCTGCAGATGGCCTACCAGCGCTGGCTGCACACCCAGGGCGTCACGTGGGACCGGGCCCGCGGGCCGCAGTCTGCCGTCGAGGCGCCGGACGGCTGGCTGGTCACCCACCAGGAGCTGTTCAGCCGCCGCGCACCGGGTCTGACCTGCTTCGGCGAGCTGGAGGCGTACGGCCGCTCGGGGGTCCGGGGCACCACCGCACGGCCGGTGAACAACTCGAAGGGCTGCGGCGGCGTGATGCGCGCGGCGCCGATCGCGTTGTGGTCGGACGACCTCGCCGAGGTGTTCCGGCTCGGGGCCGAGAGTGCGGCGCTGACCCACGGTCACCCCAGCGGGTATTTGTCGTCCGGGTGCTTCGCGGTGATCGTGCGCGAGCTGCTGCACGGAAAGCCGCTGCTCGACGCGGTCGCGGCGGCGCGGGCCGAGCTCGTGAAGCACGCCGGCCACGAAGAGCAGAGCACCGCGCTCGACGCGGCTCTGGCGCTGGCGGAGCAGGGGCCGCCGACGCCGGAGAAGCTGGAGTCGCTGGGGCAGGGCAACGTCGGCGAGACCGCGTTGTCGATGTCGGTGTACGTCGCGCTGACCACCACGGACGCCGACTCGGCGTTGCTCGCGGCGGTCAACCACAGCGGCGACAGCGACTCGACCGGTTCGGTCTGCGGCAACCTCGCCGGCGCGATGTACGGCGAGGAAGCCCTGCGGGAAAGCTGGCTGGACCGGCTGGAACTCCGCGACGTCATCGTCGGCCTGGCAGACGACGCGCTCACCGAATTCGGCCCGGGTGCGCCGGGCGACGACCGGTGGTTCGCTCGGTACCCGGTCGACTAGGTTTCTCGGGGTTACTGGGGACGGGGAGGACAAACGTGCGTTACCGGGTTGAAGTGGCCGAACGCCCGGACGGCCTGTATGCGACGTGGGGTGAGGGGACCTTCCGCGCGCAACGGTCGACCACGGACGGCACCGTGTTGTTGTCCGTGCTGCCGGAGGAAGAAGCGCCGGAGGGCTTCGACAAGGAGTTCGACGGCCGTCCGGCGCGGGTGGTGCCGGCGAGCGAGGTGCCGTCGACGTTCACCCTGCGGACCTTCGCCGAGTACGACGGGGAGGTCTTCGAGGTCGCGCCGGGCGCGCGGCCCGAGCTGACGCTGCGCTGGGTCCACGACGACGCCGCCCGCGCGGCGCAGCTGGGTCTGATCGACTTCTCGGTCACGGTGCCGGCGAAGCAGGTCACGGCGCTGTGGCAGACGCGGCTCGACTTCACCGAAGCGCCCGAGGCGCGGCCCAAGCCGGGCACCGGCGACCAGAACGCGCTGCTGCGCGCCATCGGCCGGACGCTGCTGCACACCGTGCCCGGCGGCTGGGCGCGGGTCGGCGCGCAGTTCCGGCAGGTCGGCGACTACGCCGAGATCGAGGTCCGCGCGGTCGGGGACGAGGACGGCCCGGTGTCGGTGTCGCTGCCCGCGGCGCCCCGCCTCGGCGGGCTCTTCGCGCGGCTGCGGGCGGCGATGTACCAGGCCGAGGCCGGCACGTGGTTCCAGGGCACGTTCACCCTCGACGCGCAGTCGCAGTTCGACTTCGACTTCGACGCCGATCGCGAGCCGGACTGGCGGGTGCCGCCCAACGACGGCGGGCGCCCGTCGACCGCCGCTTACGAGCTGGAGCTGGCGACCTTCCCACGGACGTCGAAGCACATGCCGGCGTGGCTGACGGCGAAGGCGGGGCTGCCGCTGGACGTCGTGTTCCGGCACGCGCGGGTCGCCGACGCGCACGTCGAGGGCGAACGCCCGGTCGTCAACCGGCCGCCGGTGCCGCCGGACCAGGTCCGCGGCGTGCTCGACTACCTGTTCCGGGCGCCGGTGGCGCTGCACCGGCCCGCGCCGCTGCCGG
Source organism: Amycolatopsis sp. NPDC051045 (assembly GCF_040682955.1). Lineage (NCBI taxonomy): Bacteria > Bacillati > Actinomycetota > Actinomycetes > Pseudonocardiales > Pseudonocardiaceae > Amycolatopsis > Amycolatopsis sp. NPDC051045. Next base: position 202,301 of record NZ_JBFBCC010000003.1, read on the forward strand.
ACATCTTCGGCCCGCCGGGCGCGAAGCCGGACGTGCCGAACGCGTTCCACACCGACGGCACCTGGGTCTGGCCCGCCGCCGTGCCGCACTACCTGCGCAAGTACGGGGTGCCGCCGGAGCCGGAGCTGGTCGAGCACATCCGTGCGGCCGGCTTCCGGCCGCCGTTCGTCGGCGAACTCGTCCGCGCGACGGCGGAGGCGGAGGTCCTCGGCCAGCCGCGGCCGCCGCAGACGACCGCCGACCTGCCGGACGAGCGCGCGCTCACCCGCGTCGCCCGCGGTGAACAGGTCCGGAACCTGCGCGGCGCGGAGACCCTGGAGCTGCTCCAGCAGCGGCTCGCCGAGCACGGCGTGCCGGCGGCGGCCTACCGGATCGGCGCGAACGAGATACCCGCCGAAGGCGTGTGGACGCTGCGTCGCGCCGAGAACGGCTGGGAGGTATCGCGGCCGCCGTCCGACGAACCGGTGGCGTTCGGCTCGCTCGGCGACGCGGCCCGGTTCCTGCTCGGCGTGCTGCTGATGCTGCCGCCGCGGCCGGCGGACGAGTCCGACCAGCCCGCCGACTGGCCGATCCTGCCGATGCGCGGCGAACCGCCGTTGAACTTCTACCGGGGCAAGCGCCTGATCGTGCTCGCCCCGGGAACGACGGTCGTCCGGTTCGGCAACGAGACCGGCAACCTGGTGCACGCCGACGGCTCGCGGTTCGTCGAGACGGCGCTGGCGTTCGAGCGCGAACGCGAGAAGCGGCTCTACCGGGTGCAGCGCGCGGTGCGGGTGCTGACCGGTGTGGCGGCGCCGTGGGGTGGGTTGCCGGGCGGCGCGGTCGCCTACCTGCTGCCCCGGCCGCTCGCCCAGCACCTCGAGACGGGCTCGCTCAGCAGGCAGTGATCAGGACGGCGGGCGACCACCAGTAGTCGGCGAGCGGTTCGACGCCGACCTCGGCGAAGCCCGCCGTCGTCAGCTGCTCGACCCAGACCGACGCCGGGTGTTCCCAGTTCGTCCGCTGCTGCCCGGAGACGATCCCGAGCAGCACGGGCAGCAGGAATCCCTGCGCGACCAGCGAGGCGTCTTCGCCGTACTCGGCCACGCCACGCTCGTAGCGCTCGACGAGCGACCGGAGGTGCTCCGGCGAGCCTTCGGCGAACTCGGGGACGTCGAACTCGGCGAGCACCAGGGTCCTGGTCCGCGGCTGCAGGGCGCGCAGCACCTCCGCGCGCAGCTCCGGCTCGATGGACTGCAGCGCGAACGTCGACTGGACGAAGTCCCACCCGAGGTCGTCCCGGGCCAGGAAGTCCTGCGCGGTCGACTGCCAGCACTGGGCCGACGGCACCCGCTCGTGGACGCCCTCCAGCAGCGCGGCCGACGGTTCGACCAGGTCGATCCGCGGGGGTAGGTGCGACGCCTGCTCCAGCGCGGGCACCACGGCGAGGCCGTCACCACAGCCCAGGTCGAGCAGCGACTCCGGCTTCCCGGCGTCGTACCGGGCGGCCAGCTCGGCGCTCAGCGCCCGGTACAGCCCGACGTTGCCGCCGCCGCGGATGAACGCCGTGAACGCGCTCGGCTGGTCGTACACCGGCGCCGAGTCCTCGCCGGCCAGGTAGGCCCGCAGTTCGTCCGCCAGCGTGGAACCGGCGCGCCCGGCCTGGGCGGCGAATTCGGCGGCCTGGTCGTGGTCACCGGACCGGTAGGCGGCGAGGGCGTCGGCCAGCAGCTCGATCGAGGTCATGGTCAGGAGATATCAGAACGGGACCCACAACGTCACCCGCGTGCCTCCCCCGGCGAGTCCCGACTCGACCTTCGACGTCCCGCCGACCTCGGCCAGCCGCGCGGTGATCGACTCGCTGATGCCGAACCCGGCCGGCCGCTCGGCCTTGTCGAACCCGCTGCCGTGGTCGCGGGTGATCACCGCGATCCCGCCGTCACGCTCCTCGACGCGGACGACGACCCGGTCGGTCCCGGAGTGCTTCATCGTGTTCCGCATGGCTTCGCGCACGGCGTCGCGGATGGCGATCTGCCGGACCTCCGACAGCGTGTCGTCGTCCAGTTCGGCCACCACGAGCTGGGCGCGCAGCCCGTCGCGCGCCATCTCGGCGGCGAGCGCGGCCAGCTTCTCGCCCAGCGGCCGCGCACCGGTCTCGGCCCGCTCGGACGCCGCCGACTCGATCGTGTGCCGGATCTCCATCGCCTGCGCCCGCGCCAGCCGCTGGATCTCCACCAGCCGCTCCTCGGCGTCGGAGGTGCCGGACAGCGCCATCGCCTCCAGCGTCTGCAACACGGTGTCGTGCAGCCTCCGGTGCTGCTGGGCGCGCTCGGCGAGCCGCCCGCTGCGGATGCCGTACGCCAGGGCCAGGCGGGTGCCGAGCCCGGTCAGCACCAGCGCGGCGGTGGCCAGGAACAGCTCCGCGAGCAGGACGGAGTACGTCGAGAACGCGGCCCCGACCAGGAATTCGCCGGTGTTCAGCCAGTTCGCCAGCATCCGGAGGGGGAAGCTGAGCAGGCCGAACACCAGGCCGCTCGGGAGACCCAGCGCCAGCGTCAGCAGCCCGGCCTCGCCGAACAGGTGGACGCTGCTGACCGCGAGCGCGTCGAAGTACTCCGGCGCCCGCACGGTGAGCGCGAGGACCAGCGGCGAAAGCACCGTGAAGGCCAGGTCGACGGCCAGTAGCTTGCCGGCGTCCCGGCCGCGGAACGGCGCCGAGCGGAACATCCAGCGGAGGCCGGCGACGTTCAGCGCCACCGACAGGATGGTGAAGATCCCGACCGGCAGCAGCCCGGTCGCGCCGTGCTGGAGGACGTAGACGCCGAACTGGCCCGGCACCGCGAGCAGCCGGTAGGCCAGCGGGATGAGCACGACGTAGCGGGTCGCGCGCAGGAGCAGGCCGTCACGCTCGGCAGGGTCGATCGGGCCCGACATCCGGGAGATGCGCCGCAGCGCGTGCATCGGGGCCGGGTCGGCGATCTCGTCGGGCAGCTCACTCGTGGCGGTGGCGATCGCCGGGGCGCCGCGCCGCAGCAGCGCCACCAGGAAGCTGCCCCCGCCGGCCACCGCTCACGCGTCCCCGACGCCGTTTTCCGCGGCCCACTTCTTCAGCTCGGCGACGGCCTCGTCGTGCTCCAGCGGGCCGCGGTCCAGGCGCAGCTCCTTGAGGAACTTCCACGCCTTCCCGACGTCCGGCCCCGGCTTGAGGCCGAGCAGCTCCATGATCTGCTCGCCGTTGAGGTCCGGCCGGACGCGGTCGAGGTCCTCCTTGGCCTTGAGCGCGACGATCCGGGCCTCGAGGTCGTCGTACGTCGCCTGCAGCGCGGCCGCCTTCCGGCGGTTGCGCGTGGTGCAGTCGGCGCGGACCAGCTTGTGCAGCCGGGTCAGCAGCGGCCCGGCGTCGGTCACGTACCGGCGCACCGCCGAGTCCGTCCACTCGCCCTTGCCGTAGCCGTGGAACCGCAGGTGGAGGAACACGAGCTGGGAGACGTCGTCGATGATCTCCTTCGAGAACTTCAGCGCCCGCAAACGTTTGCGGGCCATCCGCGCGCCGACCACCTCGTGGTGGTGGAAGCTGACGCCGCCGCCCGGCTGGAACTCCCGGGTCGCCGGCTTGCCGACGTCGTGCAGCAGCGCCGCCAGCCGCAGAATCAGGTCCGGCTCCGACGTCGGCTCGTGCGAAGTCTCCAGCTCGATCGCCTGGGCCAGCACGGTCAGCGAGTGCTGGTAGACGTCCTTGTGCTGGTGGTGCTCGTCGATCGCCAGCCGCATGCCGGACACCTCGGGCAGCACCCGGTCGGCCAGCCCGGTGCCGACCAGCAGCTCCAGCCCCGGCCGCGGGTCGGCCGCCAGCAGCAGCTTCGACAGCTCGGCCTGCACCCGCTCGGCGGTGATCCGGTCGATCTCGCCGGCCATCGACGTCATCGCGTCGACCACCCGCGGGGCGGCGGTGAAGCCCAGCTGTGCGGCGAAGCGGGCGGCGCGCAGCATCCGCAGGGGGTCGTCGGCGAACGACTCCTGCGGGGTCGCCGGGGTGTCCAGGACCTTCTCCCGCAGCGCGCTCAGCCCGTCGTGCGGGTCGATGAACGTCTTCGACGCGAGCTCGACGGCCATCGCGTTGACCGTGAAGTCGCGGCGAAGCAGGTCGCCCTCGATGTTGTCGCCGAAGGTGACCTCGGGGTTGCGGCCGACCCGGTCGTAGCTGTCGGCGCGGAACGTCGTGATCTCGAGCTGCATGCCCTTCTTCGTCACGCCGACCGTGCCGAACGCGATCCCGACGTCCCAGACGGCGTCGCCCCACCCGCTGACGATCTTCAGGACCCGGTCGGGCCGCGCATCGGTGGTGAAGTCCAGGTCGCCGGACTGGCGGCCGAGCAGTGCGTCGCGCACGCTGCCGCCCACGAGGTACAGGCGGTGCCCCGCCCTGGCGAACCTTTCCGCCAGCTCCTCCGCCAAGGGGGAGACCTGCATCAGCTCCACCACCGCGTTCTGGTCGGCGACCACGTCGTTCACGAAAATCCCACTACGTTCCAGGTGCGATAGCTCCAGGCACCGCCGGACACGGACACGGAGAGCCAGCCTACCGGGGCAACCGTTTGCTCTAGCATCGCAGCATGTCTGGATCAGCCGGCCGCCCCGGCGCCTCGAAGCCGCGCAGGCGGCGCAGGCGTCAGCGCGGCAGGCGGCTGACCACGGTCGACGAGACGTCGGCCGGTGGTCTCGTGGTGGACGCGGAGGGCGAACAGGCGGTGCTGATCGGCCGGCTCGACCGGCACGGCAGACTGCTGTGGTCGCTGCCCAAGGGCCACATCGAGGACGGTGAAACGGTGGAACAGACGGCCGTGCGGGAGGTGCGGGAGGAAACCGGCATCTCCGCGCGGGTGCTGCGGCCGCTGGGCACCATCGACTACTGGTTCGTGGCCGAGAAGCGGCGTATCCACAAGACCGTGCACCACTTCCTGCTCGAAGCGCTCGGCGGTGAGCTGTCCGACGAGGACGTCGAGGTCACCGAGGTGGCCTGGGTCCCGCTGGCCGAGCTGGAGTCCAAACTCGCCTACTCCGACGAGCGCAAGCTCGTCCGGAAGGCCAGTCAGATGCTCAAGGAACTTTTCGCGCGCCCGGACGTCCACGGACGAGACGAGCACGCCCCTGAGGGAGCCCCCGAGTGAAGCGGTTCGCCGCAGCCTTCCTTTCCGTCCTCTTCCTGGCCGGCCCGGCCCTCGCCGGAGCCTCGGTGGCCCAGGCGGCCGAGGGCGCCCGCCTGCGCGTCGATCTGGCCCAGCTCAGCCCACGCGTGATCACCACCTCGACGACGACGCTGACCGTCGCCGGCACGGTGACCAACACCGGCGACCGCAAGGTCACCAGGCCGCAGGTGCGGTTGCAGGTCGGCGAGCGGACGACGAACGAACGCGGGATCGCCGACGTGCTGTCCGGCGTGGTCGTCAAGGACAGCCCGCTGACCGACTTCGCGTCGGTCGCCGACGTGCTGGAGCCCGGGCAGAGCGCCCCGCTGAACATCACCGTGAACCTCACCGGCCCGCGGGCGGTCCGGTTCAGCCGCCCCGGCGTCTACCCGCTGCTGGTCAACGTCAACGGCACGCCGGAGTTCGGCGGGCCCGCGCGGCTCGGCGCGGTCAGCATGCTGATGCCGGTGCTGGCCGGGCCTGGCGGGCAGGCCGGCAACCGGGCCGGCGCGCCGAGCATGACCCTGCTCTGGCCGCTGACCAGCAACGTCCCGCACGTCTACGCGGCGCCGTACGGGAGCCCGCTGGTGCTGGCCGACGACCGGCTGGCCGGCGAAATCAGCCCCGACGGGCGGCTGAACGCGCTGGTCACCGCGGCCGCGTCGGCCGTGCGGAACAACTCGGACCTCGCGAAGTCGATGTGCTTCGCGCTCGACCCGGACCTGCTCGCGACCGTCGACGGGATGAGCCGCGGCTACCTCGTCCACACGGACGCGGGGAACGTCGACGGCAAGGGCGTCGAGGCCGCGAAGACGTGGCTGTCCGCGCTCCGCTCGCTGGTCGGCAGCCGCTGCGTGGTGGCGCTGCCGTTCGCCGACACCGACCTCGACGCGCTCACCCGCATCCGGCCCGGCGACGCCGGGCTGGTCACCCGGGCGGCCGCCGGCGCCGCGACCATCCAGCAGCTGACCGGCGTCACCCCGCAGACCGGCGTGCTCTGGCCGGACGGCACACCCAGCGCGTCGGTGCTGACCGCGCTCACCGCGGCCGGCGTGCACACCGTGCTCACCGACGCGGGCAAGCTCGCGCCCGCGGCGGGCGGCGGCGGGGTCACCGTGCAGGGCAGCACCGTCCGCGTCCAGCCGACCGACTCGCTGATCTCCGCCGCGATGACGGGCGTCCCGACCGTGCCGGACTCGGTCACGGTGCCCGCCACGACCGAGCGGGCGGTCGCGAGCCAGAACGGCCTCGGCGCCCTCGCCTTCCGCGCCGGGCTGGGCCAGGCCGCCGGGCAGCAGCGGCCCGAGCACCTGCTGGTCGCGCCGCCGCGGCGCTGGGACGCCGCTCCCGAGGAGTTCGGCACGTACCTGCAGCAGGTCGGTGACTTTCTGAACGCGGACCTGCTCACCGCGACCGGGCTCTCGACGCTGCTCGCTGCCGATCCGGCGGTCACCGGCTCGGTCGGCGCCGGCGGCCAGGACCCGGCCGCCGGCATCGACGCGGGCGTCGTCTCGACCCTGTCGGCCCTCGACGTCCAGGCCACCGGGCTGGCGTCCGCGATGCAGATCGACCCGACCAAACGGGTGAAACCGGACGACGTCGTCGAGCCGGTCCGGCTGGCCGAGCTGCGCGGCGCCTCCACGGCGTGGCGGGGGCTGCCGGCGGACGCGGCGACCACGAACGCCCAGGCCGAGCTCGCGGCGATCAGCGGGCGGGTGACCGTCTCGCAGCCGAAGCAGACGATTGCGCTGGCGTCCGGCAACTCGCCGCTGCCGGTGTACGTCAGCAACGACCTGCCGGTCGGGATCAACGCCCGGTTCGCGCTCGACAACAACACCGGCCTGCGCGCGGAGGACGCCAAGGACTGGTACTTCCCGGCCAGCGGCGGCAAGAACTACTTCCTCCCCGTCGAGGCGCTGCGAGCCGGCCGGTTCAGCGTCGATGTGTCGTTGAGCACGCCCACCGGTACCCAGCTCGGGTCGTCCGCGCGGTTCGAGCTGACGTCCACCGAGTACGGCGCGATCACCATCATCGCCACCGTCGCCGCAGGTGTGGCCCTGCTTCTGCTCGCCTCCCGGCGCATCTACCGACGGGTGAAGGACGCCCGCGCGGGCCGCGACGTCGTGGACTGATCGCTCGGCCCTCGGGTGTTCCGGGCCGTTCGCGATTACCCTTGGTCCGCACGTGCGCGGCACCGGGCCGCCGCACCGGAGAAGAGCACCGAGGATTGGGCACGCGTTGGAAAGAGAGCCGGGCTTACCACCCGAGCGTGCGGGTCGTCCTCGGCGCGAAGGCCCCCCGCCCCCGCAACGAGGTGACGGGCCTCCGCGGGCGTCGCAGCCGGTCCGCCGCCAGCCACCGCCGCAGCAGCCGCCGCCGGTCCCGCCGCCCCCACCGGAGCGCGGCCGCCGCCAGCCGCCCCGCAACGGCCACACCCGCCAGATGCCGGCCCCCGAAGACGCGACGGTGCGTGATCGCCGCCCGGTCCGCGACGACGGCTCCCCCCGCCGCCCGGCCCGCGAAGACGACCCCGCCCGGCGCCCGGCCCGCGACCAGCGGCGGGCGCGCGACGACGCCCCCGCACGTGACGGGCGTGGGCGCGACCAGCGGCGCGGGCGAGACGACGCACCGGCTCGCCCGCCCCGCGACGACGTGCCCCCGCGCGACGGCCGGCCCGTCCACGACGAAGCCCCGGTCCGGGAGCGCCCGGGAGGCGACGAAGCTCCTCCTCGCGACGGTCGTCCGGTGCGCGACGGCCGCCCAGTCCGCGACGGCCGCCCGGTAGGCGATGACGCCCCTCTCCGCGACAACCGCCCAGTCCGCGACGGCCGCCCCGCAGGCGATGACGCCCCTCTCCGCGACAACCGCCCAGTCCGCGACGGCCGCCCCGCAGGCGATGACGCCCCTCTCCGCGACAACCGCCCAGTCCGCGACGGCCGCCCCGCAGGCGATGACGCCCCTCTCCGCGATGGCCGCCCAGTCCGCGACGGCCGCCCCGCAGGCGATGACGCCCCTCTCCGCGATGGCCGCCCAGTCCGCGACGGCCGCCCGGCAGGCGATGACGCTCCTCTCCGCGATGGCCGCCCGCCCCGGCGCGTCCCGCCGCCGCCGGGACCGCCTCAGCCGCCCCGTGGCGCCCAGCCCCCGCGCGGTGCGGGTCCGGTGCCCACCCGCGTCCAGCCCGTACCGCCGCCACCCAACCTGCCGGGTCCGCCGCCGCAGCAGAGCGCGTCGGTCCAGGGGCGGCTGCCGCAGCCGCCCGCGGCCCCGCCTCCGGGCCACCCGGTCCCCGGCACCCCACCGCCGGGCGGTCCGGCTCTCGGCACCCCACCCCCGGGTAGCCCGGCTCTCGCGCCGCCTGCGGGCGGCCCGGCCCCCGGCACCCCGCCACCGGGCACGCCGGTTCCGCCCCGCGGCCGCGGCTCCCGCCGCCCGGCGCCGGTCCGGCCGTGGCAAGAGGAGGCCCAGCAGGCCCCGCCGCGCGACCCGGAGGCGACGCGGTTCATCCCGCGCACCGCCGGTGTCCCGATGAACTCGCGCTGGCCGGTCGCCGACCCCGACGTCATGCGGCCGTACGACGCGCTGGCCACCCAGGTCATGCCGGCGCTCAAGACGCCGCTGGTCAAGCCGAGGCCGGGCGAGGAGGCCCCGGAGGCCCCGGCCAAGGCGCCGTCGCTGGCGAAAGCGTCCGGGCGGATGGCCATCGCGTCGCTGATCAGCCGGATCACCGGCTTCCTCTGGAAGCTGCTGCTGGTCGGCGCGATCGGCCAGGGCATCGCGAACGACTCGTTCAACGTCGCCAACACGATGCCCAACATCATCTTCGAGCTGCTGATGGGTGGCGTGCTCGCCAGCGTGGTGGTGCCGCTGCTGGTGCGTTCGCAGGACGAGCCCGACGGCGGCACGGCCTACACCCAGCGGCTCATCACGGTGGCGTTCACGTTGCTGCTGGTCGGCACGGTCGTCGCGGTGATCGCCGCGCCGGCGTTCACGAGTCTCTACGTCGACTCGTCGGGCGGCGCCAGCGCCGACCTGACCACGGCGTTCGCCTACCTGCTGCTGCCGGAGATCTTCTTCTACGGCGTGTTCGCCCTGCTCTCGGCCGTGCTCAACGCCAAGCAGATCTTCGGGCCGACGGCGTGGGCGCCGGTGATCAACAACCTGGTCGTCATCTTCACGATCCTGGTCGTCTGGATCATGCCGGGCGACATCGACACCGGGCACGTCTCGATCACCGACCCCAAGGTGCTGACGCTGGGCATCGGCGTCACCGGCGGCATCGTCGCCCAGGCGCTGCTGCTGATCCCGCCGCTGCTGCGGTCCGGCTTCCGGTTCAAGTGGCGCTGGGGCATCGACAAGCAGATGAAGGAGTTCGGCGGCCTCGCCCTGTGGATCCTCGGCTACGTCGCGGTGAGCCAGATCGGCTACACGATCAACACGCGCGTGCTGACCAGCGGTTCGCCCGGTGGTGTGACGGCTTACAGCAACGCCTGGCTGCTCTTCCAGCTGCCGTACGGCGTCATCGGCGTCTCGCTGCTGACGGCGATCATGCCGCGGATGAGCCGCGCGGCCGCCGATGGCGACCACAAGAAGCTGATCGGCGACCTGTCGTACGCGTCGCGGATCTCGACGGTGATGCTCGTGCCGATCTCCGCGGTGATGACCGTGGTCGGCGGCTCGATCGGCATCGCGCTGTTCACCTTCGGCCGGGGCACGGTCGAAACGGCCGAGCGGCTCGGTGACGCGCTCGCCATCTCGGCGTTCGCGCTGCTGCCGTACGCGCTGGTCATGCTGCAGATGCGGGTGTTCTACGCGATGAAGGACGCCCGCACGCCGACGCTGATCATGATCGTGATGACGCTGGTCAAGGTGCCGCTGCTGTACCTGTGCCCGGTGCTGCTGACGCCGGACAACGTCGTGCTCGGCGTGATGATGGTCAACGCGCTGACGTTCGTGGTCGGCGCGATCCTCGGCCAGGTTTGGCTCTGGGTGACGCTGGGCAACTTGCGCAGCAAGCGGGTGATCGGCGTGATCCTGTTCACGATCGTGGCGAGCGTCCTCGGCGTCGCCGCCGCGTGGGCGGCGGGGAAGCTGGTGCCGGACTCGTTCGGGCCTCGGTTGGGGGCCTGGGCGAAGCTTCTCCTGCAGAGCATCGTGGGCATCGTCGTCTCGTTCGGCGTGCTGGTGGCCCTGAAGGTCGAGGAGCTGGCGCCGGCCACTTCCAGGTTCACCCGGTTGATCAAGCGCGGGTAACGATTCCGGTACGGAAGGCGACGACTCCCGCGTCGTATTCTGGGTATTCTCGGTGCGGGGAGCTAGCGGGAGAGTGCGGGTGGACACGAGGCGGAGCGAACAGGCGGGGGGTGCGAACCACGTGGGCAAGGCCCAGGTCGGATCGCTGGCCCCCGGGCGGGTGGTCGGCGACGGCCGCTACCGCCTCCTCGCGCAGTTCGGCGTGGACGAGCGGGGCGACGCGCACCTTTGGCGCGCCCGGGACGGTCAGCTGAAGCGGGACGTCGCGCTGACCCTGCTGGTCGGCGATCCTGCCGACCCCGAAGCGGCCCGGCTGGCCCGGCGCACCCTCGAACGCGCGACCCACGCGTCGAAGTTCGGGCACGGGGGCGTCGCCCGCGTGCTGGACGTGCTCGCCCTCGGCAGCGGCATCACGTCCAGCGAGGGCCTGCTCGGCGTCGTCGTCGCGGAGTGGACCAAGGGCAGCGACCTGGTCGACCTCGTCGCGCAGCGGCCGGTGGCCCCCGCCGCGGCCGCGCGGATGGTGCAGGCGCTGGCCGAAGCCGTCGAGCAGGCCCACCAGAACGGGCTCGTCCTCGGGCTCGACCACCCCCAGCGCCTGCGGCTGACGCCGAACGGCGCGCTCAAGCTCGCGTTCCCCGGCCCGCTGCCGGAGGCGACGCTGCGCGACGACGTCAAGGCGCTCGGCGCGGTCCTGTACCTGCTGCTGACCGGGCGCTGGGCGCTGCCCGGCGGCCCGCCCGCGATCCCGGCGGCCCCGATGACACCGCAGGGCCGGATCGTCCCGCCGCGCCAGCTGGCGCCGACGGTCCCCGCCGATCTCTCGTCGCTGGCCGTGCGCACGATCGAGGACGGCGGCAACGGCGGCATCCGCACCAGCGCGGCCATCCTCCGCGTCCTCGGCCAGGTGGCCGAGGAAGAGGAGCGCACCCAGCTGATCAAGGCCGTCGGCGGTGACGTCGCCGAGCCCGACGGCACGATCTGGACGACGAAGAAGCCGGTCAAGGACGTCGCCCGGCGGCGCAAGCTCGCGCTGGGCGTGACGGTTCTGGTGGTCGCGACCGTCGTCATCCTCGCCTGGGGCGGCCTGATGCTGATCAACGTCTTCCAGGGCGATTCGAAGGCGAGCGGGCCGTCGATCAACGTCGCCGCGCCGCCGGCGTCGAGCCAGCAGAGCGCGCCGCCGCCCGCGTCCTCGTCGGCTCCGGCCCCGCCGCCGTCGCCGTCCGTGGGCGCCGCGGTGCCCCCGCAGTCGGTGGCCGTCTACAACCCCGAGGGCCGGGGCGACAACACCAGCCGGGCGAAGTACGCGATCGACGGCAAGGCCGAGACGGAGTGGCGGACCGAGAAGTACAAGCAGCAGTTCCCCACCATCAAGCCGGGTGTCGGGCTGGTCGTCTCCTTCGAGAACCCGATCAACCTCAGCCAGGTGAAGGTCATCGGCGGCACCCCGGGCTCGAAGATCGAGATCCGCTCGGCGACCGAGAAGAACCCGGACCTGGCCGACACGAAGGTGGTCGGCAACGGCGACCTGAAGGACGGCGAGACGATCATCCCGCTCGCTCAGCCGACGCAGGGCGAGTACTTCGTCGTCTGGATCACCCAGCTGGGCGACGCCGACGGGCAGTACATGACCGAAATAGGCGACCTGTCCTTCCTGCCTGCGGGGTGACGCACCCGACAGGGTCAGTAGGCTCTTGCGGGTGACAGCTGCAGCTCCCACGGATGCGGATCTGATAGCGGCTCACGCCGCGGGGGACCCTCATGCGTTCAGCGAACTCGTCCGGCGACATCGCGACCGCATGTGGGCAGTCGCCCTGCGCACGGTCCGCGACCCGGAAGAGGCCGCCGACGCGTTGCAGGACGCGTTCATCTCGGCGTTCCGCGCGGCCGGGAACTTCCGGGCGGAGTCGCAGGTCACCACCTGGCTGCACCGGATCGTGGTGAACGCCTGCCTCGACCGGATCCGCCGCCGCCAGGCGCGCCCGACCGTGCCGCTGCCGGAAACCGGCTTCAACGAGCCCGCCGCGCCCCGCGACTCGATGGCGGAGCGGGAGACCAGCCTGCTCGTGCGCGAGGCCCTCGACCAGCTGCCCGGAGACCAGCGTGCCCCGATCCTGCTCGTCGACGTCGAGGGGTACTCCGTCGCCGAGACGGCCAAGATGCTCGGCATCGCCGAAGGCACCGTGAAGAGCCGGTGCGCGCGCGGCCGGGGGAAACTCGCGAAGGTTCTCGGACACCTGCGGAACCCCGATGCGATTGCGAACGTCCCAACTCACGAAAGCAAACGGGCCGGGCGTCAGCCGGGTAGCGGGGAGGGACGATGACGGACGAAAGCCGGGGGATCGGGGGGACCATCGGTCCGCCCTGGTCTGTCGACGTGCTCGCCGACCTCCACGCCGGTGTCCTGGAGGACACGCAGGCGGCCGAGCTGTGGCCGCTGGTCAACGCCGACCCGGAAGCCCGGGCGATCCTGGACGCCCTCGACGCGACGCGGGCCGACTTGGCCTCGTTCGCGGACGCGCCGGCCCCGCCGATGCCCGCGGAGTTCGCGGCGCGGCTCGACGCGGCCCTGGCCGCCGAGGCAGCCGCCACCTTTCCCCGGCAACGGACCGCGACGGCACCGGAGCAGGCCGGGTCCGGGGACGCCCAGGTGGTGGACCTCGCGGCGGCCCGGCGGCGGCGGAACAAGCGGCTCGGCTGGGCCGCCGGCGTCCTGACCGCGGCCGCGGTGGCGATCGTCGCCGTGACCTTCGCGCTCCCGAACACGTCACCGCCGGGCGCCACGCCGAACGTGGCTGCCCCGGCCCCGACGGGTCCGTCGGTCGGCGACGACGGCGCCGGCGCGCAGGCACTGGTCGGCAAGGCGATCGGCGTCCGCGACTTCGGTCCGCTGCAGAACGAGGACCGCCTCGACGCCTGCATCGCGGCCGCCGGGCTCGACCCGAAGGTGCGTCCGGAGGGCATCCGCCCGGTGAACGTCGGCGGCAAGGCCGGCGTGATGATCATCCTGACCACCGGCAAGCTGGCCCAGTTCCGGCTCGTGGCCTTCGGCGCGGACTGCGGGCCGGGAAATCCGGCCGTGCTGTTCGACAAGGTCGTCGGGGAGAAGTAGCGGCGGTGACATCCGGGGCTTCGCCCCGGGCCGGGGGCTCCGCCACCCGGAACCCCCATGAGCGGTGTCACGGCTGGGAACATGGCCACCTACGATCGTGTTGAGCCTGGTACACGGGTGTCACTACGAGCGGAGGTCACGGGTGGCTGCCGAGGAAATCAGGAACCTGATCATCGTCGGGTCGGGTCCTGCCGGATACACCGCTGCCGTTTACGCGGCACGGGCCCAGCTTGAACCGCTGGTGTTCGAGGGCACGCAGTTCGGCGGCGCGCTGATGACGACGACCGAGGTCGAGAACTTCCCCGGGTTCCGCGACGGCATCATGGGTCCGGACCTGATGGAGGAGATGCGCAAGCAGGCCGAGCGCTTCGGCGCCGAGCTGCGCGCGGAGGACGTCGAGTCGCTGGAGCTGACGGGGGACGTCAAGTACGTCCACGCGAACGGCAAGCGCTACGCCGCCCGCGCGGTCATCCTCGCCATGGGCGCGGCGGCGCGGTACCTGAACGTGCCGGGCGAGCAGGAACTGCTCGGCCGCGGGGTGTCGGCCTGTGCGACCTGTGACGGCTTCTTCTTCCGCGACCACGACATCGTGGTCGCCGGTGGTGGCGACTCGGCGATGGAGGAGGCGACCTTCCTGACGAAGTTCGCGAAGTCCGTCACGATCGTCCACCGGCGCGAGGAGTTCCGCGCGTCCAAGATCATGCTCGAGCGCGCCCGCGCGAACGAGAAGATCAAGTGGCAGCTGAACTCGCAGATCACCGGCGTGCTCGGCGACGGCAAGGTGGAAGCCGTGCAGCTGAAGGACACCAAGGACGGCTCCGAGTCGACGCTCGACGTGTCGGGCTTCTTCGTCGCGATCGGCCACGACCCCCGCAGCCAGCTGGTGCGCGGGCAGGTCGAGCTGGACGAGGACGGCTACGTGCTCACCCAGGGGCGCACTTCGTTCACCAACCTGGACGGCGTCTTCGCGGCCGGCGACCTGGTGGACCGCACCTACCGGCAGGCGATCACCGCCGCGGGCTCGGGGTGCAGTGCCGCGATCGACGCGGAACGATGGCTCGCGGAGCACGGCGAGGAAGACGCCCACGAGGCGGCCGAGCTGGTCGGCGGCGGTTACGGCGCGGGCACCAACTGACTTTCCGGCGTTCAACCACTCGAAGGAGAAACCATGTCCAACACCGTGAAGGTGACCGACGCGACGTTCGTCGACCAGGTTCTGACCAGCGAGAAGCCGGTCCTCGTCGACTTCTGGGCCACCTGGTGCGGCCCGTGCAAGATGGTCGCACCGGTGCTCGAGGAGATCGCGGCCGAGAACGGCGAGAAGCTGACCATCGCCAAGATCGACATCGACGAGAACCCGAACACACCGCGTGACTACCAGGTGATGTCCATCCCGACGCTGATCCTGTTCCAGGGCGGCAAGCCGGTGAAGCAGATCGTCGGCGCGAAGCCGAAGGCCGCGCTGCTGTCGGACCTCGCCGACGTCCTCTGAACCGAACGACCCCGGCGAACCCGGGGCCTGCGGGAACCCTCCCGCGGGCCCCGGGTTCTTCGCCTTTCGGGGGATTCTGTTCCGTGTGGGTGAATCGAGCGTGACGAGAGCCACCGCGGGTACTCCACGATCAGGCCCTTGACAAACACTGCGGCGCGAAGCGCCTCCGTTGAGGGTGGTGGCGGGGGCATGGGAGGAGTACCTACCGGGCCTGCGCTGTCACCCAGAGTTGGCAAGGCACAATAGAGGACCTGGGCTCGTCCCAGCGAAGGTTTTCCCGAAGTCCTGCCACGCACCGAGACCCCGAAGTCGGTGCCTGAGGAAGAGCGAGGAGTGCATGCGGGTACTCCGCCGCGGTGACGCCGGTCCGGACGTCGCCGAGATCAGGTCCATCCTGGCCGGGATGGACCTGCTCCCGCCGGTCACCGGTACCGAGGACTACGACACGTTCGACGTTGCCGTCGAGAGCGCCGTCCGTGCCTTCCAGCAGCGTCGTGGGCTGATGACCGACGGTGTCGTGGGTCAGGCGACGTTCCAGGCGCTCAAGGGCGCCAGCTACCACCTGGGCAGCCGCCCGCTGTCGTACATGATCGCTTCCCCCGTCCACGGCGACGACGTCTTCACCCTGCAGGAGCGGCTCACCGAGCTCGGCTTCGACGCCGGCCGCCCCGACGGCTACTTCGGTCCCCAGACCGAGCGCGCGCTCAAGACGTTCCAGCGCGACATGCGCCTGACACCGGACGGCATGTGCGGTCCCGCGACCATCCGTGAGCTGCACCGCCTGTCCTCGCCGCGGGCCCGGGGCGGCCGCCCCGTGTTCCTGCGCGAGCAGGAGCAGGTGCGCCAGGCCGGGCCGCGCCTGCGCGGCAAGCGCATCGTGATCGACCCGGGCCACGGCGGCGACGACCTCGGCGTGGTCGCCGGCAAGCTGCGCGAAGCCGACATCGCGTGGGACCTCGCGCGCCGCCTGGAGGGCCGGATGAAGGCCACGGGCATGGAGGCGCTGATCTCCCGCGGCCCGAACCACAGCCCCACCGAGCTGGAGCGCGCCCGCTTCGCGAACGACGCGGGTGCGGACCTGTTCCTGTCCCTGCACAGCGACAGCAACCGTTCGCCGCGCGCCCAGGGCATCGCGAGCTTCCACTTCGGCACCGGCAACGGTACGACGTCGACGGTGGGTGAGCTGCTGGCCGGCTTCATCCAGCGCGAGGTCGCGGCCCGCACGGGCATGCTGGACTGCCGCACGCACTACAAGACGTGGGAGATCTTCACCCGCACCCGCTGCCCGGCGGTCCGGGTCGAAATCGGCTACCTGACGAACCCGGACGACGCCCGCAAGCTCGGCGACCCGGCGTTCCGCGACATCGTCGCGGAGGGCATCCTGATCGCCGTCAAGCGCCTGTACCTCCTCGGCGAGGGCGACCAGCCGACGGGAACGTTCACGTTCGCCGACGTCCTGGCGCACGAGCTCGCCAAGGCCGAATAGGGCCGACCACAACCCCTAGCGGCTCACCTTCACCTGCCCCACCACCCCTGGGGACGCGCGGCGCGCGTCCCCAGGTTTCGGGGTAGTTCTCCACAGCTTGTCCACCGCTCCTAGCAGGGCTCTGTGGATAACTCGGCACTTCTTCCACAGTTGTGCACGCGTGGATTCCGCGCAGGTGGAAACCCGGCGCAAACGTTTGCGGGGAAGGTCAGGCGCGGCCAAGACTCGGCTCGGCGGTGGTGATCGTCACCTGGCCGAGCAGCCTCTCCAGCGCCGCCTCGACGTCTTCCTTCCAGGTGATCGCCGAACGCAGCTCGAGCCGCAGACGCGGCCACTTCTGGTGCGGGCGGACCGTCTTGAAGCCGACGCTCTGCAGGAACGCCGCCGGCAGGACGCAGCTGTGGCCGCCGTCCGGGTCGGCCTCGTCGGGACGAGCGTCGCCGAACGCCTCGATCGCCCGGACGCCGCGCTTGGTCAGGTCCTTGGCGGCCGCCTGGACCAGCATCCGGCCGAGGCCGCCGCCGCGGAACTCCGGCAGCACCTGGAACGCGGTCAGCAGGACGGCGTCCGCGCTGGGCGGCGACGTCGGGAAGGCCAGCGCGCGCGGGACGGCGTTCGGCGGTGCGTACAGCACGAACCCGACCGGCAACGTGTCGCTGTAGACGATGCGGCCGCAGGAACCCCACTCGAGCAGCACGCTCGAAACCCAGGCTTCCTTCTCGACCTCGGTGGCGCCGAACTCCTCGGCCTGGTGCTTCAGGTGCGGGGCGAGTTCCCAGTACACGCACCGGCGGCAGCTCTTCGGCAGGTGCTCCAGGTTGTCCAGTGTGACGCCCACGACGCGACGCGACACTCGCGACCTCCCTGACCTGCGCTCCGACCGGGCTGCCCGGTCGTCAAGCCGCGCGAAATCCACAGCATGAACACGGGAGCCACGGTCGAGGATAGGCCGATGTGACGAGCACCGAAAGGCCAGGGGGTCCGGATGGGTGCCCGGTTACACTCGATGGGATCCACCAGCTCCCGCGGGAGTGACCGTGTCCGCCGAGCCCCGGGTGAACGTCGATGACCGAGAACCGCCCCAGCAAGCCCCAGAAGGTGGCCCAGAGCGGCCGCCAGAACCTCGACCCGCACCTCGAGCGGTACGCCGCCCGCACCGCCGGGATGACCGCCTCCGAGATCCGGGCGCTGTTCGCGGTGGCCAGCCGGCCCGAGGTGGTTTCGCTGGCCGGCGGCATGCCGAACCTGGCGGCGCTCCCGCTCGACACGCTGTCCACGCAGGTCGCGGAGATCATCGCCGAAGACGGCCTGGTGGCGCTGCAGTACGGCTCGGCGCACGGCATCCCGGTGCTGCGCGAGCAGATCTGCGAAATCATGGCCTTGGAGGGCATCAAGGCGCACCCGGACGACGTCGTGGTGACCGTCGGCTCGCAGATGGGCCTGGACATGGTCACGCGGCTGTTCTGCGACCCGGGTGACGTCGTGATCGCCGAAGGCCCCTCGTACGTCGGCGCGCTGGGCTCGTTCGCCGCGTACCAGGCGCAGGTCGTGCACGTGGCGATGGACGACCACGGCCTGGTGCCCGAGCTCCTGCGCGAGGCGCTCACCCGGACCGAGAAGGCCGGCCGCCGGGTCAAGTTCCTGTACACGATCCCGAACTTCCACAACCCCGCCGGCGTCACGCTGGCCGTCGAGCGCCGCGCGGAGATCCTGGAGATTTGCCGCACCCACGGCGTCCTGGTCGTCGAAGACAACCCGTACGGGTTGCTCGGCTTCGACGGTCAGACGTACCCGGCGCTGCGGTCGACCGATCCCGACAACGTCGTGTACCTCGGTTCGTTCTCCAAGACGTTCGCCTCCGGCCTGCGCGTCGGCTGGGTGCTCGCGCCGCACGCGGTGCGGGAGAAGCTCGTGCTCGCCGCGGAGTCGGCGACGCTGTGCCCGCCGACGTTCAACCAGATGATCGTGTCGCGCTACCTGGCCACGCACGACTGGAAGGGCCAGATCAAGAAGTTCCGCGAGAACTACCGCGAGCGGCGCGACGCGATCCTGTCCGCGCTCGACCAGCACCTGCCCCCGGGCTGCTCGTGGACCAAGCCGGACGGCGGCTTCTACGTCTGGGTGACGGTGCCGGAGGGCGTCGACACCAAGGCGATGCTGCCGCGCGCGGTGACCGCCCGGGTGGCGTACGCGTCCGGCACCGGCTTCTACGCCGACGGTTTCGGCAGCCGCCAGATGCGGCTGTCCTACTGCTACCCGACGCCGGAGCGGATCCGCGAAGGCGTGCGGCGGCTGGCCGCCGTGCTGGAGTCCGAAATGGACCTCGCACGCACCTTCGGTAACGTGGGCTCGCGCCAGATCCAGGGGCCGCAGAACCCTTCACCGGACACGGTCTGATCGACTGATTTCCGGTTCTAGCTAAGGAGTTTCCACGGTGGTCGACCGTACCGTTGCCGTGCTCGCCGGCGGGCTCTCGCACGAACGCGACGTCTCGCTGAGGTCCGGACGACGGCTGTCCGCGGCGCTGAAGTCCGAAGGCCTCGGCATCGAGGAGTGGGACACCGACGCGGGGCTGCTGGAGCGCCTGCGCACGCAGCGGCCGGACGCGGTGGTCGTCGCCCTGCACGGTGGTGAGGGCGAGAACGGCTCGGTGCAGACGGTGCTGGAGATGCTGGACGTGCCGTTCGTCGGCACCGGCTCCCAGGGCTGCCGCCGCGCGTGGGACAAGCCGACGGCGAAAGCGTTGGTGGAGAACGCCGGGTTCGTGACGCCGGGCTGGGTGGTGCTGCCGCACAGCACGTTCCGCGAGCTGGGTGCCCAGGCGGTGCTCGACGCGATGGTGGAGCGCCTCGGCCTGCCGCTGATCCTCAAGCCGGACCAGGGCGGCTCGGCGCTCGGCACCCAGGTGGTGCGCGAAGCGGCGGAACTGCCCGCGGCGATGGTCGGTTGCTTCGCCTACGGCGACACGGTGCTCGCCGAGCGGCTCGTGGACGGGGTCGAGGTGGCCGTGACGGTCATCGAGGGCGAGAACGGGCCCGAGGCCCTCCCCGCGGTCGAGATCGTCCCGGAGAGCGGCGTGTACGACTACACGGCCCGCTACACGGCCGGCCTGACGGACTTCTTCACCCCGGCCCGGCTCGACGACGCGGCGGCCAAGGCGGTGGCCGAACTCGCTGTCGCCGCGCACCGCGTCCTGGGGCTGCGGGACATCTCGCGGACCGACGCGATCGTCGCCGCGGACGGCACGGTCCACTTCCTCGAAGTGAACCCGTCGCCGGGCCTCACCGAGACGTCGACCGTCCCGATGGCCATCGACGCGGCGGGCAAGTCGCTCGGCACGGTGTTCGCCGAACTGATCGGCCGCGCGATTTCACGCTGACCCTCTTCGCGCGAAAGGCCACTACGGGACGTCCGTGGTGGCCTTTTTCGTGTCGCGAACGATCATTACCGGGTGTGCTCATCGCGGCTCCGATGCGCAATCATCACCGTGACGAAACACCCCGGGGTGATCCCTAGTCGGAATTCTGTGTCCGATTTGCCTCATTCGCGTCGATGATCGAGACGATCCGCTCGAGGTCGTCGACCGAGCCGAACTCGAGCACGATCCGGCCCTTGCGCCGGCCGAGGTCGACCTTCACGCGGGTGTCGAAGCGGTCCGAAAGCCGGTTCGCGAGTTCCTGCAACCCCGGCGCCTGGATCGGCTTGCGCGGTGCGGCCTTCGGCTTGGCCGGCTTCTCGCTCTTCTTGAGCGTGACGGCTTCCTCCGTCGCCCGGACCGACATGCCCTCGGCGACGATGCGCGCGGCGAGCTCTTCCTGGCTCTCGGCGTCCTCCAGCGACAGCAACGCGCGCGCGTGCCCGGCGGAAAGGACGCCCGCGGCCACCCGGCGCTGCACCGGCAGGGGGAGCTTGAGGAGCCGGATCGTGTTGGTGATGACCGGACGGCTGCGGCCGATCCGGCTCGCCAGCTCCTCGTGGGTGACCGCGAACTCGTCGAGCAGCTGCTGGTACGCCGCCGCCTCTTCGAGCGGGTTCAGCTGGACGCGGTGGATGTTCTCCAGGAGCGCGTCGCGGAGCATCGACTCGTCGGCGGTCTGCCGGACGATCGCCGGGATCGCCTCGAGCTCCGCCTGCTGCGAGGCGCGTAGCCGCCGCTCGCCCATGACGAGCTCGTACTCGTCGTTCCCCAGCTCGCGGACGACGATGGGCTGCATGAGCCCGAACGCGCGGATCGAGTGCTCGAGTTCGGCGAGCGCGTCTTCGTCGAAGACCTGCCGCGGCTGCTTCGGGTTCGGCTTGATCGAGCCGACGGGGATCTCGCGGTAGACGGCGCCGGCGACTTCGCCGCTGTGCTGCTTCGCCTGACCGTTCGCCGCGAACCAGCCCTTCTCGTCCGCCGCCTTCTTGTCCGCCGCCGCCCCGTCGCCGGGCGCGGGCAGGGGAGCACCGCCGGTGGGTCCGGTCGGGATCAGGGCGGCGAGGCCGCGCCCCAGCCCTCCTCGACGCTCGGTCATGTCGAACTACCCTTCTCCATCTTTGCGCCGCGCTCGGCGATCTCCTTGGCCGCGTCGACGTAGCTCATCGCCCCACGCGAACCGGGATCGTAGGCGAGCACGGTCTGGCCGTACCCGGGTGCCTCGGACACCTTCACGCTGCGCGGGATGACGGTCTTCAGCACGGTGTCGCCGAAGTGGTTCCGCACCTCGTTCGTCACCTGGTCGGCCAGCTTGGTCCGGCCGTCGTACATGGTGAGGAGGATCGTCGAGACGTGGAGCTCGCGGTTGAGGTGCTGCTGCACGAGCTCGATGTTGCTCAGCAGCTGCCCGAGCCCTTCCAGGGCGTAGTACTCGCACTGGATCGGGATCAGCACCTCCTGCGCGGCGACCATCGCGTTGACCGTCAGGAGGCCGAGCGACGGCGGGCAGTCGATGAGGACGTAGTCGACACCGATCTCGTCGAGGATCTCCGAGGAGATGGCCTCCTTGAGCCGGGACTCCCGTGAAGCCATGGAGACGAGCTCGATCTCGGCGCCGGCGAGGTCGATCGTCGCCGGGACGCAGAAGAGGTTGGGGGACTGCTCGGTCGGCTGAGCCGCCTCCGCGAGCGTCACCTCGCCGATGAGCACCTCGTAGATGGAGGGCGTCCCGGATCGGTGGTCGACGTCGAGCGCGGTGCTCGCGTTGCCCTGCGGGTCGAGGTCGACGACGAGCGTCCTGAGCCCGTGGACGGCCAGCGCGGCGGCGAGGTTGACCGTGCTGGTGGTCTTGCCGACGCCGCCCTTCTGGTTGGCGACGGTCATCACCCGACGGTGGCCGGGGCGGGGAAGGGTCCGCTCCGGGTGCAGCAGACGCGCGGCGCGGGTGGCTTCTTCGGCGATCGGCGTCCAGCCCACGTCGTGGCTGGTCTCCGTGGAGTCGGACGGCGGGGGATTCACCGGTCTCGACACCTCCTCCATCTAGACGTCTGGTCGGTGGTCGAGCCGCGTCGTTTCACGTGGAACATCGCGACCCGTTAACGCTTCCTGCTCCGCACCTTCGGCTTGCCCGACACCGTCTTCGACGGCAGGCGGCGGATCTTCACGACCGTGCTGGGGACCTCGAGCACCGTCGCGCCACACTCGACGATCAGGGGATCGCCGCCGCCGGCCTTGCGGATGGCGGCACCGTCCCGATCGATTTCGTCCGCCGCGCTGGCGCCCTTGAGGGCGACCAGGAAGCCATCGGGACGGACCAGCGGCAAGCACCAGTCCGCGAGACGAGCGAGCGGGGCGACCGCGCGAGCGGTGACGATGTCGGCGCCACCGAGCTGCTCACGCACAGGCCCCTCCTCCGCGCGTCCACGGACGACGGTGATCGGGAGTTCCAGCTTCTCGGCCACCTCGGCCAGCCAGTCCACCCGGCGGGCCATCGGTTCGAGCAAGACGATATCGAGGTCCGGTCGCGCGATCGCCAGCGGTACACCCGGAAGCCCGGCCCCCGACCCGACGTCGACGACGCGGGCACCCTCGGGCATCTGCTCGCCGATCACCGCCGAGTTGAGCACGTGCCGTTCCCACAGCCGCTCGACTTCCCGGGGACCGATCAGCCCACGTTCAACGCCGTGGCGCTCCAGGAGTTCGACGTACCCGGCCGCTTGGTCGACGTGCTCACCGAACACTCGCTCCGCCGCGGCCCGCACCGCCCCCGCGGCTTGCTCCAAGCTCACTCCGTCTACTCCTCGTCCGCCGGTTTCACGTGAAACCGTGCTCGTTCGATTGTCCCCGATGGCGCTCCGAAAACGAGCCGACAGACCGCAGATGTGGACAACTCCACTCAGCCGGCGGCGGCTGTGACCGTTCCACGTGAAACATCACGCGTGCAATTCGCTCCGCCGAGGCGCCGCGTTCCCCAGCCGGATGCCGCTGAGCCCGACGAGCTCGCCGCGGCCGCGTCGACGAAGTCCCAGAGGTTCGCCAGCACCCGCAGCTGGATCCCCGCCGACGCGTGCAACGCCAGCAGATCACCGACCGGCTCCGGCGGGCCGAGCGGCGCCGCCGGGGTCACCGCCACCATCGCGTGGCGGTGCTCGCCGAACGGCTCGAACGCCGATGCCGGGAACCGGTACGCGAACAGCCGGACCGTCCACATCGCCTCGAGCCACCCGTACTCGATCGCGTGGACCCGCGAGCCGCTGCCCGGCCCCACGATCCGCGAGCGATCGTCAGCCGACGTTCCCGCCGCCACCCACGCCGTCCCGCGCGGGCACTGCCGCGCGCGGGACGCATGAGCCACACCTAGCACACAAAGAAGCGGCCCCACCCGAACCAGTCGGGTGGGGCCGCTTCGAGCACCGAAGCTCAGGACTCCGGGAAGATCACCACGCGACGCTTGGGATCCTCGCCCTCGCTCTCGCTCATGACCCCCGAGACCGTCGCCACCGCGTCGTGGACGACCTTGCGCTCGAACGGGCTCATCGGCTGCAGCCGCACCCGCTCGCCACTCTTCAGGACCGACTCCGCCGTCGAACGGCCGAGCTCGCGCAGCTCCTCGCGGCGGTCCGCGCGCCAGCCCGC
Source organism: Amycolatopsis sp. NPDC051045 (assembly GCF_040682955.1). NCBI lineage: Bacteria > Bacillati > Actinomycetota > Actinomycetes > Pseudonocardiales > Pseudonocardiaceae > Amycolatopsis > Amycolatopsis sp. NPDC051045. Next base: position 225,863 of record NZ_JBFBCC010000003.1, read on the forward strand.
GATGTCCAGCATCAGGCGGCTGCGGGAGCCCGTCTCCTGCTGGACCGCCAGGCGGGTCAGTTCCTGCAGCGCCTCGAGCACCGTGCCGCGCGGGCCGACGAGCTTCTCGAGGTCCTCGCCGCCGTCGATGCTCACGATCGCGCGGCCGGCTTCCACGTCCAGGTCGATGTCACCGTCGTAGTCGAGCAGGTCCAGCAGCCGCTCGAGGTAGTCGCCGGCGATGTCACCCTCCCGCACGAGGATGTCGTCGTCGCCACCTCCCGCCTTCTGCTCGCCCGCCTCGTCGTCGGCCGGGGCCACGTCGTCCTGATCGGCGTCGATCGTGTCGATCGTCTCCGACATCATTCGTCTCCTCTCCGGACCGGTCGCGCCTCAGCGGCGCTTCCGGCCCGACTTCCTGGTCGAGTCTTTGAGAAGGCCCGGCACGTCGGTGCCGTTGTCCTTCGAACCGTTCTGGCCGTTGGTGTCGGCCGGGAGCTGATCCGCCGCCGTCGCGCCGTCCGCCTTCGCGGCCTCCGCCGCCTTGGCGGCGGCCTCCGCGGGCGTGAGCTGGGCGAAGCCGTGGGCCGAGCCCGCCTTGGCGACCTTCTTCTGCGAGCCGGTCTGGGCGGGCTGGTTCTTCTTCTGCTGGACCGGCTTCTGCCCGACCTTCGGCGCGGTCGGCTTCTGACCCGGCTTCGGGCCGAGCGTCGCGCGCTTCTCCGCGGCCTCCGCCTTGCGGGCCGCTTCTTCCTTGTCGATCTTCGTGTAGACGAGGCGCTGCTGCATCAGGGTCCAGCCGTTGTTCGCCAGCCAGTAGAAGAGGAGACCGAGCGGGAACAGCGCACCGAAGACGAGGACACCGAGCGGGAAGATGTACATCGTCAGCTTGTTCATGATCGCGGTCTGCGGGGTGGCCGACGCGGCGTTCTGGCGGGCCACCGAGTGCCGCGCGGTGAGGTGCGTGGCGATGGACGCGACGATCATCAGCGGCAGCGCGACCGGGAGGACGCCCCACTGGAAGCCGACGTTCGCGGCCCCGCCGCTGACGACGCCGACACCGTTGTAGACGGCCTCACCGAGGTTGACGCCGAAGAGCTTCGCGTTGACGTAGGACTGGACGTCGTGCTGGGTGAAGAAGTAGTTCTCGGTCTTCGGGCCCCCGCCGGGCGGCGGCATCGTGAAGGCGCGGAGGACGTGGTTCAGGCCGATGAACACCGGGATCTGCAGCAGCATCGGCAGGCAGCTGCCCAGCGGGTTGACGCCGTGCTCCTTCTGGAGCTTCTGCATCTCCGCGGCCTGGCGCTGCCGGTCGCTCGCGTACTTCTTCTGGATCTTCTTCATCTCCGGCGCGAAGTCCTGCATCTTCTTCATCGACCGGACCTGGTTCACGAACGGCTTGAACATGATGCCGCGCACGGTGAACGTCAGGAAGATGATGCCGAGGATCCACGCGATTGCCGAGGCTTCCCCGAAGACCAGTCCGAAGACCTTGTGCCAACACCAGAGGATGAAGGACACGGGGTAGTAGATGAAATCGAGCACTGCTGCTACTCCTCGATCGGTGTTTCGGGTCTGCGGTGGCGCCACGAGAACGTGTCGGGCACGGGGTCGCGGCCGGGTGGCGTCCAGGGGCCGCAGCGCAGCAGCCGGCGCAGCGCGAGGTAGGAGCCGCGGCCGGCGCCGTGCCGGGTGAGGGCTTCGACTGCGTACGCGCTGCAGCTCGGGTAGAACCGGCAAGCCGGTGGGAGGAAGGGCGAAATCGCCTTGCGGTAGAGCTTGATGGGGAGCAGCAGGACCCAGGCGACGGGACCCGGCCTCGGGGGCTCGGGCTCCACGTCGTGGTCGTGCTCGGGGGTGGCTCGCATGCCGGTCACACCGCTGATCCGTGGTCGGGGGCCGCGTCCGCGGGACGCGTCGGGCGGGGGACATCCCCGGCCGGACGGCGCGACGACAGAAGCCCCAGCCGACGCAACGCGGCGTCGAGATCGGACCCGAGCTCGGCGCTGGACGCGGTCGACGACGGCGGCAATGCCCGTACGACCAACGCAGTGCCGGCGGGCAGTGTTCCGAGCCGGGCCGAAACGAGATGACGCAATCGCCGGCTGACGCGGTGGCGGACCACCGAGTTGCCGACGGCCTTGCTCACCACAAAACCCGCCCTGGCCGCCGACTGCAGAGCGTCGGCGGCCGCGGACGGGTCCGTGGTCAGCGCGTGGACGACGAGGCGGCGCCTGCCTGCCTTGGACCCGCGACGGAGAACCACGCGGAAATCCTCACTCCGCCGCAGGCGTGCGGCAGCCGGCAGCACGGCGCGCCTCGATCGGGTGCGATCAGGCGGACAGCTCAGCGCGGCCCTTGCGACGGCGGGCCGCCAGGATGCCCCGGCCGGCGCGGGTCCGCATACGCAGGCGGAACCCGTGGGTCTTCGCGCGGCGGCGGTTGTTCGGCTGGAAGGTGCGCTTACCCTTGCTCACTGCTTCTCCTGTGTGTCGCGTCGGGCGGGAACAATTCCTTCCCCCCGCCTGGCGTGTCGTGCGGGCGCACGGCAGTCTCTGGTGTCTCCTACCAACGTGTGGTCTCGTCACGACGAGCAACGACAACGTGGGCACGCGAAACGCACCCGTCGTATACGGGAGACCTTACGAGGGTACGCACCCCCGTCGGACGGTCGGTAAGCACCCCCTCGGCCACGGTACGCGACCGGTCGCCGGGCGCGTCGACGTCGACGCCGTGACACCGAATGGCCACCGGCCGCGCACCGTGAAATGCTGGCCGCCCAGGATGCCTTGTGGCCAGGAGCGGGGCTTGTTAGCGTGCCCCTCTCGGGTCACCGGTCGAGGTGCACGAGTATCCGGTGGTGGAGTGCCCACCGGCGTACGACGAGCCCGCAGGTGGCGGGCCCGCGGGTCGCCGTACATTAGTGCACAGCTGTGGACAACTATGTGGATATTCGCTGTGCCGGTGCGCGGACAGGTTCCCTGTGATCGCCGGGTGGAGTGACCGGGCGTTCCGGGGCCGGTTCGGCCGTCCACGCCGACGAGGGGAGGGGAGCCAGACAGGTGTCGGATCACCAGCACAATCTGGGCGTCATCTGGGAACAGGTGGTACGCGAACTGTCCGACGGGACCCTGTCCCCCCAGCAGCGCGCCTGGATGCGGGTGACCCGTCCCATCGGCCTGCTCGACGGCACGGCGCTCCTGGCCGCGCCCAGCGATTTCGCGAAGGAAGCGATCGAACGCGGGCTGCGCGGCGCGATCACCGACGCGCTCTCCCGGCGGCTCGGCCGCGCCATCTCGCTCGCGGTGAAGGTCGACAGCGCCGAGGCCGTCGCTCCCGCGCCCGCGCCCCGCTACGTGCCGTCACCCGGCCGAGTGGAAAACGGCGGAAGTCCCGAAACCGCCGCGCCGATGCCGGGCAACGGCGCGCCGATGATGCCGCCGACGCGGCCCGCCGACCCCGCGCCGCCGATGCCGCCGCACCAAGCCGTCGCGTCGAAGCCGGACGACGGCGACGACACCGACGAGGAAGTCGACGAAGAGGGCGAGGCGCTCGCCGCGGTCCACGAGATCTGGCCGACGTTCTCCGGCCAGCCGATCGCCGGCCAGCCGTACACCGCGCCGGCGCAGCCGCAGACGTCGAAGACGAAGCTGAACGAGAAGTACACCTTCGACACGTTCGTCATCGGCGCGTCCAACCGCTTCGCGCACGCGGCCGCGGTCGCCGTCGCCGAAGCGCCCGCCCGCGCGTACAACCCGCTGTTCATCTGGGGCGAGTCCGGGCTCGGCAAGACGCACCTCCTGCACGCGGTCGGCCACTACGCGCAACGGCTCTTCCCGGGCATGCGCGTCCGGTACGTCTCGACCGAAGAGTTCACGAACGACTTCATCAACTCGCTGCGCGACGACCGCAAGGTCGCCTTCCAGCGCCGCTACCGCGACATCGACATCCTGCTCGTCGACGACATCCAGTTCCTGGAGGGCAAGGAAGGGACGCAGGAAGAGTTCTTCCACACCTTCAACACCCTCCACAACGCGAACAAGCAGATCGTCGTCAGCTCCGACCGCCCGCCGAAGCGCCTCGAGACGCTGGAGGACCGGCTGCGGACGCGGTTCGAGTGGGGTCTGATCACCGACATCCAGCCGCCCGAGCTCGAGACGCGCATCGCGATCCTTCGCAAGAAGGCGGCGCAGGACAGGCTGGCGGTACCGGGCGAGGTCCTCGAGTTCATCGCCTCGCGCGTCGAGGCGAACATCCGCGAGCTCGAAGGCGCGCTGATCCGCGTCACGGCGTTCGCGTCGCTGAACCAGCAGCCGGTCGACAGCGCGCTCGCCGAGATCGTGCTGCGCGACCTGATCCCCGACTCGCACGCGCCGGAGATCACGGCGCCGACCATCATGGGCGTCACGTCGGAGTTCTTCGACGTGACGCTCGACGACCTGTGCGGCCCCGGCAAGACGAAAGCGCTCGCCACGGCCCGCCAGATCGCGATGTACCTCTGCCGCGAGCTGACCGACATGTCGCTGCCGAAGATCGGGCAGACGTTCGGCGGCCGCGACCACACGACGGTCATGCACGCGGACAAGAAGATCCGCAAGGAGATGGCCGAGCGCCGGCGGATCTACGACCAGGTGCAGGAGCTGACGTCGCGCATAAAGCAACGCGCCCGCCAGTAGTAGCTCTTCCTTATCTCACAACGGCTTCGGGGCGTCCACATCGGATGGGCGCCCCGAAGCCGTTTTCGCGTGTCCACCTAGGACCGTGAAGCGCGCGTACGCCCGCGAAGCAGCGAAGCCGTGTACGCGTGCTTCGCAAACTCGTCAAAATTGTTTGTACACAAGGGGTTTTCCCCACCGTGTGGGCAGATTGCCCACAGCGCCAACGGATCCCCCACCAGCGGCGACCTGGAATCCGTCCACACCCCGCCCACAGGCCATCCACAGGGTGTCCACACCCTTGTCCACGCTGATTCCACAGGTTGCCCACATGCTGTGCACAGGAGGAGCCGATCACTCGGAAGAGCGGTTCAGGCCCTCTGCGCACCCCCAGACCCTGGGTACAGATCGCCCCACACCTGGGGACAACCGTGGGGACAACTGGGCCGATCTGTGGACGAATCGGGGGGTGGCCGAAACCATCCACGGACGCCCCGAGTTGCCCACAGGGTTGCCACCATGGTTCTCCACAGCCCCGCAGGCCGTCCGACCTGCGCGAACGAGCTCAATCCACACAATCCACAGCACTTACTACTGTTACTGCCTTTAAATCTCTTCTTAGAGAGAAAAAGATAAAAACAGGCGGAGGACGAAGTTGGGGACAGCCGCGAGATCGTGTCGTCAAGTCGACAAAGTCAAGGGGAGGCCGAAGTGACGGCAGGGCCCGTGACGGCCTAACGTGGATGCCTGCACCTGGTCCACGCTCCGGCCGCTCATGCGGAGGGCGGACCGGCCGGAGGGGGCAGCCGGTCCCTGTCCAGCGAGAACGAGGCCTGGTCCGAGCCCGCAGTGGGTTCGATCGTCGAAAGGATGGGCGCATGAAGATCCGCGTCGAGCGTGACGGGCTCGCCGACGCCGTCGCGTGGGTGGCCAGAAGCCTCCCGTCCCGGCCTCCGGTGCCGGTGCTGGGCGGTGTCCTCCTCGACGCCGGTTCGGACGGCGAAACCGATGCGCTGACGGTCTCCGGCTTCGACTACGAAGTCTCCGCCACGGTCGGGGTCCCGGCGACGATCGCCGACGGCGGCCGCCTGCTCGTGTCCGGGCGCCTCCTCGCCGACATCACCAAGGCGCTGCCCGCGCAGCCGGTCGAGATCTCCGTGGACGGCTCGCGGGCCACCATCACGTGCGGCAGCGCGCGGTTCTCCCTGCCGACCATGCCGGTCGAGGACTACCCGCAGCTGCCGTCCCAGCCCGCCTTCGCGGGCGAGCTCGCCGGCGACGCGTTCGGCCAGGCCGTCACCCAGGTCGTCGTCGCCGCGGGCAAGGACGACACGCTGCCGATGCTGACCGGCATGCGGCTCGAGATCTCCGGCAGCTCGCTGACCCTGGTCGCGACCGACCGGTTCCGGCTCGCCATGCGCGAGTTCACCTGGCAGCCGGCCGAGGGACTGGCCGACGCCGCGGTGCTCGTCCCGGCGCGCACCCTCGCCGAAGCGGCCAAGACGCTCGGCGCGAGCGGCGCCACGATCCGCCTCGCGCTCGCCAGCGGCGAAGGCCTGCTCGGGCTGTCCGGCTCCGGGCGCTACACGACGACCCGCCTGCTCGACGCCGAGTTCCCGCCGTACCGCCAGTTGCTGCCCGCGTCGCACAGCTCACGCGCGGTCATCGACGTGTCCGCTCTCACCGAGTCCATCAAGCGCGTTTCGCTGGTGGCGGAGCGGGGGACTCAGGTACGACTGGAGTTCGGGGACAACACGCTGCGGTTGTCCGCGGGCGGCGACGACGAGGGCAGCGCCGAAGAAGAGCTGCAGGTCGAGTACGAAGGTGAGCCGGTGACCATCGCGTTCAATCCCGGTTACCTCGTGGACGGCCTGGGCGCGTTGCACAGCGACCGGGCCGAGCTGACGTTCACCACGCCGAACCGGCCCGCGCTCATCAAGCCCGCCGACGCCGAGGGCAACGTCGTCCCCGGTTACCTCTACCTCCTGATGCCGGTCCGCCTCCCGGGCTGACCCGCTTTTGTTCGTACGTAAGGGGATCTCATGGTGCAGCTCGGTCTGATCGGCCTGGGCAAGATGGGCTTCAACATGCGTGAGCGGCTGCGCGCGGCCGGTCACGAAGTGGTCGGCTACGACCGCAACCCGGACGTCAGCGACACGACCTCGCTCGAAGACCTCGTGTCCAAACTGGACGCTCCGCGGATCGTATGGATCATGGTGCCGGCCGGCGAGCCGACCCGGCAGACCATCACCGAGCTGGGCAACCTGCTCGCCGAAGGCGATATGGTGATCGACGGCGGCAACTCCAAGTACACCGACGACAAGCTGAACGCCGATCTGCTGGCGACCAAGAACATCGGGTACCTGGACTGCGGCGTGTCCGGCGGCGTGTGGGGCAAGGACAACGGCTACGGCCTGATGGTCGGCGGCGCGGCCGCCGACGTCGAGCGGGCGATGCCGATCTTCGACGCGCTGCGTCCGGAGGGTCCGCGCGAAGAGGGCTTCTCGCACGCGGGCGACGTCGGCGCGGGCCACTACGCGAAGATGATCCACAACGGCATCGAGTACGGCATGATGCAGGCCTTCGCCGAGGGCTTCGAGCTGCTCGAGGCGGCCAAGGTCGTCAACGACGTGCCCGCCGTCATCAAGGGCTGGCAGCGCGGCACGGTCGTCCGGTCCTGGCTGCTCGACCTGCTCGTGCGCGCGCTCGACGAAGACCCGGAGCTCGACGACCTCGAGGGCTACGTCGAGGACTCGGGCGAGGGCCGCTGGACGCTGGAAGAGGCGATCAACAACGCGGTGCCGGCGCCGGTCATCTCGGCCGCGCTGTTCGCGAGGTTCGCCTCGCGGCAGGAGCACTCGGCTGCGATGCGCGCGGTTGCCGCACTGCGCAACCAGTTCGGCGGGCACGCCGTGAAGAAGATCGGCGGGTAGGGAGTCTCTGGTGTATCTGCGGCACCTGCAGGTCACCGATTTCCGCTCCTGGCCACAGGCCGATCTCGCCCTCGAACCGGGGCCGACCGTGCTGGTCGGCCAGAACGGCCGCGGCAAGACCAACCTGCTGGAGGCGATCGGGTACGTCGCGACGCTGGGCTCGCACCGCGTCGCGACGGACGCGCCGCTGATCCGGCACGGCTGCGAGCGCGCGCTGGTGCGGGTCGCGGTGGTCAACGAAGACCGCGAGCTGACCGTCGAGCTCGAGATCACCGCCGGCCGGGCGAACCGCGCCCGGGTCAACCGCGGTGCGGTCGGCCGACTGCGCGACGTGCTCGGGATCCTGCGCACGGTGCTGTTCTCCCCGGAGGACCTCGCGCTCGTGCGGGGTGATCCGGGTGAGCGGCGCCGCTTCCTCGACGAGCTGCTGGTGCTGCGCGCGCCGCGGTACGCCGGGGTCCGTGCGGACTACGAGAAGGTGCTGAAGCAGCGAAACGCCCTCCTGAAAACGGCGGGCAAGCGACGCACCGGTCGTGAAGACCCGTACGCGCTGTCAACGCTCGAGGTCTGGGACGACCACCTCGCGGTGACGGGTGCCGAACTGCTGGCCGCGCGCCTGAACCTCGTCGCCGACCTCGCGCCGTACGCGGCTTCGGCGTACATGGGGGTGGCGCCGGACTCTCGCCCGGCGATTATCTCCTACCGGTCGTCGCTGGGTGCGGCCATGCCGGAGACGTATGGCGTACCGGATAGCGAACGCGCGCAACCCGGTGTCCTCAAAGACGTCTTGCTGAAGGCGCTCGGAGAGGCCAGGAAGGCCGAGCTCGAGCGCGGGATCAGCCTGGTCGGCCCGCACCGCGACGAGCTGGAGCTGATCCTGGGCGAGGCGCCGGCCAAGGGCTACGCCAGTCACGGCGAGTCGTGGTCGTTCGCGCTCGCCCTCCGGCTCGGCAGTTATGAGCTGCTGCGCGCGGAGGCGGGCGAGCCGGTGCTGCTGCTCGACGACGTGTTCGCCGAGCTGGACCGCAAGCGCCGGGCCCGGCTCGCCGAGGTGGCCACGGGTGCCGAACAGGTGCTGGTGACCGCCGCGGTCGACGAAGACGTACCCAGGGAGCTGACCGGCCACCGGTTCGTGGTGGCGGATGGGGAGATCTCGCGTGGCTGAGCAGGGCGGACGGGGGTCGGCAAGATCGAACCGGACACCCCCTGTGATCGCCGACACAGCGGTTACCCACCGATCTGGGGACAAACCTGTGGACAGTGTGGATAAACCCGTGGCCGAGTTATCGCCCCGCGTGACCAAACCGCCGAAACGGCCGCTTGACGCCCCTCGCTCGGGGGGTAGTCCGGCCGAGAAGCGTTCGCCGAACACCGAGAGTGAGAACGACGCTGCTCCGAACGGGGCGCCGACGACCGGCCGCGACTTGGCGCACGCCGCGCTCGAGGCCGCGAAGGCCAAAGCCAAGGAGCGAGGGGTCCCGCCCGGCCGCCGGCGCCCCGTCGTCGGCGCAGGGCAGAACCCCCGGCGCCGCCGCTGGTCGGGGCCGGGTGCGGACGCGCGCGACCCGCAGCCGCTCGGCCGGCTCGTCTCCCGGCTGGTCAAGGACCGCGGCTGGAACGAGAGCGTCACGAGCGCCCGCGTCTTCGCGCAGTGGGGGCGGCTGGTCGGCGAAGACGTCGCCGAGCACGCGCAGCCGGTCGCGCTCAAGGACGGCGAGCTCACCGTCCGCGCCAGCTCGACGGCGTGGGCCACCCAGCTGCGGTTGCTGCAGGGAAAACTGCTGGCCAAGATCGCGGCGGGGGTCGGCAACGGCGTCGTCAAGCGGATGCGGATCCAGGGTCCGACCGCCCCGAGCTGGCGGAAAGGGCCCCGCCACGTGTCGGGTCGCGGCCCCCGTGACACGTACGGCTGACCTGGGTTGCGTGATGCTCGGTTGAATGCGCCGAGAACGCATTCAGACCTCTCGAACTACGTCAAGACTCGGCTCGAACCGATTTCGTCCGTCTGTGAGGCGTTCAGGGGTGTCCTTGCCGCATGTCAGCGGACGCGGCCAAGTACACTGAGCGGGAGCGAGTGTCCGCTCGGGCGAGACGAGGAGAATCAACGCCGGTGACCGAGAACAAGCACGAGTACAACGCGTCGTCGATCACGGTGCTCGAAGGCCTCGAAGCGGTCCGCAAGCGCCCCGGCATGTACATCGGTTCCACCGGTGAACGCGGGCTGCACCACCTCGTCCAGGAGGTCGTCGACAACTCCGTCGACGAGGCGATGGCCGGGCACGCCACCAAGGTCGAGGTCACCCTCCTCGCCGACGGTGGGGTGCGCGTCGTCGACGACGGCCGCGGCATCCCGGTCGACATGCACCCCAAGGAGAAGAAGCCGACCCTCGAGGTCGTGCTCACCGTGCTCCACGCGGGCGGCAAGTTCGACAGCGACTCCTACGCCGTGTCCGGCGGCCTGCACGGCGTCGGCGTCTCCGTGGTGAACGCGCTGTCGACGAAGCTGCTCGCCGAAATCAAGTACGGCGGCCGCAGCTGGCGCCAGGAGTACACGAACCAGGTGCCGGGCCCGCTCGAGGACCTCGGGCCGGCGTCGGAAACCGGCACCACGATCACCTTCTGGGCCGATTCGGGCATCTTCGAGACCACGACCTACAACTTCGAGAACATCTCGCGCCGGCTCCAGGAGATGGCGTTCCTCAACAAGGGACTGACGCTGTCCCTGCGCGACGAGCGCGTCGCCGACGAGGAGACCGAGGCGGACGCCGAGGGCAAGGTCGCCCGGATCAAGGAAAAGACCTACTGCTACCCGGGTGGGCTCGAGGACTTCGTCAAGCACATCAACGGCAGCAAGGACCCGATCCACTCCAGCGTGATCTCCTTCGAGGCCAAGGGCACCGGCCTCGAGGTCGAGGTCGCCATGCAGTGGAACAACGGCTTCACGCCGTCGGTCTACACGTTCGCCAACACGATCAACACCCACGAGGGCGGCACCCACGAAGAGGGCTTCCGCGCCGCGCTGACCCGTGTCGTCAACACGTACGCGCGCGACAAGAAGCTGCTCAAGGAGAAGGACACCAACCTGACCGGTGACGACGTGCGCGAGGGTCTCGCCGCGATCGTTTCGATCAAGCTGTCCGAGCCGCAGTTCGAGGGCCAGACCAAGACCAAGCTGGGCAACAGCGAGGCCAAGACGTTCGTGCAGCAGACGTCGAACGAGTGGCTGGCGGACTGGTTCGAGCGCAACCCCACCGAGGCTAAGACGATCATCAACAAGTCGATCTCCTCGGCGCAGGCCCGGATGGCCGCGCGCAAGGCGCGTGACCTGGTCCGCCGCAAGGGCGCGCTCGACATCGGCGGCCTGCCCGGCAAGCTCAAGGACTGCCGCTCCACCAAGCCGGAGGAGTGCGAGCTCTACATCGTCGAGGGTGACTCGGCCGGCGGCTCGGCCAAGGAGGGCCGGGACTCGATGTACCAGGCGATCCTGCCGATCCGTGGCAAGATCATCAACGTCGAGAAGGCCCGCATCGACCGCGTCCTCAAGAACACCGAGGTCCAGTCGCTGATCACCGCGCTGGGCACCGGCATCCACGACGAGTTCGACCTGTCGAAGCTGCGCTACCACAAGATCGTGCTGATGGCCGACGCCGACGTCGACGGCCAGCACATCACCACGCTGCTGCTCACCCTGCTGTTCCGGTTCATGACCCCGCTGATCGAGCACGGCCACGTCTTCCTGTCGCGGCCGCCGCTGTACAAGATCAAGTGGCCGCGGGCCGAGCCGGAGTACGCGTACTCCGACCGCGAGCGCGACGCCGTCATCCGGGCGGGCGTCGAGGCCGGCAAGCGGCTCCCGAAGGACGACGCGATCCAGCGCTACAAGGGTCTCGGCGAGATGAACGCCGAAGAGCTGTGGGAGACCACGATGGACCCGGCCAACCGGCTGCTGGGTCGAGTCACCCTCGACGACGCCGCCCAGGCCGACGACCTGTTCTCGGTCCTGATGGGCGAGGACGTCGAGGCCCGCCGCTCGTTCATCACGCGCAACGCCAAGGACGTGCGCTTCTTGGACGTGTAGGCGTCCCCGTTCCTCGCCCCCGCTAGGCCTCCGCACCAGAGAAGGACCTCATGACGGAAACTCTGCCGCCCGCTCCGGACCACGACCGGATCGAACCGGTCGACATCCAGCAGGAGATGCAGCGCTCCTACATCGACTACGCGATGAGCGTGATCGTGTCGCGCGCGCTGCCGGACGTGCGGGACGGGCTCAAGCCGGTGCACCGGCGGGTCCTGTACTCGATGTTCGACTCCGGCTTCCGGCCGGACCGCGGGTACAACAAGTGCTCGCGCGTCGTCGGCGACGTCATGGGCAACTACCACCCGCACGGTGACTCGGCGATCTACGACGCACTGGTCCGGCTCGCCCAGCCGTGGTCGATGCGGTACCCGCTGATCGACGGGCAGGGCAACTTCGGCTCGCCGGGCAACGACCCCGCGGCCGCCATGCGGTACACCGAGTCCCGGCTCGCGCCGCTGGCCATGCAGATGCTGGCCGACATCGAAGAAGACACCGTCGACTTCTCCGACAACTACGACGGCCGCACGCAGGAGCCCGACGTCCTGCCGTCGCGCTTCCCGAACCTGCTGGTCAACGGCGGTTCCGGGATCGCGGTCGGGATGGCGACGAACATCCCGCCGCACAACCTGCGCGAGGTTTCCGAGGGCGTCGTCTGGGCGCTGGAGAACCCCGAGGCGACCGACGACGAGCTGCTCGCCGCGCTGCTGGTCCGGATCAAGGGCCCGGACTTCCCGACCAAGGCGATGATCCTCGGCACGTCCGGCATCGAAGACGCCTACCGCACCGGCCGCGGCTCGGTCCGGATGCGCGCGGTCGTCGAGGTCGAAGAGGACGCGAAGGGCCGCACGATCCTGGTCGTGTCCGAGCTGCCGTACCAGGTCAACCCGGACAACCTGGTCGAGAACATCGCGAACCTGGTCCGCGACGGCAAGCTCACCGGCATCGCGGACATCGCCGACGAGTCCAACAGCCGCTCCGGCATGCGGATCGTCGTCACGATCAAGCGGGACGCGGTCGCGAAGGTCGTGCTGAACAACCTGTTCAAGCACACCCAGCTGCAGCAGAACTTCGGCGTCAACATGCTGGCGCTGGTCGACGGCGTGCCGCGCACGCTGCGGCTCGACCAGATCATCCGGCACTACGTGAAGCACCAGGTCGAGGTCATCGTCCGGCGGACCAAGTTCCGCCTGAAGAAGGCCGAAGAGCGAGCCCACATCCTGCGTGGTTACGTCAAGGCGCTGGACATGCTCGACGAGGTGATCGCCCTGATCCGGCGGTCGCCCTCGGCGGACGAGGCCCGGCCGGCCCTGATGGAGCTGCTGGACGTCGACGAGATCCAGGCCACCGCGATCCTCGACATGCAGCTGCGCCGCCTCGCCGCCCTGGAGCGGCAGCGGATCATCGACCAGCTGGCCGAGATCGAGCTGGAGATCGCCGACCTCAAGGACATCCTCGAGAAGCCGGAACGGCAGCGCGCGATCATCCGCGACGAGCTGATGGCGATCGTCGACAAGTACGGCGACGACCGGCGCACGAAGATCATCGGCTTCAGCGGCGACGTCACCGACGAGGAACTCATCGCGGTCGAGGACGTCGTCGTCACCATCACCCGCACGGGGTACGCCAAGCGGACGAAAACGGATCTGTACCGCTCGCAGAAGCGCGGCGGCAAGGGCGTGCAGGGCGCGACGCTGAAGCAGGACGACATCGTCCAGCACTTCTTCGTCTGCTCGACCCACGACTGGATCCTGTTCTTCACGAACAAGGGCCGCGTCTACCGGACGAAGGCGTACGACCTGCCCGAGGCCAACCGCAACGCGCGCGGCCAGCACGTGGCCAACCTGATGGCGTTCCAGCCGGACGAGCAGATCGCCCAGGTCATCGAAATCAAGAACTACGAGGTCGCGCCGTACCTGGTGCTCGCCACCAAGCGCGGACTGGTGAAGAAGACCAAGCTCACCGACTTCGACTCCAACCGCTCCGGCGGCCTGATCGCCATCAACCTGCGCGAAGGCGACGAGCTGGTCGGCGCGGTGCTCGCCGCGGCCGAGGACGACCTGCTGCTGGTGTCGGCCGAGGGCCAGTCCATCCGGTTCCACGCGACCGACGAGGCCCTGCGGCCGATGGGCCGCCCGACGTCCGGCGTGATGGGCATGCGCTTCAACGACGGCGACGAGCTGCTCGGCATCAGCGTGGTCAAGGAGGGCAAGTTCCTGCTGGTGGCCACCGACGGCGGGTACTCGAAGCGCACGGCGATCGAGGACTACCCGGTCCAGGGCCGCGGCGGCAAGGGTGTGCTCACCATTCAGCACGACCGGAAACGTGGCAGGCTGGTGGGTGCGCTCATCGTCGACGCCGAGGACGAGCTGTACGCGATCACCTCGAGCGGCGGCGTGATCCGCACGCCGGCGGGTGATGTGCGCAAGGCGGGACGGCAGACGAAGGGGGTCCGGCTGATGAATCTCGGCGAAGGAACCACTCTTCTTGCCGTCGCACGCAACGCGGACGAGCCCTCGGACGTCGCCAATGGTGAAGCAGAAGGCGACGCCCCGGAAGCCCCCGCAACGGGCGACGAAACGACGGCGCCGTCAGAGCAGTAAGTTCAACTACGGACAGCGCCCCACGGCACGGGTAAGGACTGACTCTTCGTGACACCATCCGACAATCCCGAGGCAGCGGGCTCGAACGGAACCCCGGCGAGTCCGCCGTGGCAGCGGGTCGACAAGGACGGCGACGCCGAAGCGACGGTCAAGCTGGCCACGGACGAGGCGCTGTACAAAGCCGAGCCCCCGGCCGGGGAGACCCAGCCCGCCGCCGCCGAGCGCCAGGTGGTGACCGGAAGCGCGGCCCCCCGCCTGTTCGGCGGCAGCGGCGACACCCCACCGGCCGGCGAGCAGGCGGCGGTCCCTTCGGCGTCGGCGCAGCGGGCCCGCCCGAGCGCCCTGCGCCGCCCGGGCCGCGGCCCGCGTCGAGCTTCGCTGCAGGTGAAGCGGTTCGACCCGTGGTCGGTGCTGAAGCTGTCCCTGGTCCTGGGCGTAGCGATGTTCTTCGTCTGGCTGGTGGCGGTCGGCGTCCTGTACACGGTCCTCGACGGCATGGGCGTCTGGGACAAGCTGAACGGCACGTACTCGTCCCTGGTGGGCGGCGAGGGCGCCAACGCGTCATCGGAACCGCTGATCAGCGCGGGCCGGGTGTTCGGCATCGCGGCCATCCTCGGCGCGATCAACATCGTCCTGGTGTCGGCGCTGGCCACAGTGAGCGCGTTCATCTACAACGTGTCGGCAGACCTCGCGGGCGGCCTCGAGGTCACCCTGTCCGAACGGGAGTGACCCGGTTGCAGGGCCCCTTCGGGGGTCCTGTAAAGTTCTCCTCGTTCGAGGGCCTATAGCTCAGGCGGTTAGAGCGCTTCGCTGATAACGAAGAGGTCCCAGGTTCAAGTCCTGGTAGGCCCACGCAGGTCAAGCCCGGTTCACCCTTCTGGTGAACCGGGCTTTTTTGCTGCCTGCCTGACTAGCTGCCTGACTGTGAGGCCTGGCGGACACAGAGCACATCGCGCCGCCCACATTAGGTATGCCCAGGCCCTGGTGGCAGCCCGCTACCTCAATTCCTCATCGACTGAGCCGATCATGAGAAGCGGTGCGCCTGATAACGGGCGGATACCCGGTAGACCGCTCTTCCGCCGGATGGTGTAGCACCAGGTCGCTCTTCGGCGACTGACCGTCCATGACGACGTGGAAGCCGAGCTTCACCTGGAAGCCGGCGATCGGGGTGCTGGTTCTCGGAGGAGTGGCACTCCTGGCTGGGATGACAGTGCTGCTCGGCTGGGTCGACTGGTTGGCCCTGGGCCGGTGGGCGCGGCCGCGCGCGGTGCCGCTGGTCTTGCTCGCCGCAGCCGGGGTGTGCGCGGTAATCGGCGCGTGGCTGCTACGCAGTAGTCGAGCGCCACAGCGTCGAGCGCCGGGTATGAGCTGGTGGGTCGTTGTTGCCGCGGCAGTCGTCGTGATCGTCGTGGGGTGGGCCGCAACTAGTTGGCTGCTCGGTGAGGCTGCGGCGGCCAAAGATACGGGCGCCGCGCGGGTCGACGCGATCAAGACGGGGTTGGGCATCGGTGCCGGTACCACCGGCATCTTTGCTTTGCTACTCGCAGTACGGCGGCAATGGCACAACGAGATCGACGCTACCGAGAAGAATGTCACCGAGCAGTTCACCAAGGCCTCTGACCAACTCGGCTCGGTCGAAGCACCGGTCCGCCTCGCGGGACTCTACGCCCTGGAACGCCTCGCCCACAACAACCCCGACCAGCGGCAGAGCATCGTAAACGTCATCTGCGCCTATTTGCGTATGCCTTATACACCATCCGACTCCCACGCAGCCGATGGTTCAGTGCTGGAAGAGCAAGACCTGGAGCACCAGAAGCATACCCAGGAGCGGGAAGTCCGGCTCGCGGCACAGCGAATTCTCGCGGCCCACGTCAACCCGCTGAATCACCGAAAGTTCTGGGACGACGTCGACCTCGATCTCACCAACGCCAATCTAATTGATTTCAACCTGGAGGACTGTCGCGTTCGGGCCACTCGGTTCAATGGTGCGACCTTCACTGGCGTCGCCCGGTTCAATAACACAACCTTCACCGGCGACACACGATTCGTCGGAGTGACGTTCAAAGACGTTGCTTGGTTTGTAGGCGCGACTTTCGCCCGGATCGCCCTGTTCGAACGGGCAATCTTCACCGAGTCCGCCTGGTTCGCCGACGCCCGTGGCCGTGACATCCCGCCTACCGGCCCAACCTTTACTCGCAAGGGCAAGGTCAGCGACGTAGCGACCTTCCGTGGCGACGCCTGGTTCGGCGAGGTGACTTTCGCTAAAAGCGCCCATTTTGGTAGCGTGGCCTTCGCTGGTGAGACGCGGTTCATCGGCGCGACATTTTCTGGCAGCGCCTGGTTTGCTAGTGCGAGTTTTACTCGCGCGAATTTTGCCGACGCGAACTTTGTTGGGCCAGCCTGGTTCCAGCACGCAAGATTCATCGGAGACACAGAGTTTGGTGACGTGAATTTCGCCGACTCTGTTCGGTTCAAAGATGCGATCTTCAGTCGTGCCGCATCCTTCGAAGGTGCGATCTTCACGGGAACCGCTGTATTTGATGCCGCAGTTACCTTTGCTGGTGATGCTAACTTCTCCGATGTAATCTTTGTCGGTCGCGCTTCGTTCGAAGGTGCGAGCTTTCGTAGTGCGCTTATTTTCAGGAAGGTTACATTCGCTGGCAGTGCTTGGTTCGGCGGGGTGAACTGCCTTGGTGACGCCTCGTTTGATGAGGTGATCTTCATTGGTGATCCCAGGATGAGTAGAGAGCTTTCGAGCAAAGCTTCATTCACTGATTCCGTTGTAGTCCTTTACAAGTCGGATAAAGTCGGCATGGTTCTCTAGAAAATGACGGCGCAAAAATACTGATGTGTCATAGTGGTCTATTGTTCTGTGGTTTGAGTCTGGCCTTCGCGTCAAAAAAATCTGGCCCGGCCATCGCTGGCCGGGCCAGACGGAAGAGTTCTCTACGGGGCTTCCCCGGTGGTAAATATCCTGTCCATTGCTTCGGCGCCATGTTGAATCACCGGCCGCAACTGGTGGCGGTAGACCATCTCCGTCACAGTCGTGCTGTTGTGGCCGACCAGGCGCGAGATCCTCTCGATATCCATCCCGCTGTCAGAGAGCAGCGACACAAAGCTGTGTCGTAGCTCGCGTGGCGTCCACTCGGCGGAGTTAAGTCTCGCCCTTTCGAGCACTCGTCGAAACGCGCGGCGAACGTTGGCCGCGTCCAGTTCACGACCGACCGCGGACGCGAACACCAGGTCGTACTCCTCCCAGTTGTCACCGGCCAACCTGCGAGCGAAGGCCTGCTTCTGCCTGTGCGCCCGTAGGGCGTCTACGCATCGCTGTGGAAGCGCGAGCGAGCGGCGCGACTTCGCTGTCTTCGTATCGCCGCCTTCCCGCACCGACCGCCACACCATCACGTGCGGAGGGATCGGCGGGTTAGCGTCCGGCCTGCCCTCCAAGTCGGTGTGCGACCAGGTGAGCGCTCGCATCTCCTCGGTCCGTGCTCCAGTAAGCAACGACACAACGATGTAGGCACGCATCGAAGTGAACTCGGCCGCCGCAAGAACGGCCTCAGCCTGCTCGAAGGTCAGCGACTTCGATGGCCGGCCTGCCCGTCCTTCGGGGACCTCACACAGCAGCGCGACGTTGCGCTTGATCTTCTCCCGCTTCTGCGCCCTGGCCAGCGACCGCCGGAGCAGCGACAGCAGCTCTTGCAGTGTCCGCGTTGACACCACCTTCGCCCGGCCGGCGAGCCACGTGTCGACCTCGTCCGCGGTCAGCTCACGCGCGTTGCGGCGCCCGATGAGCGGAACGATGTGCTTGTCGGCGAGGATCGTCAACTTCTCGACGGTCGAGGCCGACCGCCGGGGCAGGCCATGCGCGAGGAAGTCGCGCACCGCCTGAGCCACCGTGAACGACCGGTCTTCCGGCGGCAACCCGTCGTCGTGCTCGCGGAGCATCTCCTTGAGCTTGTCCTTTGCCTCGGTCTTCGTCTTGCCGTACGCGGAGCGAACCTTCCGCTTCCCGGCCGGCGTGTAGCCGACCGTGATCTCTGCGATCCAGCGCTGGCGGCTTTCCGACCAGCGAAGGCCGCCGTCTCCGCGGCTACGCCGTTTCGTCATAGCTGACCTTCGCTTCCTTCATGAGCAGCTCGACGTATTCCTGGATGGCGACGGCCGGGACGAGGCGGGCGCGTCCTTGCTTGACCGAGCGCAGGCGTCCGGAGCGGAGCTGTTCGTAGATGACCGAGCGGCTCATCGAGAGCAGGCGCATGGCTTCGGTGATCCGGTAGAGGTGCCGTTCGGGTACGGCGATCGGCATGGGTACGGCGTTCATCGATCCCCCTGGCGGTCGGGCTTGGTGGGCGCGACGTCCGCGACCTCCGCGACCGGCCTGGTCAGCACGGCCGCGAGCGGCTGTTGGGTACCGCGACCGTCCGCGACCCGGGTTGCGGAGGTCGCGGCCGAGGCCGGCGCCGTCGCGACGCCGGATGTGTCGTTGACCTGCGGGGTCGCGCTGGTCGCGCTGGTCGCGGAGGTCGCGCCCGTTTCGGGCGGTGGGAGGTAGCGGCTCCAGGCGTCGGCCAGTCCGCCGTCGCCGTCGATGCGGTAGCCCTTGAGCGTCTTGCCGTTGACCTTGAGGTCCTTCGGTCGGACCAGGTACCGGTCGAGTTCCTTCGCCAGGCGGCGGCTGTCGAGCGGCTTGCCCTGTACGTCGGTCCACGGTCCGTCTTCGATGGCGTGCAGTTCGCGGATCAGCTCGGCGGTGACCATCCGGTCGGTGTTCTCGACCGTGAAGATCTGCCGGACATCCGCCAGCAGCCGCACACCGATCGAGGCCGGCTGCGCGGTCGCTTCGAGCACGAAATGACGACAAGCGCGCCTTGCTGTCTCCGGCCAGTGCCCGCCGGCTGCGTCGGCGATCGCCAGCAGCGGACGCCAGATCTCGGCGGCCCGGTCGCGGACGCCGTCCGGCCGGTCCGGTCGTGCGCGGCTCACCTCGTCACCGACGCGCCCGACCCACTCCGCCAGCTCGGCGCGCACCGGCGCCGACTCCCGTTCGACGTCCTCTTCGATGAACTCCTCAACCACTTCGTCGAACCGGCGCTTGCGCATGTGCACGGTGATCGCTCGCGTGGTGATCGTGTCCGGCATCCCGCCGGCGATCCCCGCGAGAGCAACCGGCGCGTACACCGGGAACCGGGTCACGTTCATGCTTTTGGCGTCCCCGACGCACCGCGTCACCGTCGCCGACCGCTTATAGCCCGCGTTCAGCAGCGCGCGCAGATCCTCGTTGTTCCCGCCCGTCTTCGGGTTGAACACCGCGT
The DNA here is from genome assembly GCF_040682955.1 of Amycolatopsis sp. NPDC051045. NCBI lineage: Bacteria > Bacillati > Actinomycetota > Actinomycetes > Pseudonocardiales > Pseudonocardiaceae > Amycolatopsis > Amycolatopsis sp. NPDC051045. The sequence goes on from NZ_JBFBCC010000003.1 coordinate 245,423, forward strand.
CGATCTCGTCGAACAGCAACGTCATCGGGCCGTCGGCGAGCATCCGGAAGATGGCCGCCGGGGTGATGCTGATCGTCATCTCCGGCTTGGCCACGAGGTATTGCGCGACCTCCAACACGCGCGTCTTGCCGCTCCCCGGTTCCGCCGAGTCGAGGATCAGGCGTGGGGTGACGTAGAGCCGCTCGGCAACGTGGGTGTGGGCGTACCAGAGCGCCAGCGTCGGTGCCGCGTGCTCGTTGGCGAAGGCCGAGAACCGCGAAACGAACGTCACGACCGCGTCGAGGACTTCGTGTCCCGGCTTCGCAAAGGCCCCGGCCGGCGCCGGGACGAGCCACGTCAGCGGTTTGGCCGGCGCGGTCTCCGGCAGCTCATTCGGCTGGGCACCGCCGTCTTCAGCTGGCTTGGCCGCGATGTGGCGGCCGCGCCAGACGCGCTGGCAGTTCTCCGAGCAGAAGTCGCCGGACGGCGAGTCACCACGCGGCCGCCCGCACAGCTGGCAGTTCGGCGCCGGCTCGTCGGAGATCACGAAGTCGATCACGGACAAGGTGTCGTCGAATCTGGACATCAGGCGGCCACCTCCAGGCGGGCGGTCGGTTCGTCGTCGCCGGCGGCATCGAGGTAGCGCCGCCACAGGTCGTCAAGGCGCTCGGTGTCGTCGAGCTGGTGGCGGAGGATGTCCGTCGGCGAGTCGTCCTCGACGGCCTGCACCAGGCGGGCCGCGTGCTCCCGGACGGCGCGGCGGTAGGCGTTCTTGAGCACGACGGCTTTCAGCCAGGCGCCGTAGTACGGCGGCGGGAGGATCGGGCCGTCGGTGTAGGTCTCGACGATCCAGAGGCCGAGGCTGTGCAGGCGGTGCGCGCCGCCGGACCGCGGCTCGGTCACCGTCCTCTCGCGGGCGTGGTCCATCACGGCCACCGGGGTCGGTGCGTGGCCCGCGCCGGTCAGTTCGATGACCAGTTGGAGGACGCGGGCGGCGATCGGCGAGCCGAAGTCGTCGGCGCGCATGCCGGCGAGCAGCCGCCGCGCCCCGGTCAGCCGGACCTGCATTACACAGCCCAAGAACTGACGCTCGGGGTCGAGCAATGTGGTCTTCATGGGGTGGCCTTTCGATTGAGCTGCGAGTCAGCGGCTGTTGTCGCGGCGGTCGCGGTCGCGGGAATCGCGGTACGACCGGCGAGCGCGGAGACAGGCGTTGTAGGCGCGGCGGCTGGCGCGGAGCGTGCGGCCGGTGCCGCCGCACCGGCGGCAGAGCCGGATCGCGCGGAGCAGCGGCGAGCGGAAAGCGCCGAAGCCCCGGCAGGAGCGGCACGGCTTGTACGGGTAGACCGCGCACGACCAGGAGTAGCTGAGAGTGACGATCGCGAGAATGGGCAGGAGCAAGATGGTTGGGTTGCTGAGGGGGTTCAACGGAGCCTCCGGGGCTGTTTTTGGCCGCACTCGGCCCGCGCCTCTAGGTGCTAGGGCGCTGATCAGCGGTGTTGTGATGGTCTAGGGAGGGCTCTAGGTCTAGAGGGACGAGGCTCTAGACCTAGAGCCCTGCGGGAGCTAGCCGCTCTTGCGGTTCCGATCACGTTCGGTCAGCGCGTCGGCGATCCATTCGCGCTTGACGCCCATCCGGTTGGCGCCCTTGCCGGTGTCGACGTCGTTGCCCCACACCTGCTTGGTGGAGATCCCGAGCGGCTTCAGCGCGGTGGAGAGCTGGGTTGCCTTCGCCGCGCCGGTCGGCAGTTCGGCCCACGGGCCGTAGACCGCCGGGCGTAGCTCGGCGAGCCGGTCGACGATGCGTTCCGACCATGCCTTCTCGGCGTCTCCGATCGCGGTCAGCACGTCGGCGAGCAAGGTGCTCGTGTCCTCGTCGTCCTCGGGCGTGAGGTCGAGCCCGGCGGCGTAGCCGGTCAGCCGTCCGGCCGCGAGCCGTGCTGTTCGTGCGCGGGCCGCGATCTTCTCGGCGTCCGGGCCGTCGATGTACACGCCGCGGGTGATACGCGGCTCGTCGCCTTCGCCGGCCAGGTAGCCGATGCCCTTGTCCCGAAAGGAGAGCGTCGTGGCCCGGATGCCGTTCCGGTACGACGAGGTGCCGAGAACCATGTCGTTGGCCTGCTGGCCGGTGACCTTGAGGCAGAACCGCATCACCGCGTTATCGCTGATCGCGGTCGGGATGCTCTTCGCGTCCGGCCGCTGGGTTGCGAGGATGATGACGATGCCCAATGCCGGGCCGCGCTTCACAAGGTCGGTGCAGACCTCCTCGATCTCCGTGCCGTACTCCGGGTGCTCGAACCACTTCTGGCACTCGTCGACGCCGATCACGATCGGGTGCAAGCCGAGCGACTTCTTGTCCGCCAGTTCCGGCGTGACCTTGTTCTCCGGGCACAGATCCTTCGGCAGCTCTCGGATCACCTTCGCGCGCCGCCGCAGCTCGTCGGCGAGCGCCCGCAGGTCGGCGACGGCATACGCGATGTCCTCCGGCTCGTCGCCGGCGCGGTACCGGTGCGACACCGGCGCCAGCGGCGAGAGGTCACCGGTTCCCTTGAGATCGAACGAGTGCAGCTCGGCCCGCGGGTCCAGGGCGGCGATCAGCAGCAGCTCTCGCAGCGTGAACGTCTTGCCCATCCGAGGAATCGCGCCGATGACCATCGAGATGAACATCAGGGTGATGTCCACCCACCGGCCGCGCTGGTCGGTGCCGAACGGCTGAGGCTTGAACAGGTCGACGGTGCCGGGCTTCCGCAGAGGCCAAGTTGCCTGCCGCGACTTGGACAGGTCCTGATCACCGACCCACAGGACCATCCGTCCGGGGTGAACCTCGGCGTTGCCCTCTGGCCAGACACACCCGAGCGGGCGGCCGAGGCCGGACGCGAGTTTCGCTCGCCGCTCGACCACTTCGGACACCGTGACGCCGGGCGGAAGGTCGACGTCGGCGCGCCAGCCGGGGCCGTCCCGGGTGATCGGCGCCGTGAACCCGATCGCGTTCGGGTTCTTGCCGAGCGCCTGGTTGATGCCCGCGATGCCGAGCACCGACAACGCCTGAACGACGTTGTCACTCGTCAGCTTCTGCACCTGCGTGGACAGAACGGCACGAGACGACACCACCGGGTTGTCCCGTGTGGACCCAAGCCTTCCCAACAGGGCTACCGCGACGGCGCCGCAAGCCCAGATCACCCACTCCGGCAGGACGTTCGGCAGCGTGAACACCAGGACCAGGCCGACCGTCGACACGAGACCGAGCTGAATCAGCCGGAGCACAACTCGCCGGTCACGCTGCTGCGACAGCTTCAGGTAGAGATCGGCCTTGTCGGCGGTTGCCGTCTCCGAACGGGCCGGACGCCCCTCGGCGTCGGTCACGTACCGGCCGGTTGCCGCCAGCAGGAGAAGAAGGCCACGAGGGGAGCGCACCGCGAGCCGAAGCGCGTAGAGCGGTGACCGGGCCGCGTGGTAACCGGCCTTATGCGCGTAGTGCTTCCCCACCCACTTCGCGGCGTCCTTCGCGTCAGCCGTGGACTTGAGGTAGCTGGGGATGATCGCCTGGCGGTTCTGCGAGCGGAGGCAGTCCAGCCACGACGAGCCGTCCGTGACCGGGCGGTCCACCGGGACGGTCGGCGACTGCTCCGCGGCCTCGTCGCCGGACTCGGCGTCGATGACGAACGGGTCGGTCTCGACGGGGGCGGTGCTGGGGAACGCGATCACGCGGCCGCTCTGCGGTTCGTTGATGGTGCTCATCAGTCGTTCACCTCCTGGTCGGTGGTGTCGCGGACGAGGTGTGCAAGGGCAGCGCCGCAGCCGAGGACGACCGCCGGCAGGCAGGAGACGAGCGTGGTCACCGGCCAGGGAGCGCGTTCGACGTCCGCGGCGGACATCAGGTGGTAGGCGACCTGGCCGACCATCCCGAGGACGAGCGAGCCCAGGGCCGACCACTTCGCGAAGCTGCGGACTCGGTGGGTCCGGGTCGCCGGGGACAGCCAGACCCGCAGGGCGAACGCCGCGTACGTCTCGACCCCGATCGGGAGCGTGATCGCCGAGTTGATTGTCAGGTGGTCCCAGATCCCCGGCAGGAGCTGGATCGGACCGAACCCGGTCAGCCTGCCGAGGCCGACCCAGCCGCTCCAGACGGCGACGAACGCCGGCAGGGCCAGCAGGAGCACCGGCCACAACTTGATCCGCCGTGCCTTTTTCGGCCTCGGGCCCGGGTCTGCGGCGGCGCTGACCTGCGGCTCCGATTCGTCCGCGGTCGGTCCGTCGGGAACCTCGGACGCCGGAGCCGCTTCCTCAGCCTCGGCGGGTCCGGTCACCGCGTGCAGCTTCCGGGCGGGTTTGGTCTCGGCGTCCTCGTTCAGCGCGGCGAGGACGGCGCGGGCCTTCGGCGCACCCACCTTGAACTCGGTCATGATCCGGTTTCGCGAAGGGCACTCGCCCAGGTCCGCGGCGAACTCCCGGACACGAGGCAGCAGATCGGCGACCGAAGGCGGGTACGCGCTTCGGGTGTTCGTGGGCGTGTCGAGCCCTACCATGGGTGTTCTCCTGACTGGCTTGGAAGTGGTTGGGAGAAGCCCGGTCCGGCGGGTGGTTCTTGGCGGTTCCGTGCGCCGGGCCGGGGCGGCTTCAAGCAGCCGCGCCGGGACTGTCCGACCGGCCCCGAAGGGCCGAGTTGACGTTCTGGCGGCTGATGCGCCGGACGTGTCGATGCATGGCGGCCCGATCCGTGCTCGGCGCCAGGCTGTTGCTCGCCGCTTCCTGGTCGTGAGCCGTCACGAAGTACTCGGCGATCATCGCGTCGATGTCCGACTCGGTCAGGCCGTCCGGGGCGTAGCTGGGCAAAGGGATGAGGTCATCCATTGGTGTGAACTCCAACGACTTGTAGGTCTCCCGCTCGGGAGCGGCCGGTGGCGGCCGGAACCCAACGTAAGTCCTGTCTATTAACTCTGTCAACTGACATGGGAGAACTGACTTAGCCAACTGACTTGGCCTACGCTGGTGGCATGGCATCCCTGAACCCGGACGACCCACGTGCGCCGTTCCTGCAAGTAGCCGGCGGTCTCCGGGCCGCGATCCTCTCGGGGGAGTACGCCCCCGGGGGGCAGCTGCCGACCTACCAGGAACTGGCCGAGTCCTGGGGGGTGGCGGTGAACACGGCCAAGAGCGCCGTTGCCCACCTCAGGGAAGAGGGCCTGGTGGTGATTCGGCATGGCAAGGGCTCATTCGTCCGTACCCAGCCGGCCGAAGGCGACTCCGTGACTCGTCCTGAGTCCTCAGGGGACGAGCGGGTCTGGCAGGCCATCGCCGAGATCAGGAAGCGTCTCGGCGAGATCGAGCGGAAGCTGGGGGAGAACTAGCCGAACAGGGCGCGGAGGAACTGCACGACGCCGTCGATCACCGCGCCGATGCCGTGTGCGGCTCCGCTGGCCCACGTTGCCGAGTCAGCCGGGTACTTGACGATCAGCACGACGATCGCGAGTCCGATGACCAGGCCAATCGCCTTGCCGACCAGGCCGCCCCCGCTCTTCATAACCGGGAAGTTGTTCTTCGCCATCACGGTCTCCTTTCGTTCTGCGACGGGCCTGGAGGCCGGTCCGGATCGGGGTTTTCGATCCGGCGTTGTCGCTGATGGATTCAGGAAACCGCGCAGGGGCGGGGGTGCAGCAGTGTGCACGCGGGGGTGCATTTCTGCACGTGGGGGGTGCACAGGGGGTGCTTTAATGACCTTCGGAGGTACCGGTGGTCGACAAGGGGAAGCAGCCGAACGCACTTCTAGCTGCGGTTATGCGACAAGCGGGGGCGACTAACAAGGGCTTCGCCCGCCGGGTGCGCGAACGCAGCCAGAGAGACGGCGGCGAGCTGGTCAGCGCGGACCACGTGTCGGTCAAGCGCTGGCTCGACGGCACGAAGCCACACGCGCGCACCTGTCAGCTGATCGCCGGCGTCCTCGGCGAATTGCTCGGCCGGCCTGTCAGCCTTGAAGAGATCGGCTTCGGCTCAGCGTCCGAGACGACCTCGGATGACGTCGGCCTGGAGTACCCCGAGGAGATCGCTCACAGCCTGGTCGCGCTGGGGGCGATCACCGAACTTGAGCTCCGCACGCCGAAGCGGGTCAGCCCGCTGTCCGTCGTACCGGAGGCCTGGAGCGGCCTGGTCATCCGGTGGCTGACCGAGTCCGACGAGGAAGGATCGCTGCCACCGACCGAGCCGCGATCGATCACCGTCGTGGACGTCGAGGCGGTTCGCGAGGCAACCGCGATGTTCAGCAGCTTCGACTACAAGTACGGCGGCGGCCGGCCGAAGTCGCTCGTCGCATCGTTCCTCGACCAGGAGATCTTGCCGAACATCAGGCACGTGTCCCCGCAGGACCCGATCGGGCGGGAGTACTTCCGTGAGGTCGCTGCCCTGACGCGGCTCGCCGGCTGGACGGCCTACGACACGGGTGCGCACGGCCTCGCGCAGCGGTACCTGACACAGGCGTTCCGCCTGGCGAAGGCGGCTGGCGACAAGGCGTTGTGCGGCCGAATCCTCGCGGGCATGTCGCACCAGGCGAACTTCCTTGGGCACTTCCAGCGGGCGGTCGACCTGGCCCGAGCCGCGTACAAGGGAGCGAACGGCTACGCCACTCCGACCACGATGGCGCTGTTCCACGCGATGGAAGCCAGGGCGCTTGCGTCGCTCGGCAGGGCGGAGGACGTCACGGCCGCACTGCTCACGGCTGAACGGTGGCACTGCCAGGGCATCCGGGAGAACGACCCCGAGTGGATCCATTACTTCGACGAGGCCGAGCTACACGCCGAGTTCGCGCACTGCTTCCGCGACATCGGGAACGCCGAGCTGGCGAACCACCACGCGGCCGCGTCGATCGCTGCCTCGGAGTCGACCTACGTCCGCAGCCTCTCGTTCTGCCGGACCGTGCTGGCCACGTCGCACCTGCAAGGCGGCAACCTCGAAGAGGCGTTGGACGTGGCCAGGTCTGTCGTCGAGACCGCGGCGAAGCTGAAATCGTTCCGGGTGATCTCGTATCTCGACGACTTCCGCGGACGGCTGGGCGGACATGCCGGCGACCCGTTGGTAAAGGAATTTCTCGACTTCGCCAACATCCACCTGCCGTCAGAAAACCTTCCAGTGTCGGGGCGCCTGGTCGTCGCGTAGGTCGCTGATCCGCTTCTCGACCTCGGCTTTGACCTCGGCGGACTCGTCGACGGTCTGCGAGAGCCACATGGTCATGTTCAGCTCTCGTGTTGCCCTGAGCACGGGGAAGCCCGGCCAGTCGATCGGATCGAAGCCGTAGGCCGCCGTGTACGAGTCGTACTCGGCCTCGGAAGCCCAGCCGAACGCCTGGTGACGGACCGAGAGCACGGCCGCGTCCCACTCGCGCGGTCCGTAGGCGAAGTCCTCGAAGTCGATCAGGTTCAGCGTCCCGTCGGGGGAGCGCATGACGTTCCCGGGGTGCGCGTCGCCGTGCACGGGGCCGGCGGGGAGCGGGAAGTCGAGGTCCTGGAACTTCTCAGAGAGTTCCTCGTGTCGGTCTCGCAGGAAGTCGAGGTCGGCCTCGGGCAGCTTGCCCTTCAGGGCTTGAAGGCGTGGCTCGACCTTTGGCATCGGGGAGAAGGCCGGCAGACGGAAGTCCGTCGGGTGGGGGAGAGCGTGCAGGTCGTGCAGCAGTTTCCCGAACTCGGCCGGCGTGATCGGTGTGTCATCCTCTTCCAGACAGTTCCAGAACGTGACGGGTAACCCGTCCTCGACGAACGGCTGTTCGTTGCCGTCGAGCACGGTCGCTGCGGGGAACCGGTGCTCCGCGAGCCAGCCGGCAACGAGCACTTCCTTCGTGGCGGCCGGAATGGAGCGGCCCACGCGGACCACAGCCGAGCTGTCAGCCAGGCGGTAGATGGCGTTCTCCCCGAACCGGACTCGCTTCGCGTCGGTCGCGTCCAGGCCGGCGAAGGCACACGCTGCCTCGAAGACGGCTTGTGTCCGCTCGGACGTGAAGGCCTTCGTCGATGTCATGAGACTCCTCTATCGGGGTGCCTTGGCCAGGCTAGAGCTTCGGCAGGAACGTGTGCTCGGCGAATTGGGGGTGTGAGGCCCGGCCGACGCGCCGCTTGGAGGGAGGTCAGGACGCGCCGACCGGGGACTTAGGGCCACGTGTTGTCTGCGGCGTGGCGTTGTAGGGCCTGGGCTGTCTGCTCGTAGGTCGTCAAGGCGACTTGGTGAGTGGAGTACAGGGCGGCGCCGTGGTGGCGGCGCAGCGCGACGGCGAGGGCGCCGGCGCGGCGTTCGTAGAGGGTGAACGGCTCGACCAGGCCGGGCGGGCAGCTGGCGGCGGGCACGATGCGCACGGCGATCCGAGGCCTTCTCGTCCAGGTGCGCAGCTGGTCGAGCTGGTCGCGGAGAACATCAGGAGTGCAGGCGTCGGGGCGTGTGGCGGCCTCGCCGATCAGGAAGGTGTACTGCGGGCCGGTCTTGTCGGGCAGGGCGAGCTGACGTGCGGTGCGGAGCAGACAACCCACGTCGGCGGCCTCGGGATCGAGCAAGCCAGTGTCGCGCAGCGCGCGGGCGTACTCGGCGGTCTGCAGCGCTTCGGGAATGAGCGACGGCGACCACTCCGTCACGCGGGTGGAGCGCTGTTGGTATGCGGTGCGGAGAAGATTGTCGTTGTGCCCGGTGTGGTCCACGAAGTCGCGGTCGTGGGCCCGGTCGGCAAGGTCGATCAGCTGGTCACACACCTCGTTCGGGGAGCGCAGAACGCCGAGGATGCGTGCGACGGTCGTGCCCGGTGGTGTGCGTTGGGCGAGTTCGAAGCTCGACAGCGCGGCGTAGTGCAGGTCGACCATGGCGGCGAGCCGGCGCAGGCCGATGCCGCGCTGGGTGCGGGCTTCGCGCAGGCCGCCTGCCAGGGCGATGACGGCTGGTCGGAGTGCAGCTTCGGTCACGGTTCAGACCGCTCCGTTCGGTCGTGGGTTTCAGTGTCGGGGGCGGTGAGCAGGGACAAGACGTCGAGTTCGGTGCCGTCTAGTTCCTCGGCGCGGTGGGTGAGGGCTACGCCGATGTGGACCAGTTGGCGGCCGAGGGTGCGCAAGCCGGCCGCGTAGGCTGCGTCGTTCGGCTGGAGGGTCAGCAGCTCGACCGTCACGCTTCCGATCTTGGAATTCACCTTCGACAGCGCGGCGAGCAACTCGCGATCACGAGCGTGCACGCGGCACCCCGATCCGCCGACGCTCGTTCTGGCTCGCGCAAACCGGGCACAACCGACCCGGCCTCGGGATCACCCGGCGGCGGCTGATGCTGGGCCGGTCGTGTTCCAGCGGGAACCGGACGTCCGTCAGGCACCAGGGCAGCAGCATGACGAGCCGCGGATTGGCCATCTCCGAGTGCAGGTACAGGTGAGCCCACCCGTCGCCCCCGGTGAACTCATGCCACTCCCAGAAGTCCTGGTGCGAGTCGGTGCCGGTCATCGGCCTGTCGTCCAACGCGGTCATCGAAGTCCTCGCTCGACCTCGAACGCCCGGACCGCGGTGGCAGCCTGCTCCCAATCGGCGTCGGTCATGTCCGCGTGCGTCTTCGGACGCTTGTAGGTGTCGAGATCGAGTTCGTTGAGCCGCTGACCACCCGAGTTGAACAGCGACGCACCGCACCAGAACGTCGGCCGGTCATCGCGTCCGGTCGATCCCCCGTATTGTGCCGTCACCTGATCAACTGTCGTCGAACACGGACACTCAAAACACAGCCAGTAACCATGATTTCGGCTGGTCAATGCCTACGAACTAGGCGTGAAAGGCATAGATCAGCGGGGCTTCGCTTGCCGCCGGTAGCCTCGCCTCGTGGACTTGCTCCCGTTCGACGACTACGTGCGCTCGCTCAACCGCAAGCGCATGTCCGCCGGCGTCCTGTTCCGGGACGAGGCCGACCGCGTGCTGTTCGTCGAGCCGTCGTACAAGTCGCATTGGGACATCCCGGGTGGTGCCTGTGAAGAGGGCGAACCGCCCTGGCGTACCGCCGTCCGCGAGACCTCAGAGGAAGTCGGCATTGACCGACCGCTCGGAAGCCTGCTGGTGATCGACTACATCCCCGACGACTCGCGGATGCCGGAGGGGATGGCGTTCGTCTTCGACGGTGGCTTCGTCACCGAGGCCGAGATCAAGGCACTGCCGATCACGGACCCCGAGATCCTGTCGGTGGCGCTGCTGCCGCTCGACACCGCTGCGCCGCGACTCAAGCCGATCCTCGCCCGGCGGATGGCGGTCGCACTCGACGCTGCGCACACTGGCGAGCTGCTGATCTGCGAAGACGGCAGGCGCATAGCGCGATAGTCTGGTTACCGCGCGCACACAGCCGGAGGACGGATGACCGCTCACAACCCGCTCGCCGAGAATCTGACGCGCATCCGCAAGGCCCGCGACTTCTCCCAGGAAGGGCTCGCCGAGGCCGCCTCGGTCGGTGTCGACACCGTGGCCCGCATCGAGCAAGGCACTCGGACGACCAGCCGCCCCACCACCCTCCGAAAGCTGGCGGCCGCGCTCGGCGTCCCGGTCGATGCCCTGCTCGGCACGATGCCAGCGCCCCACTCCCGCGATGTTGACGTTGCCCCGCTCCGCCGGGTGATCACTGCGGACGCGTCCATCCCCGGCCTTGAGGACCTGGCCGACACCCGCGAGCTGCTGCCGCTCCCTGAACTCACAGCGAGCGCACATGGGGCCTGGCGGGCGTACGTCGATGGGCGACACACCGAGCTGCTGCACGCGCTGCCTGTCGTCCTGACCGACGCTCGCCGAGGCGTCCGCGATACCTGCGACGAGGAACGCGCTGGCGCACACCGCGTCCTGTCGACCGCGTACCGGCTCGGCGCGGGCATCGCGGGCCGGCTCGGCTTCGACGACTTGGCGTACACCTCTGCTGCTCGGGCGATTGAGGCTGCGGCCGAGTCGGACGCCCCCGAGGTCGAGGCCGTAATCTCGCTGCGCTACCTGGCGTGGACGCTGGTCCGCCAGGGCCGGGCAGAGGACGCTGAGCGCGTCGCTACGCAGGCGGCGGCCGCGATTGAACCGCGCATGCTCGACCGCGACCCGGTACGCGCCGGTGTGTTCGGCAACCTCCTGTTCAACGCCGCAACCGCCGCTTTGCGCATTGGGAGCGCCAGCCGCGCCGAGGACCTCCTTGCGGCCGCTCACGCTGCTGCGATCCGGTCACGAGGCGACACGGCTACGGAAGCCGCAATCTTCGGCCCGCGCGTCGCGGCGCTCCAGAGCGTCGAGCTCGCGGCACGGGCGGGCGACCCCGAACAGGCGCTCCGCCTGGCAGCCGCAGTGCCGGACACGGCAGGCGACGTTCCTGCGTTCTGGGAGGCTGGTCACCGGCTGCTTCTCGCAGCCGCAGCGGCCGACCTTCGCCGCGACCGAGACGCCCTGGCTTGGCTCGCTGAGGCGCGGGACCTTGCACCCGACTGGGTGCGTTACCAGCCACTTGGCAGGACGACTATGCGGCGCTTGGTTGACCGCGCAGCACGTCGTCAAGGGCCGACATTTGCTGCACTCGCGACCCATTTCGGCATGGTGAAACAGGAAGTTGATCTCGATGCATAGGCTATGACTTTTGTCAACCCAGCATACTGGGGACAGTTTGGGGACATCCCCACCGAGGCAGAGGTGCGGCATGTGCCTCACGCCTGCTAGCGTCGATGAATCCGATCGAGAAGCAAGGGTTCAAACGATGTCGACGGTTTACGTCTTTGCCGATGAGACTGGTAACTTCGACTTTTCGAGGCACAAGTCCGCAACTAAGTATTTCGGTGTCGGGACAATCGTCCTCCGTGACCATGAACCCGATGCTCTGTCGGCCGATATGGCGCAGCTACGTCGAGAGTTGGCTTGGAAAGATCAAGGGCTAGACTCCTGCTTTCATGCCACAGAGGACAAGCAGCCGGTCCGAGACGAGGTCTTCGGCCTCATCTCGCGGCACGCCTTCAGGTTCGATGTCACCCTGTTGGAGAAGTCGAAGTCGCAGCCGCAGCTTCGGACGAGTGATCACACTTTCTATAAGTACGCGTGGTTCTATCACCTGCGAGCGCTGGCGCGAAGTGAGTTCCGCCAAGGCGACTCAGTCTTCCTGGTCACTTCAGCCATTGGAACGAAGAAGGGGAGAGCGCTGTTTAGGGCTGCGGTAGACGATGTCATGCGCCAAAACCTTAGCTATCGCGTTCCTCGTGTCTTAGCGTTCTGGCCCAACTCAAGCGATGCCTGTCTGCAAGTAGCAGACTACTGCCTGTGGGCTGTTTCGAGGAAATATGAGCGGAACGATACTAGATCCTATGATCTTATTAAGGCGAAGATCAGAAGAGAATATGACTTGTTCGCTGCCGGAACCGTCCACTACTACTGAAATGCGAAACCTCCACTAACTAGCCTTTCGGCAGAGCCCCGGGGCTCTTTCGTCGGTGGAGGTCGCATAGCCCAAGATAGTCAACTCGCCCGCCTGTGTCCACAGGAAGAGCTAGGTTGTACACAACAGTTTGACATCCTGTCCACAGGGTTATCCACAGCGTCACGCATCGTGGTCCAATGTTCAGGCATCGAGGCGTACGGTGACTGGCGACCGCGCCCGATCGAACTCTCAATCAGCGAAACGTGTCTGAGATGTCACTCTTCGTGTTTGTAGGGTTGGCGGCGAAAGGTCAGCCCCAGGGGGTCCAGCCCATCCAAGCGAACACGGCAACGGCTGCCGCGATGACGGTGGCGATCGTGATGAGGATCCCGCGCTTCCTTGTCCCTTTCCACCAGCCCTCCTTCTCCGCCTCCTTGGGCGCGGACGCGTCGCGTCCGGCGACCGTGTTCTTGTCGCCTCGTACGGTAAGACCTTTCCCAATGGTTGCGTCGCCGCCGGCAGTCTGGCTGCCGATGGCAGTGGGGTCCGCACCCGATGCAGTAACTGCCGTGATAGAGCCGCCGTCACCACTCTGCTGAAGTGTGATCGTGCTGTAGTCGCCGTTAACCACGATCTGCCGAACAGCCTCATCAGCAGTGACCTTGTCCGGTGCCGCTTGGTCTCGGGGCGTCTGCGCCACTAGCTCGGCAACCAGCTCAACGAGCGTGGTGCGTATCCGAGACAGCATGCCCTGTATGGATGCCTTGGGGACAACCCAGTAAGCCGCAGCCACGACGCTGTTCTCGTCAACGTGGGCCTTGTTCAGGTATGCGACGATCACGCTCGCCCAGGTAGGACTGAGTCTGAATTGCTGTTCGCCGTTGCTGGCCATAGCTTCCAGCTCACCGATCCCCTGCGCCATCATCGCAATCTCGATGTCGACGTCCTTGAAGATCTCCTTTGGCAAGACGGAGGGCTGCAATCGCTGCGTGAGCCCGTTGTGGCCGTAGCGATTCGTGATGTGGAGCTCCATCAGCGCAGCGATCTGCCGGTACTCCGGCAAGGTCTTGGCTCCGACGTAGCCGTTAAGTTCTCGGGTAGCCCACTCTCGAAGCTTCTCCGACCCGGCCTCAGCGCCCAGCATGAGGCACTTCCGCAGCAGGACCGTCAGAGGCACCGCCTCATCGACGACGTCCTTCGCGATCTGCGTAAGCAGGCTCTCCGTTTCACCGGACATCGCAGTATTCTCGCACTGCAGGCCTCTCTGAGCCGCATGCGTAGGCGAAACTCGGCGGCGGCGAACCTTCACGGCTGCTCAACCGCCCCCTCTGCCTGGCCTGAGAGCGGTGAGTGCCTGACCAACTGCCTGGCAATCACCTCGTATTGCTGGACACTTCGGCGGACGTCTGCGGACGTCGAACCGCGAGGTCATCGGCTGTCGAGCTTGATCAGAAAACCGCGATCTTGGCCTGATAACGAAGAGGTCCCAGGTTCAAGTCCTGGTAGGCCCACGCAGGTCAAAGCCCGGTTCACCTCCTCGGTGGACCGGGCTTTTGCTGCCTGCCTGACTAGCGTTCGAAGCCGGGTAAGCAGCCTCAGATGAGACTCAACTGCGCCGAACCAGCCGCAGGCAGGTCGGCTAGACGAGCCTCGAGTTCTTTTCGGCTTCGCACGGGGACTGCTCCCTTGCCTAGCAAGATCTGATTTCCGGCCGGTGTGTCGCTGAGTTGCAAAACCATGACGGGTTGCTGACGGTCCAAAGCGTGCAACCCGGCAGCTAGTGTGCCTCCGGTCTCGCCGGCTTCGACCACTAGCAGCGCTCGGCTTAATCCCGAGATCACGGCGTTCCGAGTCATGGCTGCCCCAACATTCCAACTTTGGTTGGGGGAGAACTGGGATACCACCACCACGCGCGCTGGATCCCATAGGTCCGCAAACTCGCCCCGTCGAACTCGGAACCGCTCGATGCCCTCTGCAAGGACAACAACAGTCGTTCCGCCGCTGGCTAGTGCGCCGGTATGCGTGATCATGTCAACGCCGCGCGCATAGCCAGATACAAGATTGAACTTGCTCGCAACGACAGCTTCGCTGCACACGCGCGCTACGCGCAGGCTTTCCTCGGAAGCATGTCGGGAACCGCAGGTGCCGATACCGGGATCCTGAAGCAGCTCAACAGGTCCCTTGACAAATAGGACGGGGGGAGCCGACCGGCTCGCGGCGAGCGTGTCCGGATAACCATCTTCGCCCAGGAGCACCGCATGCACACCCTGTTCGGCGAGATGCTGCGCGGTCTCATCGACTGCGCTGCTCTGCTGGCTAGACAGGCTAGACATCAGGTCGTCGAACGTCTCGGAACCGCCGCGACGTATCCGGCTGGCCAGCCGATTGGGGCCTCCACCGTGCTGTGTGCCGGCTACGGCATGTCGAAGTCGCACAAAGGAGTCGGTCATTGGCCGTCCTCCTGTCCGTGTCGACTCGGCCACTCGGTCATCATCGAACATAAGTTCGACGGGGTCAATGGCTGACCCGGCGTGTCTTACGCCCTGCCGCCGACTCTGCCAGGCACAATATATGGCTGAGTCGAACCTGGGGTCGGGTGAGCATGAGTGATGGGCAGCCAGCACGTCTCAGCAACAGGGGCGGCGGCTACGTCGAGGACGTTCAGGTCTCCGCTGTGCCGAGCGGGGGGCATGAGCTGGTGTTTCGTGGGCCTATCGGCGCACTTGAACAGGTGAAGCTCTGTGATGTGAGCTACGTCACGCGCGGAGGGGGTGTCGGTCCCGGCTGGCGCCGACTCTGGAGCAACGCATCGGCCCCCACAACGGCTACCTCGACGTTGCTAGATCTGCTCGGGACGTTCTTGACGGTGACTACGCCAGCAAGTGTCGACTTCGGGCTCGTGCTGGACTGGTATAAGGACCCCGTTCAGGGCGTCTTGCCAGGGGCATGGCCCAACACCGCAGTCGGAGAACTCGTTCACCGTGGAAAGTACTGGTATAAGGACGAGGCAGACGCTGCCAAGCAGCGTCAGTGCGGGCTAGCTCTTGTAACGCAGCTCTGCGCTCTTATCAACCGGCACCCGCTTTTGTCCGGTTTCGACTCAATCGCTTCCGTGCCAGGCCACGACTCCAGGGTCTTGAGCTTCGGAGCACGCTTAGCAGCCGCGGTTGGTCGACAACTGAACAAGCCATTGATCGTCTGTAAGGATCAGACTGGTTTCCGGCCGCCCATCAAGGATGTAGAGCCAAGCCAGAGGCTTTCCTTGATCGAAAACACGTTTACCTGCCGTAGCGACCTGTCGCGACAGTCGGTACTCATCATCGATGACATCTATAGCACCGGTACGACCGCGTCAGAGACCTCCCGAGCGCTCAGGTCGGTGGGCGCGACTCAGGTAGCTAGCTTGTGCCCCGTGCGCACCATGCGGTCGATCTAGAACGCCCAGTCGTCATCTTCGGGCTTCGGCAGACCAGGAACGCGCACCTCAACCAGTAGCCGTTCAAGGTCAGCAGATACTGTTCGTGCCAGGTCGGTCTCCGTGAGGTCAGACTTGGCGAGTAGATCGATCCGGCCGCCGAGAGCCTTCATGTCTGCATCGAGCGCCTCTTCTCCGAGGGCCACGAACTGGCGAGAGGCTTCCGACAACTTCAGCCGCCAGCCGGCCACAACGACGCGGTTGCGCAGGTAGGACTCAACGACGTCTCGCGCTTCGACGATCGGCCCGTAGAGGGCTGCCTGGTCCATAATGCCACCTAAGAACATGTGCGCTCGATACTGCAAGAGTACCTCCTATGTACATAGCAGGTGCATGAGACACGCGAGGCGACGGTGATGGCTGAGCATCAGGGTGTACGCATGGACGCCGACGATGTTGCGGCCAAGACTGTGTCCAAGGCGGCGTCCGTGTCTTGGCCGTTCCCCCTGGACCGCCGGCTTGATCAGCTAGTTGAGCTAGCCAATGAAGCCGGGGCGAACACCAGACGCAACGAGCTTGTTGCGGCTCTCGTCTCCGCAGCGGAAGCCGACGGCGAAGCACTTCTGCACCTTGTCATCGGCTATCGGAAGCTCCGAGTCCGCGAGGTAGTCCTCGACGTCGAGGATGCTGCACAGGTTGTCGAGCTACCTCGGTACCCACCGGGGCGACGCCGTAGCGGATGATCGGACGTCGCCTCGTACCTCTGTCAACGCGGGCAACGACGCGCGACATGCCGAAGAGCAGACTTCTCGCTACACGCCGAATGAATTACATCAATGGAGCCCACTCCAGCAACAGTTGCGAGCCAACGATCACGCCGGCCGCGGCACATGCTTCAGGATCGGTCATAGAGCGAGGTCGGTCCGCCGATCGAGCCAGCAACTCGCACGATGTTCGACTGTGCGCTGGTAGCGGTTCGGAACTGGCCTGACGAACCGCCTGACAATCGCCTTGCATTGGTACGTATCTCTGTGGACGCCCACGGACATTCGAACGCGAGGTCACCGGAGGGTGACCTTGATCGCGAATGGGTGATCTTGACCTGATAACGAAGAGGTCCCAGGTTCAAGTCCTGGTAGGCCCACGCAGGTCAAGCCCGATTCACCTACTTGGTGAGTCGGGCTTTTTGCTGCCTGCCCTGACTAATTGTCACCCTGAGCACCGCGCGGCGGTGTTGCCACCGGGCAGACGCCGGCGGCAAGCCACTTCTCCCGCAGGTCCGAGGGGATGGTCAGGGCGGTCGACTGGCCGTTGGTCAGCGTCCGCACGCTGCCACCCAGCAGCAGGCTTCCGGCCTTGTCGAGCACGGCCGTGGCGGCCCGGCTGCGGTCTTCCGACCGTTCGAGCAGCCGCATCACGCGGACCCCGGTGCCGACCGTGCGGCCCCAGGCGCGTGAGCGCGGTACCTCGAGCCAGTCGGCTACTTCCGGGGTCACGACCTGGCGGACCATCGCGGCGACCACACCGTCGAACGCCTTGCCGGGCACCAGGTTCTCGTAGAGGCGCAGCAGGTTGCGGGTGAGTTCGACCCCCTCGGGGGACGGGCCGTAAGTCGCCTCGACGAGCTGTGCGTTCAGCGCCTGGGCCTCGACGAGGGTTTCGGGCATCGCGTCGGCCGGGATGCCGAGCAGTGCGCCGGTCACCCGCCACACGTAGTAGTAGCCCTCGGCTTCGCGTTCGGTGACCGCGATGCCCATCCGGCGCATTCCGTCGATGACCTGGACGGAGAAGATGAGCAACGCGCCCAGCATGTCCTGCTGGCACAACGGCACACCGTCCGCTTCGACGTCCCATTCGCCGGATCGGGTGATGAAGTACCGCACAGCGGCGTGGATCAGCCGCGTTTTCTGAATTGTGGGCACGAAACGGCCGCCGGAACCGAACGGGTCGCGGCCCATCAAATTCAGTACGAACTGCGAGGTTTCCGACAGCCGGCGATGGGGCTGGTTGAGCCGGTGCGTGAGCGACAGCACGCGCGACGGCCGTGGCTGGGCGTAGCAGTTGACCATCGCGCCGAACGACAGCACCGACGCGACGTGCACCCCGTCGTCCACGAAGAACTCGTACGCGTCCGCGACACGGTGGAGATCGGCCCAGTCCGGCGGGGCGTCCGTGGCCACGAGGTAGCGGCGCACCGGCTCGGGGAGGTCGTCGGGAATGGGCTGGTCGTTGTCGCGGAAATGGGCCAGCACCTCGTTGACCACCTCGGTCGTTCCGCCGGACACCAAATCGGCGACCACCGCGTCGGCGAGCGGGTCACCTTGGTACTTCAGCGCTTCGACAGCGGTCAATTTCTGCATTTCCGGCACGTGCTCAGCCTCAGCCTGGTCACGAGCCCGGCGCTAGCGCTGTTCGGGCACGGCGCCACCACCACGGGATGATCGTCACGACCACACAGCGTGACGCAAACGCAGGTCAGCCCTGCCGGGAAGAGAAGGCCGGCAGGGCTGAGCGGTCACGGTCGGCGTGCCGCACGGTCGCCTCTCGGCGAGAAGGCGCTTCGCGGCTCCAGCCGGACGGAACTCCGCGAAGGCGATGGGTGAGGCCCGGGGGACACGGTGGGCGCACCGACCAGTGGGTACAACAGGCCGGGCCGGTCGGGTATTTCCCGGCTCGTGTGACGTGCATTACCTGCATCGTCGTGGTTCCACGTGGAACCACGAGTACCCGACACCCCGTCCGCGCCGGTGCAGTAACATCGCGGCGTAAGGGAAGCAAGCTGAGAAGGGGGCTTCGGTGAAGAAGCTGCTGGCACTCGCCGTCATCGCGGGCGGCGTCCTGTTCGTCGTCAAGCGCAACAAGGCGGCCAAGGCCGAGGCCGACCTCTGGCGCGAAGCGACCGCGCCGGTCCCCTCGACCAACGGCACCACCCCGGCCAAGCCGGCGGGCGCTTCCCACAACTGAGGGTTTCCCGCGGGCGGTGCGCCGCCCGCGTCCGGGGCTGTAGCTCAATTGGTAGAGCACCGCCTTTGCAAGGCGGGGGTCAGGGGTTCGATTCCCCTCAGCTCCACTCTCCGGCAGACGCGAAAAGGCCAGGTCAGGCGGTTGGGTAGCACCTTGGCTGTGGCTGCTCGCGCTCGGGGTACCGCTGCTGGCCGCGCTGGTCGGTGCGCGGCGTCCAGGTGCCTTAGCCGCCGGCTTAGTGGCGGCGGATGCGGTGGCTCCTGTCGGTGCCCTGGTGGGGTTGGTGCCTTGTCGTGGGCGGAGCGCTGCTCGCCGTAGCTGTGTGGCGGGCGTGGATTCTGCACCGCGCCCGGCCGGATTCACCCGCGCCGGTCCGGCTTCCCGCTCTCCGGCCAACTCAGCCGCTCACACGCGTGCCTACTGCGAGGGCCGCGGGAGGAGACTATGCCGCATTCCGCGGATCTCGTCCCGTCCGGGCTTGCCCGGGTGACAGGGGCGTCCGGGCCGCCGCTGGCACGCGATCGCGGCCGGTGCCGCCGGCGGGACGTTGGTGAATCTAGGCCAGCTCGGACTCGTCCCAGATTCGCACTCCATCGTCGTGACGTAGTACTCGCGCGTGTGATTCCTCGCCGAGGGCCCAGGCGTACAGCTCACCGTTCTCGGTGCCCCCGAAGATCGCGGTGCGCTCGCCGAGCTCGCACGCTGTCACGGACCACACTCGTCCCTGATCCGGGGTGAAAGTGGCGATATTGGCCAGTGTCTCGGCATCCCACACCCCGGCTTCCGACCCGCCCGCGAGGATCAGCGAGCGACCACCGACCCTTGCCTCGCCCAGGCAATACACCTCGGCCACTTCACCAATTGTCGTGTACGTGCCGTCTGGCGACCACAACCGCAACTTCCTCCGAATACTGCTGAGCGGTGACGAACGCGCCGCCGGCCGTGATCACGTCGGCGAGGTACGAAACTTCCCGCATGACGCACGATAGAAAAACCGCGGATCGTGGTAGCAGAGGAATCCTTGTACTCATGATCACGCGGCGAGGCTAGTACGGCAAGGCGGGGTCAGGGGTTCGATTCCCCCCAGCTCCATAACGTGCAGGTCAGGACTTGAACAGCCGGTGCGGGCCGGGGCCCGTCTGGCCGAGTTTGTCGTCCGGGTTCACCAGCCTGCATTGCTTGAAGGCCAGGCAACCGCAGCCGATGCACTCGGTGAAGCGGTCCCGCATCTGCTCCAGCCGCTGGATCCGCGCGTTGAGCTCGGCACTCCAGCATTCCGAAGCCCGGACCCAGAACTCGCGGGTCGGGGCGGCGCCTTCGGGCAGGAGCGCCAGGACGTCGCCGATGACCGAGAGCGGGATGCCGAGGTGGTGTGACGCCCGGATGAAGGCGACCTGCCGGAGGGTCTCGCGACGGTAGCGGCGCTGGTTGCCGGTTGTGCGGCGGCTGTGGATGAGGCCTTGCCGCTCGTAGAAGCGCAGGGCCGACGCCGGAACTCCGCTGCGGTCGGCCAGTTCGCCGATGGTGATTTCGGTGGCGTCTGCGGGTAGTGGGGCCATGTTGATCACGCTAGCTTGACTTGAACGTTTGTTTAAGTTCGATCCTTCGACGGTCAGTGAATGACCGAACCGCGAGGGAGAACCCCATGGCTTCCGACCACACCGACGAAGTACTGGACAGCCCCACCGGCTGGGTCGCCGAGCACGTCCGGACCTACCTCGAAACCAACGGCGAGCGCGGCCACCTGTACCAGGGTTGGCCGACGCTGCTGCTCACCACCCGCGGCCGGAAGACCGGAAAACTCCGGCGCACCGCGTTGATCTACGGGCAGGACGGCCGACGCCACCTGCTGGTGGCCTCGAACGCCGGATCGCCGGCGCACCCCGCGTGGTACCTCAACCTCGTCGCCCAGCCGGAGGTCACCGTCCAGGACCGCGGTGACACGTTCACCGCGCGGGCCCGTACCGCCACCGCCGAGGAGAAAACGCGGCTGTGGCCGGTGATGACCTCGATCTTCCCGCTCTACGACACCTACCAGGCCCAAGCCGATCGGGAGATCCCGCTGGTGATCGTCGAGCGCCTGGCCGGGCGCTGACCCAGCCGTGTCAGGTTGGGGTCAGGCCGGTGTCAGGCCGTCCGCTGACAGTGGTTCCCATGACAGACCTGGCGATCACGGCCTCCGGACTGCGGAAGGCCTACCAAGACAAAACCGTGCTCGACGGCGTCGATCTCGACGTCCGGGCCGGCACGGTCTTCTCCCTGCTCGGCCCGAACGGGGCCGGCAAGACCACGACCGTCAACGTGCTCACCACGCTGGCGAAGGCCGACGGCGGGACGGTCCGCGTCGCCGGGCACGACGTCGCCACCGAGGCCAAGGCCGTGCGGGCGGCGATCGGTGTCACCGGGCAGTTCGCCGCGGTGGACGAACTGCTGACCGGGCAGGAAAACCTGCAGCTGATGGTGGACCTGAACCGGGCCGGCGCGGGCAAGAAGACGGTTGCCGAGCTGCTCGAGCGCTTCGACCTCGCCGAGGCGGCGCGGAAACCCGCGTCGACCTATTCCGGGGGCATGCGCCGGAAGCTCGACCTGGCGATGACGCTCGTCGGCAACCCGCGGATCATCTTCCTGGACGAGCCGACGACCGGCCTGGACCCGCGCAGCCGCCGCACGATGTGGTCCATCATCCGCGACCTCGTCGCCGACGGCGTGACCATCTTCCTCACCACGCAGTACCTCGAGGAAGCCGATCAGCTCGCCGACCGGATCGCGGTGCTCGACCAGGGGCGCGTGGTTGCCCAGGGCACCGCCGACGAACTGAAGCGCCGGATCCCCGGCACCCACGTCCGGCTGCGGTTCACCACCGCCGCCGAACTCGACGCGGCCGCGCGGGTGCTCACCGACGCCACCCGGGACGACGAGGCCATGGCCCTGCGGGTGCCCAGCGACGGCGGCACGAAATCCCTGCGGTCCCTTTTGGACAGACTCGACGAGTACGCGCTCAGTGCCGAAGAGCTTTCCGTCCAGACTCCCGATCTCGACGACGTCTTCCTCGCCCTCACCGGCCACGCGACGGAGGTTTCCGCAAAATGAAGTCCCACTCGATGGTGATGCTGCGCCGCAACTTCAAGCACATCGCCCGGAATCCGATGTCGGTGTTCAACGCGATCCTGATGCCGGTCGTGGTCATGCTGATGTTCGTGTACATGTTCGGTGACGCGTTCAGCGTCGGCGTGAACTACGTCGACTACGCGACGCCGGGGCTGATGCTGCTCGCCGTCTGCTACGGGCTGGGAGCCACCGCGACCGCGGTGAACTCCGACATGACCAAGGGCATCATCAACCGGTTCAAGGTCATGGACGTCTCCCGCGGCGCGGTGCTGACCGGGCACGTCGTCGCCAGCGTGCTGACCAACCTGGTCGCCATCGCGGCTCTCCTCGGCGTGGCCTTCCTGCTGGGGTTCGACCCGGCGGCGAGCTTCCTGGACTGGCTCGGCGCGTTCGGTGTCGTCGTGTTGCTCGGCTTCGCGACCGGCTGGCTCACGATCGCGCTGGGACTGGCCGCGAAATCGCCGGAAACGGCCGGCCTGGCTTCGGTGCCGCTGGTGATGCTGCCGTTCTTCAGCAGCGCGATCGTGCCGGCCGAAAAAATGGGCCCCGGCCTCAAGCAGTTCGCGGAGTACCAGCCCTTCACGCCGATCATCGAAACCCTGCGCGGGCTGCTCAACGGGACGCCGGCCACCGGCACCCTGATCGCCGCCCTCGCCTGGTGCACCGGGATCGCCGTCGTCGGCTACCTGTGGGCGTCGTCGACGTTCAAGAAGCGAGCGTGACGGCGGCCAGCTCGTGCCAGTCCGCCTTCGCCCCCTCCTGCGTCGCCTCGGTGAACCGCGTGTCACCGAGGCGACGTCGTGCGGTTTCCTCGATCCGGGCCACGTCCGGTTGGGAACGGTCCGGCAGGCCACGGACGCCCGCGCTCGCTCCGAGCAACCGCGCGGCCTGCACGTCCTGTTCGGTGCGCAAGGCCAGATCCGCGATCCCGATGAGGACGCGCGCGATCGTGAGCGGATGCCCGGTCTCGGCCGCCGCGTCCAGCGCCGCCGCACGGTGGGCTCGGGCTTCGCCGAGGTCCTCGGCGAGGTAACCGAGCAGGTCTTGGGCCACCGCGCGAATGCTCGCGTACTGAGCGTCCTCGCCCAGCATCGCCGTCGCGACGTCGAGCTGGCGGCGTGCCTGCCCGGCTTCGCCGCTCCAGCGCGCGAGTTCCGCCTTGGTCAGCGCCAGCTCGGCCAGTGCGTTCGGCCAGGCCACGCGCTCCGCGGCCAGCTGGGCTCCGGCCAGAGCGGCCGCGCCGGCCTTCTCGTCGCCCAAGAGCCAGTACAGCTGGGCCTGCCGCGACCGCATCCGGACGACGTCCTCGATGGCGCCGACCTCGGTGACGACCTCGATGGCCTGCTCGTAGTACTCGCACGCTTCGGCGAACTGGCCGCGCACGGCGATGCGGTCCGCCAGCTCCGTCAGGGCGAACGAAGTGCCCCACCGTTCGCCAAGCGCGCGGAACTCGGCGACCGCCGCTTCGAGGAACGCGTCCGCGGCCTGGTCGCCGTGGCCGAACTGGATGCGCATCTTGCCCAGCTGCAACCGGGCCACCGCGCGCACCCACGGGTCTTCGTCGGCGAGCAGCGGTTCGAACGCCGACAGCGCCGCGTCCGGTCCGTGCAGCAGGCGCTCCAGCGGGCCGGCGAACCGCAACGCCAGCCGAGGGCTTTCGACCCGCAGGCTGATCTCGTGCGCTTTGCGGATCCACTCCTCCGCCCGGAACTCGTCTCCCTGCTGCCCGGAGGCCACGAACTGGACGACGAAGGTGTAGAGCACGCCCCGGATTTCGTCCGGCACATCGCCGGGCACGACCGTGGCCGCCATGACCAGCTCGTTGCCCTCCGCCCGGTGCCCGCTGAGCCACCAGTACCAGCCGGCGGACGCCGCGAGGCGCATCGCCCCGGCCGCGTCGCCGGCCGCGAGCGCGCCGCGCATCGCCGCGACGATGTTGTCGTGCTCCGCATCCAGCACGGCGAGCCACTCCAGCTGCTCGGCGCGGCGGAGGTGCGGCTCCGCGGCTTCGGCGAGTTCGGTGAAGTACGCGAGGTGGGCGCGGCGTGCGACGTCCGCCTCGCCCGCCTCCGCGAGACGCTGTTCGGCGTACTCCTTGATCGTGCCGAGCATGCGGTAGCGCTGCGCGTCTTCGCCGACGACGACCACCAGCGATTTCTCGGTCAACGCGGTCAGCAGATCGAGCACCTCGTCGTCGCCGCAGACCCGCTCGGCCGCCTCCAGGCTCGCCCCGCCGGAGAACACCGAAAGCCGGCGCAGCACGACGCGTTCGGCGTCGGACAGCAGCTCCCAGCTCCAGTCGATCACCGCGCGCAGCGTCCGGTGCCGGGGGAGCGCGGTCCGGCTGCCGCCGGTCAGCAGGCGGAACCGGTCGTCGAGCCGGTGCGCGAGCTGGTCGAGGGACATCGTGCGCAAGCGGGCGGCGGCGAGTTCGATCGCCAGCGGCATCCCGTCCAGTGCGCGGCAGACGCGCGCCAGGGTGCGGGCGTCCGCCGGGAGGTCTTTGCGCACCGCGCCGGCCCGGTCCCGCAGCAGCCGGACGGCCGGAGCGGACTCGATTTCGGCGGGATCCGCGTCCTCCGCGGGGAGGGCCAGGGGTGCGACCTGCCACAGCGCCTCACCGGTGATGCCGAGCGGTTCCCGGCTCGTCGCGAGGATCCGCAGCCGGCGGCACTCCCCGAGCACCCGGTGCGCGAAGGCGGCCGCGGACTCGATGACGTGCTCGCAGTTGTCCAGGATCAGCAGCATCGACCGCTCGCGCAGGGCGGCGATGACCCGGTCCGTCGGCTCCGCGTCCGGTGCCTCGCCGACGAGCGAGTCCCGCAGCTTGAGCGCGCCGAGCGTCGCCTGGGCCACGTCGTCGCCGGCGCCGATCGCCGCCAGTTCGACCAGCCACGCGCCGTCCGGGAAGTCGCCGAGCAGGGTGCGCGCGGTTTCCGTGGCCTGCCTGGTCTTCCCCGAGCCGCCCGGTCCGATCAGGGTGGTGAGCCGGTGCTCGGCGACGAGCTCGCGGACCACGGCGACGTCGGCGTCCTTGCCGACGAAGCTGGTCAGCTCGGCTCGCAAGTTGGTCTTCCGGCTTTCCTGCCGCCGGCCCAGCTCGCCGCGCAGCAGCGCGACGTGCACCTTGGCCAGCTCGGGTGACGGGTCGACGCCCAGCGTGTCGGCCAGGGTTTCCCGCGTGCGCTCGTACACGAGCAGCGCCTCGGTGTCGCGGCCGGACGCGACGAGAGCCCGCATCAAGGCGGCGACCAGCCGTTCCCGCATCGGGTGCGCGGCGACCAGGTCCGTCAGTTCGGTGACCGCCTCCGCGCCCTGGCCGAGCCGGACCTCCGCGTCGAACCGGTCTTCCAAGGCCGCCAGGCGCAGCCCCTCGAGCCGGGTGACCGCCGCGTCGAACGCCGAACTTTCCGGCAGTTCGACGTCTTGGGCGGCCGGACCGCGCCAGAGGGCCAGCGCCTCGCGCAGCCGCCGTGGATCGTCTTCCTTGCGGGCTTGGCCGACGAGGCGTTCGAACCGCACGGCGTCGACGTCGTCCGGGGCGACCACCAGCCGGTAGCCGGTCGGCTGGCCGTCGACCGACCCTTCGGGCAGCGCCTTCCGCAGCCGGGAAACCAGGCGTTGCAGGGCGTTCGCCGCCTCGGCGGGCGGCTGCTCGCCCCAGATCCAGTCGACGAGCGTGCCCTTCGGAACCACCTGACCCGGTTCGAGCGCGAGGGCGACCAGCAGCCCGCGCAACCGGGCGCCCGGCACTTCGGCGAGCGCGCCGTCGTCCGTGCGCACTTCGAAGGGCCCCAGGATCCCGATCTGCACCCGGCCGATCTTGCCACGGACGGCGGTGTCCGAGGCGTGTCAGGCCCGTGTCAGCCCGGTCGGCGATCGTCATCGCCACACCGCCACGAAAGGAAAGCCGATGAGCCAGACGGTCGACGTCCCGCACGGACTCCCCATGGAACGCGACGCGGGCCCCTTCGACCCGCCGCGCGAGCTCACCCGGCTGCGCGACGCTCGCCCGGTCAGCCCGCTGGTGTTCCCCGACGGTCACGAGGGCTGGCTCGTCACCGGCTACGAAGAGGTCCGGCAGATGATGGCCGACACGCGGTTCAGCTCCCGCCTGGACCTCGACGTCGTCCACGTGCCGTACGAGACCGGCATGCCCGCCGCCACCGAGCCGTCCCCGCCGATGCCGGGCATGTTCATCGCCATGGACCCGCCGGACCACAGCCGGCTGCGCCGCAAGCTCACCGGCGCCTTCACCGTCAAGCGGATGAAGCAGCTCGAAGAGCACATCGCCGACATCGTCGAGCGGCAGCTGGACCACCTCTCGCGGCTGGCCCCGCCGGTCGACCTGGTCAAGGAGTTCGCGCTCCCGGTGCCGTCACTGGTGATCTGCGAACTGCTCGGGGTGCCCTACGCGGACCGGGACACCTTCCAGGCCGACTCGGCCCAGTTCATGGTCAGGGAGCAGCCGCTCGAGCAGAAGATGGGTGCGTACCTCGCGCTCAACACGTACCTGTCCGAGCTGGTCACGAGCAAGCGCGCCGAGCCCGGCGAAGACATCCTGTCCGACCTGGCCCGCCACGACGACCTGACCATCGAGGAGCTGACCGGCGCCGCCTTCCTGCTGCTGCTCGCGGGCCACGAAACCACCGCCAACATGCTGTCCCTGGGCACCTTCGCGCTGCTGGAACACCCCGAGCAGCGCGCCGAACTGCGCGCCGACCCGGAACTGCTGCCCGGCGCCGTGGAAGAACTGCTGCGCTACCTGTCCGTGGCCGACATCTTCTTCCGCTACGCCACCGAGGACCTCGAACTCGGCGGCGAAACGATCACCAAGGGATCGACCGTCGTCGTCTCCCTGCTGGCCGCCAACCACGACCCCCGGCGCTTCGAAGACCCGGACGCCCTGGACATCCGCCGCAACGCACGCGGTCTCCTGTCCTTCGGCCACGGCGTCCACCAGTGCCTCGGCCAGCAATTGGCCCGCATCGAGATGCGCGCCGGTTTCGCCGGCCTGCTGCACCGCTTCCCGACCCTGGAGCTCGCCGTCCCGGCGGGCGAGGTCAAGCTGCGGACGGACATGAACATCTACGGCGTCCACGAGCTGCCGGTCACGTGGACCGCAGGAAGCTGAGCACCGCGTCCCGCCCCGCGTGGCCGCGCTCGCGGTTCTGGATCGAGTGCGATTCGCCCGGCACGATCACCAGCTCGCCGCGCGGGGTCCGGGTTGCTTCCTCGCGCGCCCACTCCAGTGGCGTCGACAGGTCCCGGTCGCCGTTGAGCAGCAGCACCGGGACGTCCGGCAACGGGCCCGCCGGGTTCGAGCCGGGGCGTTCCGCCGGCCACGGCAGGCAGCTCTGGATGAACCCCTGCCGCGTGGCCACGCCGGTCGTGTACGGCCAGGTCGCGCTCGTCGGCAGTGTGCGTGCGGTCAGTGACAGCAGTGGTTGCCGGAACGCGACCGGTGTTGCCGAGGAGCCCCACGGGAAACGCTGGTCCGCGCACAGCGTCGCCGCGTGGAGGCCGGCGCTGAAGGCCGCCGGGTCGTCGCCGCCGGACTGGTAGGCCTCCAGCAGACCGTCGAGGTGGGCCGGGGCCCCGCCGCGGGCTTCGTGCAGTGCGCCGATGATGTCGCCCGCCGCCGGGGCGCGGTAGGTCGGGTCGACGAATTCGTACGTGACGATCGTGTCGAAGATCCGCACGCCGTCGGCCGCGCTGCGGTGGCGGACCACCCACGCCAGGTCCTCGGCGGGGTCGTAACCGCAGGCCGGAGCTACCGCGCAGGCCGCGCGCAGCACGCGGGCCTGCGCCGTCAACCCCGTCAGGTACAGCGAAGCCGACGCCGAAGCGTGGTGCGGCAGGACCGAGTCGAGGACGACCTTGCTGACGTTGTGCGGGTGCGCGATCGCGTACCGCGCCGCCGTGAAGGAGCCGTAGGAGACGCCGTCGACGACCATCTTCGGCACGCCCAGCGCCTGCCGGAGCCGGTCGAAGTCCGCCACGGTCTGGTCGGTCGAATACAGCGGTGCCGTGTCGCCGAGGATGCGCGCGCATTCGGTGACCGCGTCCGGCGTCGGGGTCGCGATGTCCGAACTGCCCATCTGCGCCTGCAGGCCGGGGCATTTTAACGCACCCGACGGCCCGGTGCCGCGCTGGTCGAGCATGACGAACCGGTAGTCCTTCGCGGCTTCCGGCAGCCGCTGCGTGGCGATCCGCGTGATCGTGCCGACGCCGCCCTGCCCCGGGCCGCCGGTGAGGAACAGCAGCACGCCCTTGGGTGCGGTCACGTTGTCCGCGGTCGCCACGGGAAGGTCGAGCGTGCCCGGCACCCGGCCGGTGTGGTCGAGCGGCACGGTCAGGATCGAGCAGGTGAAGCCCGGCTGGCCCGGGCACGGGTGCGGATCCGTCAGCTTCGGTCGTCCCCCAGGACGCGCGTCGGCCGCGGCCACACCCCCGAGTGCGGCGGTCAGCGCCAGGACCAGCCCGGCGGTCAACATCTTCGAGCGCATGGGTGCATCATGCGCACACGGGCGCGGAACTCGCATACCCCCGAAAGGGGTGGCCGTCACGGCCAGAGGCGCTCGCGGACCCAGCCGTCGCCGGACTTCCGGTACCGCAGCCGCACGTGCCGTCGATCGTGACTGGCCTGCCAGAACTCGACCTCGTCCGGGTCCACGAAGTACCGCGTCCACGTTTCCGGGGCCACGCCCGGGTTCTCCTCGACCCAGCGTTCTGCCTCCGCGGCCGCCGCGTCGAGGTCCGCTGGATCGGACAACACCTGGGACTGGTGCCCGATGAACGCCTCGACGCGGGACGCCGGTGGCCGGGCGAGGAAGTCCGCCGCGGACACCTCGGGCGCGGCGGGGGAGACCGGGCCGCGCAGCCGGACCTGCCGGCCGCGGCCGGGCCAGAAGAACGTCAACGCGGCGCGCGGGTCCTTGCGCAGCTGCAGGCCCTTCGGGCTCTCCGAACTGGTCGCGACCGCCCATCCGTCCGGGCCGACGTCCTTCAGGATCACCACGCGCGCGTCGGGCGCGCCATCGGCGTCCACTGTGGACAGCGTGACGGCGTGCGGCGCCAGCACGTGCTCGCCCGCCTCGGTCAGCCACTCCAAGAACAGCGCCTGCGGGTCCGGCGGCGCCGTTTCCGGCGTGAACCCGGGAAGTTCTTCGGGGAACGACGGCCAGCCGCGCAACTGCACCATGTCAGTAACCGTACGGCCCCTGCTGGGGCGCGTGCCCCGGCGGTGGGTAGACCGGCGGCCGCGGACCGGCCGGGCCGACGTACGGCGGGGGCGGCACCTGCGGCGCCGGCGCGGGCATCGGGTGCTGCAGTTGTTGCTGCGCCTGTTGCCACTGGACCTGCTGGTAGACCTCGGCGGGCTGCGGGAAGCAGTACGTCAGCTTGGCGTTGACCGAGCCCTGCATCGCCGCGCCCCAGATCTTGCCGCCGACGAACGCGTACAGCTGCCCGGCGGAGAGGTCCACCGCGACCATCCGCGTCTCGCCGCCGAACTGGTTGCCCGACTTCGCCGACGCGGCCTGCGCGGCGTCCGGGTACACGCGCCCGCCGACGAGCCCGGCGAGGACGACGGACCCCGCCGTCCAGCCCATGGTGCCGGTCAGGTTCGCGCGGGCGTGCTGCGTCGCGCGGCCGGTGAAGTCGTACAGCGCCGCGGCGCTGACCTCCGGGACGGCGGCGGCGATCACGCAGTAGTTCATCGTCGTGAGCAGGACCCGCTCGGTGAACAGGCCGACGACCGCCGTGGCGGGGCCGATCTGCACGGAGTCCAGCCGGCCACCGGCCCGCTGGATGCGCTCGGCCATCGCGCCGAGGTACTGCTCGGGGGTGAGCACGCCGGGACCTCCCTTGAACACCGCGCGCTCATCGTCGCACGTCCGGTCGTCACGGCGACGTCAGCCAGCAGTTTTCACACATGCTTCGTGGTTGACTGTCCGCGCTATGCGACGACTCGTACTTCTCGCGCCCGCCGTGGTCCTGCTGGCCGGCTGCAGCGCCACCCTCGTGACCGGCACCGCGGTCCCCGCCACGCCGTCCGCGTCCACCGCGGCGGGTAGCGGCCTGCCGCCGGACCCCCAGCCGGGCGCGACCGAGGACTGCCCGTACCTCAGCAGCGAACTCGTGGCCGAGTCGAACGGCCAGCACGTCTCGAAGGTGCGCGTGTCCGCCGACCAGCCGCACCCGGCGTGCTTCTTCTACCGCCCGGACGGGAAGGTCCAGCTCACCGTCCGTGTCTACGTCGGGGACGCGAAAACGGCGACGGCGTTGGTCAACAAGGCGGCGCCGCTCGACTCGTCCAACCCGGCGAGCGACCCTTCCGGCTGGAAGGGCGGCTATTTGTCCACCGACGACGGCGCCGTCTACGCGGTCGCGAAGGGGGCTGCGGCGGTCATCGCGACCACCAACCAAAAGCAGAGCGTAAAGGCACGCACAGTGGTCAAGAAGGCTATCGCTGCCCTGAAGCTCTAGGTAGCGGGCTCCACACGGGGGAGTGATGTTGATCTTGTATTACCCTGTGCGTCACGCGCAGGCTTCGTGGACTCGCGCACCGCAGCCACCGGGGATCCCCACCCCGGGGCCGGGCACCAACTCTGCAACGACAAAGGACAAGATTCGTGGCTGACACCCTCAAGGAAATCCTGCTCGACTCCAGCCGTCGCCCGGCTGTCGTGTCCGACTTCGAGACCCTCGTGGACGCCGAGGTCTCCGACAAGGGCGGCGTTTCGGGTGCCGTCGTCAAGACCGGCTTCGCCGCGGTCAAGAAGATCAAGCCGGGCATCATCCCCTCCGCGGTCGACACGCTGCTGGACGAATTCGCCAACGCCCTCGAGCCGTTCTACGCCGACTACCGGGCCAAGGGCGGCAACGACTTCGGCGCCTACCTGACCGGCCGCTCGGACGAGGCCGCCGACGCGCTGCTGGGCGTCACCGACGCGCGCGCGGAGAAGAGCAGCCGCGACAGCATCAAGAAGGTCTACTCGAAGCTGCGTCCGAACGGCAAGAAGAACGTCGAGGAGGCGCTGCCCCGCCTCGGCCAGCTGATCGACAAGCACGCCGCAGCCGCCTGAGCGGACCCCAGGCAAGACTGAAGAGGCCCCCGGCTGCACCCCCGGGGGCCTCTTCGTGTCTCGTTCAGTTCTTCTTTTCGGCGGGCGCCGTCGAAGGCGCCTTGCCGTTCGCCTGCGGGGTCGGCTTCGCCGCTTCGGCGGGCTTCGGCGCAGGCGGGGTGGCCTTCGGCGGCGCCGGGGCGACCGGCGGCTCCTGCTTCGACCGGAGGGCGTAGGCGGCGCCGGCGCCGACCACGACCAGACCGAGCAGCCACGGCCACTTGCGACGGCTGCGGGTGCCCTTGGCGGCCGACTTGGCCTCGGACAGGGCAGCGTAGAAGTCCTTCTTCGCCGCCTTGAAGTCCTTCTTGCCGCGGCGCTTCGACTCGCCGGCCGCTTTCGCGGCCTTGATGGCGGCCTTCTTCGCCTTGCGACCCGGCTTGCGCAGCTCGGACAGGCGCGCGAGCGCCTCTTGACGAGCGGCCTTCGAGCTCTTCTTGAGCTCCTTGCGGGTCAGTTCCGTCTTCTTCGCGAGCTTCTTCTGCGCGCGCCGCCCCTGCTTGACACCCTCGGTGACGAGTTTGTCGGCGGTCTCGACGGCCTGGGCTGTCGCCCGGGACATGGGCTTCACCTCATCATTCGTTTTGACACTGCTCTGTTACCCGTAACCTATCGTGCCCCTTTTCCCGCCGGCGCGCCGCAGATGGCACGATGAGGTACGTGAAAGCTACGCTGCACACCAACCAGGGTGACATCCACCTGAACCTGCTCCCGGACCACGCGCCGAAGACGGTGGCGAACTTCGTCGGGCTCGCGGAGGGCACCAAGGAGTACACCCAGCCGAACGCGGCGGGTACGACCTCGGGCCCGTTCTACGACGGTTCGATCTTCCACCGGGTCATCGACGGCTTCATGCTGCAGGGCGGCGACCCGACCGGCACCGGCCGCGGCGGCCCCGGCTACAAGTTCGGCGACGAGTTCCACCCGGAGCTGCAGTTCAGCAAGCCGTACCTGCTGGCCATGGCCAACGCGGGGCCCGGCACGAACGGCTCGCAGTTCTTCATCACCGTCGCGCCGACCACGCACCTGAACTTCCGGCACACGATCTTCGGCGAGGTGGCCGACCAGGAGTCGCGCAACGTCGTCGACGCCATCGCGCGCACCTCGACCGGCCCGGCGGACCGCCCCCTGACCGACATCGTCATCGAGAAGATCACGATCGAGCACTGACGGCTTCTTCGCGTGGGACCCCCGGCTTGCGGGGGTCCAGGGGGCTTGCCCCCTGGCGGGGTCCGGGGCTCGGCCCCGGAAGTTTCGGTAGGTTGGTGCCATCGTGAACCAACCGCCGAACCCCGCCGCCGAGCAAGCCGCGCTCCCCGGGTGCTGGTGGCACCCGAACCGCCCGACCGGACTGAGCTGTTCCCGGTGCGGGCGTCCGGCGTGCCCGGATTGCCTCCGCGAGGCCCCCGTCGGCTTCCAGTGCACCGACTGCGTGCACGCCGGCGGCCAGGAGCAGCGCCGCCAGCAGCGCGGCTACCAGGAAGCCGCCTTGGGCGAGCGGACGGTCTTCGGGGCGCGCCTCTCCCAGTCGGTGCTCGTCACGCAGGTCATCCTCGCGGTGAACGTCCTGGTTTACCTCTTCACGGTCTTCCAGGCCCAGAGCCTCAGCGACAACGACTTCTCGGCCGCCTTCCAGCGCGGCAGCCTCTACGTCGCCGCGACCCTGGGCGACGGCGAGTGGTGGCGGGTCCTGACCAACGGCTTCCTGCACTACGGGCCGATCCACGTCGCGGTCAACATGTTCTCGCTGTGGATGATGGGTCGGGCCCTGGAGCAGGTCTGCGGCCGCGGCCGCTACCTCGCGCTCTACGTCATCTCGATGCTCGGCGCCTCCGCCGCGGTCCTGCTGTTCGACGATCCGGGGTCTCGCACAGCGGGGGCCTCCGGGGCGCTGTTCGGCCTGATGGGCGCCTACGCGGTGATCGTGCTGAAGCTGCGGCTGAACCCGACCGGCCTGCTCATCACCCTCGCCCTGAACGCCTTCATCACCTTCGGCATCCCGGGCATCTCGATCTACGCGCACGTCGGCGGCCTGGTGACCGGGGCGCTGGTCAGTGTCGCGCTGCTCTACGCCCCGGAAGCCAACCAGGCGCGCTGGCAGGCCGTCGGGCTCACGATCATCGTGCTCGCGATCGTCGGCCTGCTGGCGTACCAGGCCGGCCAGTTCGGCACGGCGACGTGCGGCTTCATCCCGATCCGCGGGGTCCAGACCTACTTCTGCGTCTAGCTCCGCGCGCGCAGCGTGCTGAGGACGTCCAGGACGTCCCGCGGGTCCTCGCCGAGGTCCAGCCACCCGAAGACGTACAGCTGCTCGTCGTGCTCGATTTCGAGCGTGACGCCGTCGCGGCCCATCCGCCGGGTCGTCCGGAGCCGGGTGCGCGTCTGCGCCCACGGCAGCCGGTGCGCGCCGCTCAGTGTCCGGGTCACCAGGCCATCAGGGCCGGCGGCCAGCCTCGGCCGGACGACGGTGGCGTGGGCGGCGAACGCGCCGACGGCCACGGCCGCCAGTGCGAACAGCACCAAGCCCCCGCGGTCGCCGCTCACCGCTTCGGCCGCCACGCCGGCCAGCAGCATCGCGGTGACCGCCCAGGCCGATACCACAACGGCCTGACGCGGCGCCCAGGAGGTGGGGTAGTTATCCACAGGGGTTATCCACACTGGGGATGAGTCACACCGGTGTAATTCGGTGTCAAGCCGCCAATTGGAGTAATAATCAGCGCCAGCGCATAGTCATGAGCAGACCCGCGATCATCAGCGCGAATCCGCCGGCGAAGTTCCAGTTCCCCAGGTCGGCCATCCAGGAGATCTTGTCCCCGGCGATGTAGTTCACCAGCAGCCACACCAGGCCCAGGAGCATCAGCCCGAACATCGGGATCTTCCAGGCGAGGCCGGTTGGGCCTGCGGCCCGCACCTTCACCGGTGTGCGCCGGTCGGCGGGCGGGGTGTAAGCGGTCTTCTTGCGGACCTTGGACTTGGGCATCGTGTGTTCCTCGCGGTGCTCTTCGGGCTCGTCTGGTGGCGATGTCCCGCTGAGGGTGCGCAACCAGCGCCACGTGCACACGTTAACGTAAACGACCGCAGGAAAGCAGCGGCCAGGAGTGGTCGGATTTCCCGGACCGTGACACCGGCGTCACCGAGGGTTCGACGCGGCTTGAGAGGAGCTTGCGTGGCTACGCGCGAAGGACCGGATGACGACCGGCGCAGACACCCCGGTCAGCCCATGCCGCAGCGTCGTCCCGTCCCGCCCCCGCGCGGCCCAGTGCCGCCCCACCAGCCCCCGCGCGGCCCGCAGGGTCAGCTGCCGCCCCGGCGTCCGCAGGGACCGCCGCCCCGCCGCTACGCCGCCCCGCCCCCGCCGCCCGGCGCCGCCGAGGAGACCGTCATCCTCGCTCCGGTCGGGAAGGGCGGCACGGCGACCGAGGAGAAGCCCGCTCCGGCCCCGCTCGGCAAGGGTGGCGTCGCGATCCGGACCGCCGGCGAGGTCCTGATCACGCTGGGCCTGGTCGTGCTGCTGTTCATGGTCTACGAGCTCTACGTGACCGACCTGTTCTCGGCGGGCAAGCAGTCGGAGGCGAGCGACCAGCTCGACGGCGAGTGGTCGCACGACCGCACGCTGCACCCGGAGCTGATCGACGGCAAGGCCTTCGCCCGCATCCACATCCCCACCTTCGGCGTCGACTACAACTTCACCATCCAGGAGGGCACCGACGACGCCGCGCTCGAAGTCGGCCCCGGCCACTACAAGGGCACGGCGCTGCCCGGTGAGCCCGGCAACTTCGCCGTGGCCGGTCACCGCGTCGGCAAGGGCGCCCCGTTCAACGACCTGGACAACCTCTCCTCCTGTGACCAGATCGTGATCGAAACCTCCGCCGACTTCTACATCTACAAGGTCCTGCCCTACGACGACGAGATCGAGAACTGGGCGGGCGGCAAGGGCGCCGACCCGAAGTGCAAGGGCGTCTCGACCCTGCGCGACGCCAACGCGGAGGAAGGCGGCGCGTACAGCGCGACCTTCGGCCGCAAGGTCGTCCTGCCCAGCCAGGGCACCGCGGTGAACCCGGTCCCGTACAAGGACGCCGACGTGCTGCCGAAGGCCCAGCAGGCCGCACTGCTCACGCTCACCACCTGCCACCCGCAGTTCTCCGCCCGGGAACGGCTCATCATCACCTCGGTGCTGACCCAGCAGGTGCCGAAGAACCAGGTCAAGGACTACGGCGACCTGCTCTCGAAGATCGGGGAGGCCTGATGTACGCCTGGATCTGGCGGAAGCTGCCCGGTCCGTTCGCGGCGAAGCTGACGATCTCGGTCGTGCTCGTGCTCGGCGTGATCGCGCTGCTGATGTTCGTGGTGTTCCCCTGGCTGGAGCCCCGGCTGTGGTTCAACGAGGTCGCGGTCAACTGAGGTTCGGGGTCTTCCTCGTCAGCGGCCGCTTCCCCGGTCAGGCGGACGGGGACGTCCTCCGCCGGTCGGTCCGTGCCGCCGAGCTGGCCGAAGAGGCGGGCTTCGACGACGTCTGGTTCGCCGAGCACCACTTCATGCCCTACGGCGTGTGCCCGTCCGCGATCACCCTCGCCGCGCACGTGCTCGGGCGGACGTCGCGGATCGGCGTCGGCACCGCGGTCAGCGTCCTGTCGACCACGCACCCCGTCGCGCTGGCCGAGCAGTGGGCGATGCTCGACGCCGTCTCCGGCGGCCGGCTGCGGCTCGGGCTCGGCCGCGGCGGCCCGTGGCAGGACCTCGAAGTCTTCGGGACCGGGCTGGATCGCTACGAGACCGGGTTCGAGGAGACCCTCGACGTCTTCCTGCGCGCCACCACCGGCCGGGCCGAGGCGGCCGGGCGGCACTTCGCCTTCCGCGAGGTGCCCGTGGTGCCGGCACCGGAGCGGCGCCCGGACATCGTCGTGGCGTGCGCCGGGCCGAAGTCGGACGCCGTGCGGCTGGCCGCGGAGCGCGGGCTGCCGATGCTGCTCGGCCTGCACGCGGACGACGAGGAGAAGGCGGCGACCATCGCGGCCCACGGCGCGTCCGCCGGCCACGTCTCGACGGTGCTCTGCCAGGTGGGCGCCGACGCCGCCGACGTCGTCCGCGCGGCGCTGCCCGGGTGGCTGGCGGACGGGCTCGGCGCGCACGTCACGGTCGACGGCCGGCCGGGACCGTCCCGGGATCCGGCGGAGTACACCGAACGGCTCTGCGCGATCCACCCGGTCGGCGACGCGGCCCACTGCGTCCGGACCCTGGAAACGAGCCTCCGGCGCACCGGCGTCTCCCACGTGCTGATGCTCGTGGAAGCGTCGGGTACGCCGGAGGGCACGTACGCGAACATCGCGCGGATCGGCACCGAGGTGCTGCCCGCGCTGCGGGCTAGCAGTCCCGCAGTTCCGGGCTCTGGTTGAGCAGCTGGCCGCGCGGCGAGACGAAAGCGCGGTAGCGGTCGCTGTCCAGCTCGGCCTTCTTGAAGACGGCGACCCGGTGGCAGTTCTGGAACGCCAGCTTGACGCCGAAGTGCCGTTCGAGGCCACCGCGGATCGCGTCCGAGGCCAGCGCCCGCAGCAACTGCCCGCGGGCGGCCTCGCTGGGCGGCGGCGTCTCGTTGTCGGCGAAGCCGTCCGCCGTGCCCTCGGCGTCGGCGATGACGCCGGTGATGACCTCCCAGGCGTAGGGCAGGGATTCCTTGACGCAGGTGACGAACTCGGCGTCGGTGACCTCCCCGCGCTCGGCCTTCTCCAGCAACGCGGGTGACACGTCCAGGGACATCGAACCTCCAGTTTGAGCAGGGCCACCCTCTTGGCTACCGGCCGGGTGGCGCCGCCACAAGAGAAAACGATGATCATCACCACTTTGGCGGAAGGCCCGGTCACTCCCAGCGGAAGAGGCGTACCGCCAACGCCGTTCCGGCCACGGCGAAGCCGGCGAGCACGACCAGCTGCAGCGGCTGCACACCGGTGCCGACCCAGGCGTCCTGCAGCGCCTGCGAGCCCGGCGGTACGTAGTCGCCGATCCGGCGCAGGACCTCCGGCAGCAGCGGCCTCGGCAGGTAGACGCCGCCGAAGAACATGATCGGCACGAACGAGATCATCGCGAGCCCGCCCGCGCTCTTGGCCGTGCGGGCGATCGAGGCGGTGACCAGGCCCAGCGCGAACATCGAGACGACCCCGAGCACGAGCGTCAGGAGGAAAACCAGCGGGTGCTTCGGCATCGGGACGTCGTAGACCGCGTCGGCCAGACCGAGGACGAGCCCGATGCCGGCCAGCGCGACCACCACGTGGATCAGCAGCTGCGCGCCCAGCAGGTTCGCCGGGTGCGCCGGCGTCGTGGCCAGCCGCCGCAGCACGCCCTGCTCGCGGTAGGTCGCGACGGCGCCCGGGATCGACTGCAGCGCGAGCGCGGCGAGGGTGACGACGATCAGCGACGGCACCCAGGCGTCGATGAACCGGTATCCGCCGGCCGCCTCGCTGGGTTCTGTCATGCCGGGGATGGCGCCGATCCCCAGCAGCAGGGCGGACGGCAGCAGGATGCCCACCACCGCCATCAACGGCGAGCGGAGGAAGAGCTTGGTTTCGGTGGCGGTGATCTTGGCGAAGGTGTTCACCGGGCACTCCTCGTGAGCGAGACGAACGCGTCGTCCAAAGTGGATGCTCCGGCCGCGGCGCGGAGCTCGGCCGGGGTGCCGGTGGCGACCACGCGCCCGGCGTCGAAGATCGCCACGCGGTCGCAGAGCCGCTCGGCCTCGTCCATGAAGTGCGTGACGAGCAGGACGGTGACCCCGGTGGCGCGGACGCCTTCGACGAGCCGCCACGTTTCTCGGCGGGCGTGCGGGTCCAGCCCGGTGGTCAGCTCGTCGAGGATCGCCAGTTCGGGCCGGCCCACCAGCGCCAACGCGATCGAGACGCGTTGCTTTTGGCCGCCGGAGAGCTTCCCGAAGAAGCTGCGGGCGTGGTCGCGCAGGTCCAGCTGGCCGAGCAGGACGTCGAGGTCGGCCGGCTCCGGGTAGAAGGACGCGAAGAGCTCCAGTGCTTCGCGCACCCGCAGTTTCGGGGGCAGCTGGCTCTCCTGGAGCTGGACGCCGACGCGGCGGGTCAGGGCCGTGCGGTCCGTAGCCGGGTCCAGGCCGAGCACGGACATCGTGCCGCCGTCGGCCGCGCGGAGGCCTTGGAGGCATTCGACGGTGGTGGTCTTCCCGGCGCCGTTGGTGCCGAGGATGCCGAAGATTTCGCCGCGCTCGACGGTGAACGAAACGCCGTCGACCGCGACCCGGGTGCCGTAGCACTTGCGGAGGTCGGTGACTTCGATGAGTGGCATGGCTACGAAGCTACGAACTGGCGGCCGCGTCCGGAATGACGCTGAAACCCCAGCTCAGGTAGCGTTTTGCTGAAGCCGGGGTGGGCCTGGGCCCACCCCTTCCGTGGGGCTTGGGGCACTGCGCGCTCCGGCGTCGGTCGGCGAGGATCCCGGGGGAAGTCTTGGGGAAGGAGGTGCCGGATGCCGTACCCGCGGGCGATCGGCCGGGCGCTGGCCCTGGCCGCGTTCTCGTTGCTCAGCTGGGTCGACGTGCTGGTCGAGCTGATCGCGTTCGCGCTGCTGTGCGTCGGGCTGGTGTTCTTCCTCGGCCCCGCCGTCGAATGGGCCCGCGGCCGCTCGACGGTGGCGCGCACGCTGGCCGCGCGTTGGTGTGGTGTCGAGGTCGAAGCGCCGTACCGGCCCGAGCCGCCGGAGCCGGTGCGGGAGCGCGACGGCTGGTACCGCGACGGCAACCAGCTCTACAAGCGAGCCTTTTGGGTCAGCTGGCAGCACCGCCTCACGTGGGCGCTGGAAGATCCGGCGGCGGGCCGGGAGTTCACCTGGCAGCTGGTGAACCCGCTGGTCACGCTGCTGCTGCCGGTCGCCGTCCTGCTCGGCGGCCCGCCGGTGCTGCGCGGCTACGGCCGGTGGACACGCTGGATGCTGGGTCCCCGCCCACCTGCCGAGCCCACGGGAAAGAACTGGCTGCACCGGCACCTCGAAGCGCTGGGTCACCAGTTCGGCTACCTCGCGGTTTCCTTGCTGCAGCTGATCTTTTCGGTGCCGCAACTGATCCTGATAGCCGGCTGCACGCCGCTGGCCGTCCCGGTGGTGCTGTGGACCCGGACGATCACGGACACGCTGCGCCGCGAGGCGGGGAACCGGACGGGCGTGCAGATCCCGCGGCCGTACCTGCCGCCCCCCGGGTTGCCGGTGCCCCGCGCGGACGGGCTTTACCAGGTCGGCAAGCAGCTGCACGAGGAGCCGTTCTGGCCGGTCCAGCACGCCCGCGTGCGGTGGATCCTGCGCGATCGGGCCACCTGGCGCGACCTCGCCGGCGGCGTGCTCGTCTCGCTGGTTTCGGCCGTGCTGATCCTGCCGACGATCACGTTGGTCAGCTGGGGACTCGTCGGCCTCGGGGCGCTCTGGACCTGGCGGCCGTTCGGGCACCCGCGCGTCGAGTGGTTCCCGTTGCCCGAGGTGTCGACGCACCTCGGTGCGCTCGCGCAGACGCCACTGCTCCTGCTGGCGTTCGTCGCCGGCCTGGCCCCGGCCACGTGGCTGGCCC
This sequence comes from Amycolatopsis sp. NPDC051045, assembly GCF_040682955.1. NCBI lineage: Bacteria > Bacillati > Actinomycetota > Actinomycetes > Pseudonocardiales > Pseudonocardiaceae > Amycolatopsis > Amycolatopsis sp. NPDC051045. The sequence goes on from NZ_JBFBCC010000003.1 coordinate 284,934, forward strand.
GGCAGCAGGCCCGCTTCGCCCGGGTGTGGTTCGGGCCGACCGCGGCGTCCCGGCTCGCCCAGCGTGTCGAACGGCTCAAGCAGACCCGCTCCGACGTCACGGTCACCCAGACGGCGGAGCTGCGTCGGATCGAGCGCGACCTGCACGACGGCATCCAGTCCCGGCTGGTCGCGATGGGGATGAAGCTGGGCGCGGTCGAGGCGCTGGTGGACACCGACCCGGCGGCGGCGAAACGGCTCGCGGCGGAGCTGCGCGCGGCGTCGTCCGAAGCGCTCACCGAACTGCGGGTCCTGATCCGCGGCATCCACCCGCCGGTGCTGTCCGAACGCGGGCTGCTGGACGCCGTGCGCGCGCTGGCGATGGACAGCCCGCTCAAGGACCAGGTCACGGGCACAATCCCGGGGCGCCTCGATGAGCCGGTGGAAGCGTGCGTGTACTTCGCGGTGTCCGAACTGCTCGGCAACGCGGCGAAGCACGGCGCGAAGCGGGTGACGATCGAGCTGGCGTTCGCCGACGAGCTGCTGACCGTGGTGGTGACTGACGACGGCCCGGGCGGGGCGAACCCGGCCCGTGGTTCCGGACTCCGGGGAATCGAGCGCAGGCTCGGTGGCTTCGACGGTAGGTTGACGCTGACCAGCCCGATCGGCGGCCCGACGCGGGCGACCCTGGAGATCCCATGCCAGCTCGACCCCGAACCGTCGTCGCCGAAGACCAGTACCTCCTCCGAGACGGCTTGACACACCTCCTGGCCGCGCACGGGTTCGACGTGGTGGCGGCGGTCGGCAGCGGCCCGGAACTGGTGGCGGCGCTGCGCTCCCACCGCCCCGACGTGTCCATTGTGGACGTCCGGATGCCGCCGACGAACACCGACGAGGGACTGCAGGCCGCGCTGGCGGCCCGCCGGGAAATCCCCGGGCTGCCGATCCTCGTGCTGTCCCAGCACGTCGAGCAGCTGTACGCGCGTGAACTGCTGGCCGACGGCACCGGCGCGATCGGCTACCTGCTGAAGGACCGGGTGTTCAACGCCGAGCAGTTCATCGACGCGGTCCGCCGCGTCGCGGCGGGCGGCACGGTGATGGACCCCGAGGTGATCGCGAAACTGGTCGCGGGCAACGCGTCCGACCCGCTGGCGGCGCTGACCGCGCGCGAGCGCGAGGTCCTGTCCTTGATGGCGGAAGGCTGCTCCAACGCCGCCATCGCTTCGCGGCTGCACTTCAGCGAAGGCGCGGTCGGCAAGCACACAGCGAACATCTTCGCGAAGCTGGACATCACCGCTTCGGACGACACCAACCGCCGGGTGCTGGCCGTGCTGACCTACCTCGGCGCGGGGACTTAGCCGCGCGAGATCCGGGTCATCTCCGCGCGCTCCACGACCTTGATGCGCTCGCGGCCCGCCGCCGAACCCAACGCCTTCTCGTGCGCGTCGAGCAGGCCCCAGCCGTCCCAGGTCGTGAACGGGAGGCCGCGCGTCGCGAGGAAGTCGAGGATCGCGTCCGGTGACGCGTACTTCGGAGCGGTGAGCGTGTCCGCGTCCGCCAGGAGGCTCGCGATCGTCTCCGCCGCGTCGCCCTTCGTGTGGCCGATCAGACCCACCGGGCCGCGCTTGATCCAGCCCGTCACGTACACGCCCGGCAGCTGGTTGTCGTCCAGGTCCAGCACGCGCCCCGCCTGGTTCGGCACCACGCCGGCCACGTGGTCGAACGGCAGCTCCGGCAGGTGCGAAGACAGGTAGCCGACCGCGCGGTACACCGCCTGGACGTCCCAGTCGTGGAATTCGCCGGTGCCGCGGACGGAACCGTCGCCGGTCAGCTCGGTCCGTTCGGTGCGCAGACCCGTGACGCGGCCGTCCGCCCCCAAGACCTCGGCCGGCGAGTGGAAGAAGTGCAGGTGCAGCCGGCGCGTGCGGGCACCCGGCTCGCGGATCGCCCACTCCTGCAGCGTCTTCACGACCATGTCGATCTGCTTCGACGCGCGCAGGGTCGCGATGCTGCCTTCGTCGAACTCGATGTCCTCGGGGGACACGATGACCTCGACGTTCGGCGAGTGGTCCAGCTCCCGCAGCTCCAGCGGCGTGAACTTCGCCTGCGCCGGGCCGCGGCGGCCGAACACGTGCACGTCCGTCACCGGGCTGGCCTTGAGCCCCTGGTAGACGTTGTCCGGGATGTCGGTGGACAGCAGCTCGTCGGCCGTCTTCGCCAGGATCCGCGCCACGTCCAGAGCGACGTTCCCGACCCCGAGGACCGCGACCGAAGTGGCGTCGAGGGGCCACTCGCGCGGCACGTCGGGGTGGCCGTCGTACCAGGACACGAAGTCGGCGGCGCCGTAGCTGCCGTCCAGGTCGATGCCCGGGATGTCGAGCGCGCGGTCGGCGGACGCGCCGGTCGAGAAGATCACCGCGTCGTAGAACTCGCGCAGCTCGTCGAGCTTAATGTCGGTGCCGTAGTCGATGTTGCCCAGCAGCCGGATGTTCGGCTTGTCCAGGACCTTGTGCAGCGCCGTCACGATGCCCTTGATGCGCGGGTGGTCGGGCGCGACGCCGTACCGGATCAGCCCGAACGGCGCGGGCATGCGTTCGAACAGGTCGATCGACACGTCGGCGGCGGACTTGTCCAGGATGTCGGCGGCGTAGATCCCGGCGGGACCGGCGCCCACCACGGCTACACGAAGAGATCGGCTCACCCGACCCACGGTAAGTTAGGATCACCTAACCTAAAATGTGATTTGGCGTACGGTCCACCAGGTGGGAGCCGGTAAGCTCGGCGCCATGCGCGTTCTCGTCGTCGACAACTACGACAGCTTCGTCTACAACCTGGTCCAGTACCTGGCCCAGCTCGGCGCCGACTGCACGGTCTGGCGCAACGACGTCGTGGACCTCGATCGCGTGCCCGAGTTCGACGCCGTGCTCGTCTCGCCCGGCCCCGGCACACCCGAACGTGCTGGTCAGAGCATGGACGTCGTCCGCAAGTGCGCCGAGACGCGCACGCCGATGCTCGGCGTTTGCCTCGGTCACCAGGCGCTCGGCGTCGTCTACGGCGCGACCGTCGACCGCGCGCCCGAGCTGCTCCACGGCAAGACCAGCCAGGTGCGGCACACCGGCGCCGGCATCCTCAAGGACCTGCCCGAGGAGTTCACGGCCACCCGGTACCACTCCCTGACCGTGGTGCCCGACACCATCTCCGCCGACGTATTCGAGATCACCGGGCGCACCGAGTCCGGCATCGTGATGGGTATGCGCCACCGCGAGCTGCCGCTCGAGGGTGTCCAGTTCCACCCGGAGTCGGTGCTCACCGAGGGCGGCCACCGGATGCTCGCGAACTGGCTCGCGGCGGCGGGACACCCCGTCGATCCGGTCCGGGTGAACGAGCTCGAACGGGCGACCAAGGCACTGCAGAAGGCCGCTGTTGCGTGATCCGGCTCGAGGGGGTCGGCAAGCGGTACGGGCGTGGTGACTTCGTCCTCCACGACGTCGACCTGGCCGTCGAGCCCGGGCACGTCGTCGGCATCCTCGGCAGCAACGGCTCCGGGAAGTCGACGCTGCTGCGGATCATGGCCGGCGTCTCGCACCCCACCACCGGTTCTCTCACCGGGAGCCCACGGATCGGCTACCTGCCGGACCGCTTCCCGGCCGGCCAGCGCATGGGTGCCCGGGCGTACCTGCGGCACATGGCGCGCATCCGCGGGCTCGCCGACCTCTCGGTGATCGATCCGCTGCTCGAACGCCTTTCCCTGGTCGGCGGCCCGACGGCACCGCTGCGGACGCTGTCCAAGGGCAACGCGCAGAAGGTGGGGCTCGCGCAGGCCGTGATCGTCCAGCCCGACCTGCTGATCCTCGACGAGCCGTGGTCCGGGCTCGACGTCGACACGCACGCGATCCTCGGCGAACTCGTCGCCGAGACCCGGGCGCGGGGCGCGAGCGTCGTGTTCACCGACCACCGGCCGCAGGTGGTGCACGACCACGCCGACGTCGTCCACCTCATGGAGCAGGGCCGGCTCACCGCGGAAAGCGCGGAGCCGACCACGCGGATCGTCCTGCGGGGCGGTGGCTCCGGCTGGGCGGACGAGCCCGGCGTGCGGCACGCCGTCACCGAAGGACCCCACGTGGTGCTCACGGTCGAGGTCGGCCGCGTCGACGCGGTGCTGCTCCGGGCGCTCGAGGACGGCTGGTCGGTGCGGGAGGTGGCGCCGTGTTCGCGCTGACGCGGTACTACCTGGCGCTGCTCGCCCATTCGCAGCGGTACTTGCCGGCCCTGCTGGCTTACCTCGCGCTGTGCGTGATCCTCTACGCTGACCCGCACTCACCGCCGCTGCCGCTGTTCGGCGTGAGCGCCGGCGGGCTGCTGGTCGTGTCGTGCTGGCTGACGATCGCCCTGCTCGACATCGAAGATCCGGTGCAGCGCCTGGTCACCCTGAGCCACGCCCGGCACTGGCGGCGGATGATCACCGGCGCGATCCTCACCGTGCTGGCCTGCTCGCTGGTTCTCACGGCGATCACCGAGGGGTGGTCGGCGCTCAAGTCGTTGAAGGTCCAGCCGTCGGCACTCGGAATCGGGTTGCTCGCCCACCTCGCGTGCGCGGTGCTGGGCATCGCGATCGCGCTGCCGTGCTCGCGGCTGCTGGTCCACCGCATCGGCTGGACGGTGCTCGCCGCGGTGATCACGCTCGTCGTCGTCCTGCTGGCGAAGATTCCGCTGGTCCACCCGCTGCTGCACGCCCTGACCGACGAAGAACCGGTCGGCGGTCCGCTCGTGCTCGCGCTCGTCACGTCGGTGGCGATGCTGGCCGTCAGCTTCTTCGCCGTTTCAGCCCTCGTGCGCCGGCGCTCCTGACTGCAACTTGCAGACTTCAATTTCCCTACCGGGCTTCCAGGGGGACCACGCGGCCGACTAAGGTTCGGGGCCTCTCCGGTTCTGGGCGAAGGGAGCTCGGGTGACGGCTGGGATCGTCGCGATCACCGTGCCAAACTCCGATGGCCGGCTTCCGGAGCTCGCCGCCTGGTTGCGTGGCGAAGACGAACTCCGCGGCCGCGTCCAGGTCTTCGACGCCGTCGTGGTCGGCGTTTCGAGCAAGTCCGCCGGTGTCTTCTGCCGCTCGCTCTTCGCGTGGCTGCTGCGGGGCCGGGAAGCCCGCGTCTCCCTGAAGGTCAAGCGCTCGGGCGCCGCCGAGGAGCTCCAGCTCGATTTCGGCTCCGCGAGCGATGCCGAGCAAGTTCTCGGAGCTGTCCAAGGATTCCTCGACAAGTCCTGAACGACGAAAAGGCCCGCACGGCGAACCGTGCGGGCCTTTTCGTGCGTCGCCGCTAACGCGAGGTCGTCGGCGGGGTGAAGCTGATGCTCGGGAATCCGTTGCCTTCGGACACGTTGACCGTGATGTTCTGGTCCTTGCTGACCTGCGTGCCCGGAGACGGGTTCTGCCCGGTGATCGTGCCCTCGGGCGCGTTGCTGCTCTTGTCGGACTTCTGGTTCAGCCTGCCGGTCCAGCCCATGCTCGACAGCTTGTCGTTCGCCTCTTCGACGCTCATCCCGACCAGGGTCGGCATCTGGATCTGGGTCTGGGTCTCCGGACCCGTCGACACGGTCAGCGTGATCAACTCGCCCACCGCCAGCTGGCCACCGTTCGGGTTCTGCGTGATGACCGAATCCTTCGGCACCGTCTCCGACGCCGACTCGACCTTCCTCGTCCGCCAGCCCTGGCCTTCCAACGCCGCCTTGGCCTGCGAGTAAGGCTTGTTGGTGAAGTCGGTGACCGTCTTGAGCTGCTTCGACTTGCCCACCGTGATCTTCACGCTGCTGCCCTGCGCGACCTCGGACGCGGCGGCCGGGGTCTGGTTCTGCACCAGGCCGGCCTGGTTCGGGTCCTCGACCTCGACCGTGTCGACGTTCGCGTCGAGGGTCAGCTTCGCGTCGGTCAGGGCCTTCTCGGCCTCATCACGGTTCTTGCCCTTGAGGTCCGGCACGCTGGCCTTGCCCGGGGCGACACCGACGTACAGCGTGATCTTCTGGCTGGTCGCGACCTGGGTCCCGACCGACGGGTCGATCTTGATGACCCGGGTGACGTCGTCCTGGCCGCACTGCGGGCTGCCGTCGGTCGGCTGCACCATGCAGGTCACTTGCTTCGTCTCGACCGTGCCGTTGAAACCCTTGTTGATCAACGCTTCGCGAGCCTGGGGGACCGTCAGGTGCAGCACGTCCGGGACCGCGACCAGCGTCGCGTCGTTGCTCTTGAACGAGCCCGCCAGCCACATGATCAGCAGCACCGCGCCCAGCACGAACACCGCGGCCACCGCGGCCAGGATCGTGCGACGGCGGCGCTTGGCCTTCGGGTCTTCGTCGTCCGGCTCGCTGTACTCGTCGTAGCGCTGCGCCTGCCGCCGATCGGCGTTCATCACCTGCGTGCGCTCGTCTTCCGACATCACCATCGGTGCCACCGGGCGCTGGCCCGAGAGCGTGCGCACCAGGTCCGAGCGCATCTCCGCCGCCGACTGGTAGCGGTTCGCCGGGCCCTTGGCCAGCGCCTTCAGCACGACCGCGTCCAGTTCGGGCGCCACGGCCGGGTTCACCGACGACGGCGGGTTCGGGTCCTCCCGGACGTGCTGGTAGGCCACCGCGACCGGGGAGTCCCCGGTGAACGGCGGCTCGCCGGTGATCAGCTCGTACAGCACGCAACCGGCGGCGTAGACGTCGGAACGCGCGTCGACCGACTCGCCGCGGGCCTGCTCCGGCGAGAGGTACTGCGCCGTGCCGATCACCGCGGCCGTCTGGGTCATGGCGGACTGGCCGTCGTGCATCGCGCGCGCGATGCCGAAGTCCATCACCTTGACCGCGCCGTTCTTCGTGATCATCACGTTGGCCGGCTTGACGTCGCGGTGCACGATGCCGTGGCGGTGCGAGAAGTCCAGCGCCGCGCAGACGTCGGCCATGACCTCCATCGCCCGCTTCTGCGACATCGGGCCCTCGGTCTTGACGATGTCGCGCAGCGTCCGGCCTTCGACGTACTCCATGACGATGTACGGCAGCGGCCCGAAGTCGGTGTTCGCCTCACCGGTGTCGTAGACCGCGACGATCGCCGGGTGGTTCAGCGCGGCGGCGTTCTGCGCCTCACGGCGGAAGCGCTCCTGGAACTGCGGGTCCCTGGCGAGGTCGGCACGGAGGATCTTGATCGCGACTTCCCGGCCGAGACGCACGTCGTGGCCGTGATGGACCTCGGACATGCCTCCGTAGCCGAGCGTCTCGCCCAGCTCGTACCGGTTGGAGAGCAGTCTGGGTGTGCTCATCTCTGGGTGCCGTTCCATTCCGTCCAAGGTGTGGTCATGATGCCTTGCTGGCCATCGTCGGTCGTGCCTGGAGTGCTGGCCGCACCGGCGCTCGAACCGGGCTCCTCCGCGGGCGCCTGTCTGCCCGGGACCACCTCGCTCTGCGTCTGGCCGGTGTGCGGAGGCGAGCCGCCGCCACCGAGCATCTTCGCCACCAGCACGATGCCCGCCACCAGGACAACGAGCAGGATCGCCGCGAGCAGCGCCCACCAGCCCCACTGGGTCTTCTTCCGGGGGGCCGGCACCATGACCTGGCGCACAGCGGGCCGGGACGGCGGGCCGATGGCGACCATCGGGTTCATCGCGGGGGACGGCGGGCCGACCGGCATCGGCTGTTGCGGCGGGGAAAGCTGTTGCGGGGGCACCGGTATCGGCGCCGAGGGCGGCGGCTGCTGCGGTTGCTGTTGCTGGGGCTGCTGCCCGGTCGCGTACGTGGCGTTGACCAGCCCGGACGGCGTCGGCAGCGGCAGCCCGGCGCGGACCGCGGCGACGGCGGCCGCGAACTCGCCGCCGTTGTTGTAGCGCTGCCGCGGATCCTTGACCAGGGTCGCCTCGATCACCGCGCGTGCCGCGGGTGGCACGTCGGGCGGCAGCGGCGGCGCGATGTCGCGGATGTGCATCATCGCGACCGTCACGGCGTTCTCGGACAGGAACGGCCGGTGCCCGGCGAGGCACTCGTAGCCGCACACCGCCAGCGAGTAGACGTCGGACGCCGGCTCCGCCGGTTGCCCGAGCGCCTGCTCCGGCGCGATGTAGTGCGCGGTGCCCATGACCATGCCGGACCTGGTCACCGGGGCCGCGTCGGCCGCCTTCGCGACCCCGAAGTCGGTGATCTTCACCTGGCCCGCCGACGTCACCAGGATGTTGCCCGGCTTGACGTCGCGGTGGACCAGGCCGTGGGAGTGCGCCGCCTGCAGCGCGTTGCCCGCCTGTTCGAGCATGTCGAGCGTGAACTCCGCCGACAGCCGCCCGTGCTTGGCCAGCAACCCGGCCAGCGGGTCGCCGTCGACGAGCTCCATCACCAGGTACGCGATCGGCAGGTCGCCGTCGAAGATGGTTTCGCCGTAGTCGTGCACCGCGGCGATGCCGGGGTGGTTCAGGGACGCCGTCATCCGCGCTTCGGTGCGGAAGCGGTGGAGGAATTCGGCGTCGCCGGAGAGTTCGGCCTTGAGGATCTTGACGGCCACGGTCCGGTCCAGCCGGGTGTCACTGGCCTGCCAGACCTCGCCCATCCCGCCGACGGCGATCCGGCTCGTCAGCTTGTAGCGGTCGGCCAGCAGCTGACCGGAGGACAGCATGCGCTATCCACCCCCGAGCTTCGCGTTGATCGCCGCGCGGCCGATGTCCGCCGCGACCGTGCCGCCGGTGGCCGCGAGGCCGCGGTTGCCGCCGTCCTCGACGATCACGGCGACCGCGATCTGCGGGCTGTCGGCCGGGGCGAAGGCGGTGTACCAGGCGTGCGGGGCGGTGTTCTTGGAGTCCGTGCCGTGCTCGGCGGTGCCGGTCTTCGACGCGATCCGGATGTCCGCGCGCTTGCCGCCGCCCTTGGTGAAGCTCTCGGAAGCGATCATCATGTCCTTGAGGATCGCGGCGTTCGACGACGAAAGCGCCGGGGTGCCGGTGAGCTCGGTGGGGCTGTAGTCCTCGATCGTCGACAGGTCCGGTGCCAGTACCGACTGCACCAGCTGTGGCTTCATCGCCATCCCGCCGTTGGCCACGGTGGCCGCGAGCAGGCAGTCCTGCAACGGCGTCAGCCGGACGTCGCGCTGGCCGATGCCGCTCTGGTAGAGCGCCCCCTGCGAGTCGAGCGGGCCGACCGTCGACGGCGCGACCTTCATCGGCACGGTCAGGTCGGTCTGCCCGATGCCGAAGTTCGCCGCCGTCTTCTTCAGCTTGTCCGCGCCGAGCTGGCCGGCGAACTGCGCGAACGGCACGTTGCAGGAGTGCGCGAGCGCGTCCTTGAACGTGGTGCCGGGGCATGGGCTGCCGGCGTAGTTCTCGAGCGTGACGCTGGTGCCGGGGAGCTTCGTGTTCGGCGCCGGGTCGATCGGGGTGTCCGGGCCCTTGCCGTCCTCGAGCACGGCCGCCGCGGTGACCAGCTTCATCGTCGACCCCGGCGGGTAGGTCTCCGAGATCGCCCGGTTAAGCATGGGCTTCTTCTGGTCCTTGTTGTACGCGTTCCAGGCGTCGGTCTGCGCCTTCGACGTGTGGGAAGCGAGCTGGTTCGGGTCGTACGACGGCGTCGAGACCATCGCCAGGATCCGCCCGGTGCTCGGCTCCATCGCGACGACGGCGCCGGTGTAGCCCTTTTGCGTCATCAGGTCGTACACGGCCTTCTGCACGGCCGGGTCGATGGTCAGCCGGACGTTGCCGCCGCTGGGGTCCCGGCCGGTGACCATGTCCGACAGCCGCCGCACGAACAGCCGCGGGTCGGAGCCGTTGAGGACGTCGTCCTCGGCGCGCTCGAGGCCGCCGGCGCCGTAGTTGATCGAGTAGTAGCCGGTGACCGGCGCGTACATCGGGCCGTCGGCGTAGGTCCGGATGTACTTGTACTTGTCGTTCGACGGGTTGATGCCGGCCAGCACCTCGCCGTTGGCCTGCGACACGATCTTGCCGCGCTGGCGGGCGAACTCGTCGTAGAGCACGCGCGCGTTGCGTGAGTCGGTGCGGTAGTCGTCGGCCTTCACCACCTGGATGTAGGTGGCGTTGCCCAGCAACAGGACGATCATGACGAGCATCGCCATGCCGACCTTGCGGAGGGGGGTGTTCATGCCTGCACGCTCCCGTCCGCCGGCGGGCGCTGCACCAGCACGGTGTGCGCTTCCGCGATCGGCGCCTGCGGCTGTTGCTGCGGCTTGGGGCGGGAGGCGGGCTTGCGGGCCGCGTCGGAGATGCGGAGCAGCAGCGCGACCAGGATGTAGTTCGCGAGCAGCGACGAACCACCCTTGGACAGGAACGGTGCGGTGATACCGGTCTCCGGGATGAGTTTCGTGACTCCGCCGACGACGACGAAGATCTGCATGACCATGGTGAACGCGAGCCCGCCGCCCAGCAGCTTGCCGAACGTGTCGCGCACGGCGAGCGCGCTGCGCATACCCCGCATCGCGACCAGCAGGTACAGCATCAGCACCGCGGCCAGCCCGATGAAGCCGAGCTCCTCGCCGATCGACGCGGTGATGAAGTCGGTGTTGGCCTCGGGCACCATGTCCGGCCGCCCGGCGCCGAGCCCGGTGCCGCCGACGCCACCGGTGCCGAGCCCGAACAGGCCCTGCGCGAGCTGGTAACCGCCGCCGGCCTGGTCGTAGGTGGCCAGCGGGTCCAGCCAGTTCGCCACGCGCTGCTGGACGTGCGTGAAGAGCTTGTACGCGATCACGCAGCCGACGGCGAAGAAGCTGAGGCCCAGGACGACCCAGATGGCCCGCTCGGTCGCGACGTACAGCATGACCAGGATGACGCTGAAGAACAGCAGCGAGGTGCCGAGGTCCTTTTCGAACACCAGAACGCCGATGCAGACGAACGCGGCGATCAGGATCGGGCCGAGGTCACGGGCCCGCGGGAGCTCGACCCCGACGAGCTTCTTGCCCGCCACCATGAACAGGTCCCGCTTCGACACCAGGAACGAAGCGAAGAAGACCATCAGCAGGATCTTCGCGAACTCGCCCGGCTGGATCGAGAAGAACGGCAGCTTCAGCCACACCTTGGCGCCGTTGACCTCGGACAGGCTCGACGGCAGCAGCGCCGGCAGCGCCAGCGCGACGATCCCGACCAGGCCCGCGGTGTAGCCGTAGCGGGTCAGCGTGCGGTGGTCGTTCACCACGATCAGCACGACGACGAAGAACACCAGCGAGATCACGGTGAACAGCACCTGCGCGGTGACGGCAGGCGTGTAGTCCTTGCCCTGCTGCGTGGCCCGTTCGGCCAAGGCCAGGTCGATCCGGTGGATCATCACCAGCCCGATGCCGTTCAGCAGCGCCACACAGGGGAGCAGCACGGGGTCGGCGTAGGGCGCCCACTTGCGGACGGCGAGGTGCGCGCCGGTCAGCACGCCGAGGTAGGCCAGGCCGAGCCAGATGATCGACGCGGTGAGCGCCTGCTCCTGGTTCGCTTCCACCAGGACCAGCGCGATGGTGACGATGAACGTCGCGAACCCCAGCAGCACCAGCTCGGTGTTGCGGCGGGTCGGGACCTCGCGCGGCGGGTTCGTCTGGAACTGCGCGGCGAGCGGTTCGGCGGCGCGCGCGACAGGCTGGCCCATCAGTTACCGCCTCCCGTCGTCGGTGCCGTCGAACTCGGCGTCGAGCAGTCCCTCCCCGCTGGCTGGCCCGCCGACGACGGAGCAGTGGAGCCGGCCGGAGCCGACGTAGTCGTCGTCGGCGTGACCGAAGGGGTTGGCGTCGGAGACGGTTGACCGCCGGCCGGCGCGCAGTTGTTCAAGCGCTTGCGCAACTGCAGGAAGTCGTCGATGTACTTCCGCGCTTCGTCGAGATTGTCCTTTTTTACGCCGTTCTGCACCGCCAGCCGCGCGTCCTCCTGGAGCTGGGTGACGCGCAGCTTGTCCGTGCACACCTGGCTGGGCGGGCAGGACCCCTGCTCGTAGGCGTGCAGGTCGATGCCGAGAATGCTGCCGGGGACGCCGCGGTAGATCACGACCTCCCCGTCCGTTCCCTCGCCGACATAGTACTGACTCAGCACGAAGTACCGGGTCGCGATGGCCGCCGCGGCGAGCACCACGAGGACCACCAGCGCGCCGGCCAGCCAGCGGAACCGCTTCCGGCGCCTGGCCTTCGGGTCTTCCTGCGGCTGCGGCAGCTCCGCGCGCGGCGACGGCGGGGGCTGGGTCAGCGCCCTGGCTCGCGCCGCGGGCGAGTCGCCCTGGTGCAGTTCGTCGCTGCCGTCGCCGGCGGCGCCGCCAACGATGGGCGCGTCCTCACCGAAGTCGACGTCGACCACGTCGGCGATGATCACCGTGACGTTGTCGGTGCCGCCGCCCTTGAGCGCCAGCTCGATCATCCGGTCCGCGCACTGCTGCGGGTCCGGGATCTGCACGGCCTCGGCCAGCGTCTCGTCGCTGACCATGCCGGACAGGCCGTCGGAGCAGATCAGGTACCGGTCACCGGCGCGCGCCTCGCGCACGGTCAGGCTCGGCTCGACCTCGTGCCCGGTCAGCGCCTTGAGCAGCAACGACCGCTGCGGGTGCACCGCCGCCTCTTCGGGCGTGATGCGGCCCTGTTCCAGGAGTTCGTTGACGAAGCTGTCGTCGCGCGTGATCTGCGCGAACTGGCCGCCGCGCAACAGGTAGGCCCGCGAGTCGCCGACGTGCACCAGCCCCAGCCGGGTGCCGGCGAACAGGACGGCCGTGAGCGTCGTGCCCATGCCGTCCAGGTCCGGGTCCTGCGAAACCAGCTCGGCGATCGCGGCGTTGCCGTTCGCCACCGCTTCGCGCAGCTGGGCGAGCAGGTCGTCACGCGGTTCGTCGTCGTCGAGGGGGGCGAGCGAGGCGATGACGACCTTGCTGGCCACTTCACCCGCCGCGTGCCCACCCATGCCGTCGGCGAGCGCGAGCAGGCGAGGGCCGGCGTACACGGAGTCCTGGTTGCTCGAACGCACCAGGCCCCGGTCGCTGCGGGCTGCGTAGCGGAGGACGAGAGTCATGGGCGAAGCTCGATCACCGTCTTGCCGATCCGGATGGGGACTCCGAGCGGGACCCGGAGGGGTGCAGTGACCTTAGCCCGGTCGAGATAGGTCCCGTTCGTCGAGCCCAGATCTTCCACGTACCAGTCCTCACCGCGCTGCGCGATCCGCGCGTGCCGGGTCGACGCGTAGTCGTCGTCGAGGACCAGCGTCGAGTCGTCGGCCCGGCCGATCAGGATCGGCCTGCCGTCCAGCGCGATGCGCGTCCCGGCGAGCGCGCCGTGGGTCACCAGCAGCTGCTGCGGCGACTTGCTGTTGCGCGGCTTCTTCTCCTTCTTGCGCCCGAAGGTCGGCACCTGGACACGCATGCCCGACGCCGCGTAGAGGTCCGACCGGACGACTCTGAGCGCAGCGAACACGAAGAGCCAGAGCAGCACGAGGAAGCCCACCCTGGTGAGTTGTACGACCAGCTCTGGCACTTGGTGTGTCCGCTCCCGACTCGTCCGTGCAGCCGCGGCGCGGGTACGCCGCGGTCCCCCCGCACGTCAATTCTGCGGGAACAGTATTCCGGGTCCCGAGTCAGCCCTGTGTACGGAACACGAGAGACGAATGACCCACCCGGATGACGTCACCGTCGGCGAGCTGCCAGGTCTGGACCGGGGTGCCGTTCACGGTCGTGCCGTTGGTCGAGCCGATGTCGGCGAGCGTCGCGCTCTGGCCGTCCCAGGTGATCTCCAGGTGCCGGCGCGAAACACCGGTGTCCGGCAGGCGGAAGTCCGCGTCCTGGCCCCGGCCCACGACGTTCCCGCCCTGCTTCAGCGAGTACGTCCGGTTCGAGCCGTCGTCCAGCTGCAGGCTCGCCGCGAGCTGCCGAGCCGGCGCGGGCTGGCCGTAGCCGGCCTGCTGCTGCGCGTACGGGTCGGCGGCCGGCTGACCGTACGCCTGCGGCTGGCCGTACTGGTCGTAGCCGGGCTGCTGCTGGCCGCCGTACTGGTCGTACCCGGGCTGCTGGTAGCCGCCCTGGTCGTAGCCGCCGCCCTGGGGCTGGGCGTAGCCGCCTTGGTCGTAGCCGCCGGCTTGAGGCTGGGCGTAGCCGCCTTGGTCGTAGCCGCCGGCTTGGGGCTGCGCGTAGCCGGCCTGGTCGTAGCCGCCGCCCTGGGGCTGCTGGTAGCCGCCCTGCTCGTAACCACCGCCCTGCGGCTGCGGCTGGCCGTACTGGTCGTAACCACCACCCGGCTGCTGGGCGCCGTACTGGTCGTAACCACCCTGCTGGCCGTAACCCTGGTCGTACCCGGGCTGCTGGCCACCCTGCTGTCCGTAGCCGTACTGGCCCTGCTGGCCGTACGGGTCACCCTGGTCGTATTGGCCGTAGCCGGGGGGCTGGCTCATTGCTGGGTCTCCTGCGTTGCTGGGTCGTGCCGGCCGCGGTGAACCGGCGCCTGAGGGGCGGGCGTCGGGATCGACGGACGAACGGGTCTTGAACTGTCCAGTATGCAGCGCCTCGTTGCGCTCGAGTGATACGACGACGTCACCATAGGTGTCCAGGCCTTCGGCGGCGAGGTGTTCCGCCACCGCCTTGGCCAGCACCTGAGTGACGCGTTGCTCGTCACCGGCCATGCGCTCGTGGTCAGCCGCCCCCAGGGACACGATGTAGTGATTCGGGGCGAGCTGCCGACCGCCTGCCAGCTCACGAACGTTCTCCTCACTCTCCCGCTCCAGGGCGATCGCCACTTCCTGCGTGACGACGTTGCCACCGAACATGCGCGCGAAAGTGTTCCCCACCAGGTTCTCGAGGCGTCTGTCAAAACGCTCGACGCGGCTCACCGGGGAAAACCTCCTCACACGTGTGCTTCCGCACCGATCCTATCCGGGTGAGCGAGCCTCGACACGGCCCCCGGTGAAACCCGTCGAAACGACCTGCTAGTGTTCTCCTCGCTGTCAGAGAAGCACTCGGGCGAGTGGCGGAATGGCAGACGCGCACGGTTCAGGTCCGTGTGTCCGAAAGGACGTGAGGGTTCAACTCCCTCCTCGCCCACGCTGTTCAGAGGCCCCGACGCTTGCGCGTCGGGGCCTCTTCCCGTTGTCCTTGTCTCCCCCGGGGGGCCGAGCCCCCCGGACCCCCCACGGTGCCTTCTCCTCGCCTTCCAGCGTGGTGACGGGCGGGGTCCGGGAGCCGGCGGGGTGCGGGGGGAGGGAGACAGGGTGGGATGAGGGGTGGGGAATCTCACCCGTTTGGCTCTGCGTGGTGTTCGCTTATGGCGGACTTGGGGCTGTATTAGAGCGTGTTTTTGGTGATCCAGGTGGTCAGCACGTCTGTCCTTGATGTTGTTTCGATGCCTGCGTGGGGGCAGTCGGGGCCCGTTGCTTCCAGGGCGACCAGCTGGGTGCCCGTGAAGTAGGGGGCTCCCGAGTCGTACGTGCAGGCGCTGGTGGTTTTTTCGGGGGTTGCGCCTTGGACGCCGAGGGTTATGGGGTCCACCTTGGCGATCGTCACCGTGCCCTGCTGGAGGCGGGTGGCCGGGGCGGGGTTTTTGCCGGTCTTGCTGCCCCAGCCCGCCAAGGTCAGCTGCTGACCGGTTTTCGGGGGCGTGTGGCTCAGGGCCAGTGGCTGGACCGTCGTCACGGGGGAGTCCAGGCGGACCAGGGCCACGTCGTTTTCCTTGGCCTGGAGGATCTCGGTCGCTTTGCGGGCCACGCCCGACTCGATCTCTTCGTCGACCAGGCCCAGCGTCACCATTGTCGGGTAGGGGACCTTGCCCGAGACCCGGTCGCGGTGCGCGTCGTGGAAGCAGTGGCCGGTGGTCAGGATCCAGCTCGGCGCGACCAGCGCGCCGGTGCAGTAACTGCTGTACGTGGAGCCGTCCGGGCGCGGGATCTTCGTCATCGCCAGCTTCGCGACGAACCCGAACTGGCCGGGTGGGACGTCGGTGCCGTGCGCGACCCCTGGTGCGGCCAGGGCGGCGGGAGCGGTCGTGATGGTCAAAACGGCAGCGGCGAGCAAAGCGCGCAGGCGCATTCTTCCCCTTCGTCGAATCGGTGATCGACGTCGAGGCTAGGGCCGCCGCCGCGGAGGGGGAATTCCCTGGCCGGGCGTCACCCGGTGGGCCACCGGGTGACAGCCGGCCCGTGGGATCAGTTCACGCCGACCAGGTCGACGACGAAGACGAGGGTCTCGCCGGGCTTGATCACGCCGCCCGCGCCGCGGTCGCCGTAGGCCAGGTGCGGGGGAATCACCAGCTTGCGGCGGCCGCCGATCTTCATCCCCGCGACACCCTGGTCCCAGCCGGAGATGACCTGGCCGGCACCGAGACCGAAGCGCAGCGGCTCACCGCGGTTCCAGGACGCGTCGAACTCTTCGCCGGTCGCGTGC
Organism: Amycolatopsis sp. NPDC051045; assembly: GCF_040682955.1. NCBI lineage: Bacteria > Bacillati > Actinomycetota > Actinomycetes > Pseudonocardiales > Pseudonocardiaceae > Amycolatopsis > Amycolatopsis sp. NPDC051045. The sequence goes on from NZ_JBFBCC010000003.1 coordinate 301,244, forward strand.
GAGACGCCGACGTAGTGGACGGTGACGGTCTTGCCCACCGTGGCTTCCGCGCCGTCACCGACAGTGATGTCGGTGATTTCGAGTTCGGCCGGAGCAGGCCCGTCCGGGCGGTCGATGAGGGGCTTTTCCAAGGTCATGAGCCTCACCGTACCGACGCCCCGGAGGCTGCGCCGAACGGACTACGCCCAAGGAGGGGAAAAACGCGAAAAGTCTTCACACTTCGCCTACTGCTGGGTAGCGTGCGCTTCGTCACTTTCTGGACTGAGGGGAGCCCGGCATGCAACGTCGCATCCGCGCCCTGACCGTTACGGCACTGGGGGCCCTCGTGGCCGGCCTCACCCAGGTCGCCGTCACCGCGCCGGCCGCGCAGGCGGCCGTGTCGCCCGACGACTACTGCGGCGGGCAGTGCAGCGACATCCTCCCGCCCGGCGAACAGGGCAGCGCCACCCTCGCGGAGATCCTGGCGCACAAGCTGCTCGGCACCCGCCCGGCGCACTCGGCCGACCAGCTCGGGAAGTACTCCTCGCTGGCGAACGGCTACAAGACGCTGACCACGGGCGCGATCAACCAGTACTTCAACGACTCCTCGTTCGGCGTCCCGGCCGACCAGGTGGCGAGCACGACGAAGCCGCGTGCGGACGTCACCATCGTCCGCGACAAGGCCCTCGGCGTCCCGCACATCACCGGGACCACCCGCGCCGGCACCGAGTTCGGCGCCGGGTACGCGGCGGGGCAGGACCGGCTGTGGCTGATGGACGTGCTGCGCCACGCCGCCCGCGGGCAGCTCTCGCCGTTCGCCGGTGGCGCTGCCTCCAACCGCGAGCTCGAGCAGCAGTTCTTCTCGAACGCGCCGTACACCGAGGCCGAGCTGCAGCAGCAGATCGACAAGGTCGCCGCCAGCGGCCCGCGGGGCGCTCAGGGCCTCGCCGACGCGCAGGCGTACGTGGACGGCATCAACAAGTACATCAGCGACTCCTACAGCGGCCGGTACTTCCCCGGCGAGTACGTGCTGACCGGGCACATCGACTCGATCACCAACGCGGGCTCGATCGACCCGTTCAAGCTGACCGACCTGGTCGCGCTCGCCTCGCTGGTCGGGGCCGAGTTCGGCGCCGGCGGCGGCGGTGAGGTGCAGAACGCCATCGCGAAGCTCGCGATGCAGGAGAAGTACGGCGTCGTCCAGGGCGAAAAGGTGTGGCAGAGCCTGCGCGCCGAGGACGACCCCGAAGCCGTCAAGACGCTCCACGACGGCCAGACCTTCCCGTACGGCAAGACGCCGGCCAACGCCGTCGGGCGGGCGCTGCCGGACAACGGCTCGGTGACGCCGCAGCCCGTGGTGTTCGACAAGACCGGCTCGGCCGCGTCCGCGACGCCGTCCACCGTGGACGTCGCCGCACCCGCCGAGCAGGAGCCCGCCCGCGGGATGTTCGAGAACGGCGTGCTGCCGGGGAACATGCTGAGCGAGAAGCACGGCATGTCCAACGCGCTGCTCGTCTCCGGCGCGAAGACCGCCAGCGGTCACCCGGTCGCGGTGTTCGGCCCGCAGACCGGCTACTTCGCCCCGCAGCTGCTGATGTTGCAGGAGCTGCAGGGTCCGGGCATCAGTGCCCGCGGTGCGGCGTTCGCGGGCCTGAGCCTGTACGTGCTCCTCGGCCGCGGCCAGGACTACTCGTGGAGCGCAACGACGTCGGCGCAGGACATCATCGACACCTACGCGCTGCAGCTGTGCGACCCGAGCGGCAACGCGCCGACGAAGGACTCGAACTACTACACGTATCAGGGCAAGTGCGTCCCGATGGAGACGGTGGAGGTCAAGAACGCCTGGAAGCCGACCGTCGCCGACGGCACCGCGGCCGGCTCCTACACCCTGCGCAGCTACCGGACCAGGTACGGGCCGGTGCAGAGCCGGGCGACCGTCGGCGGCAAGCCGGTGGCGTACGCGGCGCTGCGGTCGTCCTACTTCCACGAGGTCGACTCGCTCATCGGCTTCCAGGAGCTGAACGACCCGACCTTCGTCAAGTCCGCGGCGGACTTCCAGCGGGCCGCGCAGGACATCAACTTCACGTTCAACTGGTTCTACGCCGACTCCAAGGACATCGCCTACTTCAACTCGGGCGCCAACCCCGCGCGCCAGTCCAATGTGGATCCGAACATGCCGGTGTGGGGCGACCAGGGCCACGACTGGGTGGGCTGGAACCCGGCGGGCAACGTGGCGAACTACACGCCCGCGTCGCAGCACCCGCAGTCGATCAACCAGGACTACTACGTCAGCTGGAACAACGCCCAAGCCAACGGCTACGCCGCGGCCGGGGCGGACAAGTCCGCCGTGCACCGCGTCGACCTGCTCGACTCGCGGGTGAAGAAGCTGATCAACAGCGGCACCAAGGTCACCCGGGTCAACCTGACCCAGGCCATGTCGGAGGCCGCGCTGGCCGACCTGCGGGCCGAGCGCGTGCTGCCGCTGCTGCTGCAGGTGCTCGACAAGGCGCCGGCCACCGGCGCGGCGGCGGACGCCGAGGCGAAGCTCAAGACCTGGCTTTCCCACGGGCAGCTGCGCACGGAGACTTCGCCGGGCAGCAAGGCGTACGCGGACGCCGACGCGATCCGCATCTTCGACGCCTGGTGGCCGCTGCTGGTCCAGGCCGAGTTCAAGCCGGGCATGGGCGACAACGCCTACAACGCGATGACGAGCGTGCTCGGCATCAACGAAAGCCCGTCCGGCTGGCAGAACGGCAACGGGCAGCACACCGGTCAGCCGCACAAGGGCTCGTCGTTCCAGTACGGCTGGTGGGGTTACGTCAGCAAGGACATCCGGCAGGTGCTCGGCCAGCCGGTGGCCGGCCCGCTCGGGCAGACGTTCTGCGGCGGTGGCGACGTCACCGCGTGCCGCCAGGCGCTCGTCGACTCGCTGACCACCGCCGCCGGCCAGGCCGCGAACACCGTCTACCCCGGTGACGCGAACTGCTCGGCCGGTGACCAGTGGTGCGCCGACTCGATCGTGCAGAACCCGCTCGGCGGCATCACGCAGGACAAGATCAGCTGGCAGAACCGCCCGACGTTCCAGCAGGTCGTCGAGTACGCCGCCCACCGCGGGGACAACGTCGCGAACCTCGCGGCCACGAAGACGGTCAGCGCCACCAGCGCCGAGTCCGGCTTCTACAACTCGCCGGCGTCGAACGCGATCGACGGGAACGCCTCGACCCGCTGGGCCAGTGACTGGAGCGACGACCAGGCGATCACCGTCGACCTCGGCTCGGTCCAGCAGGTTTCGCGGGTGATGCTCGACTGGGAGTCCGCGTACGGCAAGGGCTACCGGATCCAGCTCTCGCCGGACGCGGTCACCTGGACGGACGCGGCCGTGGTGACCGACGGGAACGGCGGGCAGGACAACGTCTCGTTCGCCACGACCCCGGCCCGGTTCGTCAAGCTGCAGGGCGTCCAGCGCGGGACGAAGTACGGCTACTCGCTGTACGAGTTCGAGGTCTACGCGCACTGAGCCCGGCCGGGGCACTCGCGGACGCGTGAGTGCCCCGGCCTCCCCTTATCGTGGGCGGATGGACGACTGGACGCCCCGCACCAAGGCCATCGCCGCCGGCCGGCCGCACGGCCCCGGCGAGCCGCTGAACACCCCGCTCGTCGCCACCAGCACCTACCAGGCCGGTGGCGATTTCGTGTACGCCCGCGGCGACGGGACGCCGACCTGGCACGCGCTCGAAGAAGCCGTCGGGGCGTTGGAAGGCGGGCAGGCGACGGCGTTCGCGTCCGGGGTCGCCACGCTCTCCGCGGTGCTGGATTTGCTGCCGGTCGGGTCGCGGGTCGCCGTGCCGACGTTCAGCTACGCGGTGACACGCGGGGTGCTGGCCCACGCGCAGAAGCTCGGCAAGCTCGCCGTCACCGAGCTGGCGCCGACCGACACCGCCGCCTGGGTGGCCGAGGCCGCGACGGCCGACCTGGTCTGGCTCGAGTCGCCGACCAACCCCACCCTCGACGTGATGGACATCGAGACGATCGCCGCCGCGGCGCGCGGCCGGGTCGTCGTCGACAACACCTTCGCGACGCCGTTGCAGCAGCGGCCGCTCGAACTGGGCGCCGACGTCGTCGTGCACAGTGCGACCAAGCTGATCGGCGGCCACAGCGACCTGCTGCTCGGCGTCACGATCGCCAAGGACCCCGCCGTCGCGGAGGAACTGCGCGCCGCGCGGACGCGGGTCGGGTCGACACCGGGCGCCCTCGAAGCCTGGCTCGCCCTCAGGGGGCTGCGGACCATGCCCGTCCGGCTCGCGGAGCAGTCCCGCACCGCCGCGTTGCTGGCGGAGCGGCTCGCCGGGCACCCCGCGGTGCGGCGGGTGCGCTACCCGGGCTTCGGGATGATGGTCGCCTTCGACCTGGCCGACGCCGAGACGGCGGACCGGTTCTGCGCGTCGGTCCGGCTGATCCGGTCGGCGACCAGCCTCGGCGGGGTCGAGAGCCTGGTCGAGCGGCGGGCGTGGCTCGCCGGCGAGGAGCGCGTGCCGCCCGGCCTGATCCGGTTCAGCGTCGGCCTCGAGGACCCGGAGGACCTGTGGCGCGACCTCACGTTCGCCCTCTCGGAGTAACACGGCCGGGTGAATCGTCGATAGTCGCGACGTCGTAGGTCCACCGCCGTTGGGAGTCTCCGTGGGTAGAACGTTGAGCCGGGTCGCGGGAATCGTGTCCGCCGGTGCGCTGATCACCCTCGCCGCCGCGCCGGTCGCGCTGGCCGAGGACGAGACTCCCACGTCCGAGACGACCACGGCCACGGCGGAGACGACGACCACCACGGCACCGTCCTCGACGGAGACCACGGCACCGTCCTCGCCGGTCACGACCACCGGGACGACGTCGGCCCCGGCGACGACCGAGGTCACGACCACCACGACCCCGAAGACCACGTCTTCGGCGCCGGAATCGACCGAGCCGCCGAAGGACGACTACCAGGACAACGCCGGCCACGGTTTCGTCGGCGTCGGCGGCGAGGGTGTCCTGGTCATCGCGTGCGCGTCCGGCAAGCTCGGCGCGGTCTCGACCCAGTACCTGAGCGTCACCGGTGGTCCGGACCAGGACGAGTCCGACGGCCGCTACTGGAACTACTCGGTGCGCGTGGTCGACGCTCCGGCCGGCACGACGACCGCCAAGTTCAGCTGGACCTGCGACGGCGTCGAGGGCAACGGCACCGTCGACTTCGAGCAGGAGCAGCCGCCGGTGACGACGAGCACCAGCACCGCGCCGTCGAGCACCAGCACGGCGCCGTCGAGCACCAGCACGGCGCCGTCGAGCACCAGCGCTTCGCCGTCGAGCACCGCGCCGGTCACCACGGCGACCTCCAGCTCGGCGCCCGCGGCCGGGAACAGCGCGCCGAAGGCCCAGGTCAAGGTCGCGCCCAAGGGCGGGGTCGACACCGGCTTCGGCGGCACGGCCCGGTGACGGCCCGCCGGGCGGGCGCGGCGCTCGCCCTGGTGCTGACCCTGGCCGGGTGCAGCACCGCCGAGCCACCGAAGGCCGTGGCGCCCGTCCCTTCCTCGGTGCCGGTCAGCGTGCCGTTCAAGGGACTCCGGCCGACGTCGGTGAAGATCCCCAAGATCGGCGCGGAGTCCAGCCTGCTGGCCGTCGCCGTGAAACCCGACGGCTCGATCTCCGTCCCGTCGGTGCACACGCCGATGCAGGCGGCCTGGTACAAGCTCTCGCCGGTGCCTGGCGACGTCGGCCCGGCCATCGTGCTCGGGCACGTCGACGGCGACAAGAAGCCCGGCATCTTCTTCAAGCTCAAGGATCTCGCGCCCGGCGACGAGGTCGACGTCGACCGCAGCGACGGGAAGAAGCTGAAGTTCGTCGTCGACCGCGTCACCCAGGTCCCGAAGGACACGTTCCCGCGTGACGCCGTCTACGGCAACAGCGACAAACCGGAGCTGCGGCTGATCACCTGCGGCGGCGCGTTCGACCACGCCGAGCACAGCTACCGGGACAACATCGTCGTCTACGCGAACCTAGCCGACGCCTGAGCCGGGGTACGGGAACTCCGGTTTCAGCAGGGTTCCCGGGCAAACCCAGCGCCGCATGCCCGCGTCGCAGACCGCGTAACCCCAGTTGATCAGCTGGTCCTGCGTCGTCTCGGACATCCTGGCCAGCCGGGTCTTCGTCTCGGCGAGTTGCCTGGTCTGCTCGACGGGGGCCGGCAGGGCGTCCGGCAGCTCGAAGTTCTCGATGTTGCTGTAGGTCGCCCAGTACGTGCCCGCGTACGTCTTGTCCTCGTAGCACTTCAGCAGCGTGCCGGTCCGCAGTTCGCGGACCTGGTTGTCCATCACGGTCAGCACGCGCAGCAGCTGCATCGGCCAGTTGCGCTTCGGCTTGGCCTGGTGCTTCATCTTCTTGCCGGCGTCGCTGACCAGGACGGTCGCCCGCTGGTTCTCGATGGGGTCGAGGCCGAGGTTGTCGTACACGCCCGCGTCGCTGAGCACGATCTTGCGGCCGGGCTGGTGCGGGTCCGGGATCACGACCGGCGAGAGCATCGGCGGGAAGGCCGACGACGCGGCGACCGCGGTCGCGAGCGGGATCTGCCCGTGCGGGCCCGGCTGCCGGAAGAACCACCACAGCGAACCGTCCTGCAGGCTGGTCGCGGTGAACACGAAGTTCGGCCCGGCCGGGTCGAGGTCCGCGAGGCAGCAGTCCCCGAAGAGGTGCTCCGCGTAGCGGCGCGCGAGTTCCTCTCCGGCGCTTCGCCACGGGATGAACATCGCCTTCAGCGTGACCGGGATGTCGAGGTTGGTGCGGGCGAGTTTCCGCAGCGGCTGCACGACTTCCTTGCCGAAGTTCTCCGCGACGCCGTCTTCGCCGAAATACAGCTTGTGCCACGCGTGTGCGAGCAGCCCGGCCGCGATCGAACCGCCGGAGACGCTGGAGACCGTGGTCAGCTTCGGCAGCCAGCCGAGCTCGTTGAGCCGCCAGAGCGCGCCGGCGTGGAAGAGCATTGCGCGGTAGCCGCCGCCCGAGAGCGCGAGGCCGACGCCGTCCCGTTTCGCCGAATCCACGCGGCCGAGTCTAGGGCCGCAGCAACGGCGTGAGCAGCGGCCGTTGCCCAGCCGGGACGTATTCGGCGTAGTTGTCGTACAACGCCTGTTTGGCCAGGTGCGCCGCGCCGGCGCCGTCGGCCGACCGGATCGCGTCGAGCACCTCGGCGTGGTGCGCGAGCCACGTGCGCATCAGCGACGTCCGGTTGCTGGCGTGCTCGAGCTTGTCCTCGATCAGTTCCAGCACGACCCCGCGCACGACTTCTTCGCTGACGACCAGCAGCGGATTCCGGGAGATGCGCGCGATGACCTCGTGGAAGGCGACGTCGGCGCGGCTGAACTCGGCGTAACCGCGCGAGACGCCTTCGCGCATCGACTCCAGTGCCGCGTCGAGGCCGGTCAGGTCGGCTTCGGTGCGGAGCTCGGCGGCGAGCAGGTGCGCCGAGCCGTCGAGGATCATCCGGAACTGCAGCAGTTCGGCGAGCCCGACGTGGTCGGCGCGCGCGAGCCGGTGCATCGAGCGGTGCAACGCGGCGGGTGACGCGGCCAGCACCTCCGGGCCGCGCGGGTCGCCGGGCCGGGACCGGATCATCTCGGCCGCCTGCAGAACCCGCAGGGCTTCCCGGACCGTCGAGCGGCCGACGCCGAACTGCGTCATCAGCTCACGCTCGCTCGGCAGGCGTTCCCCCGGCTTGAGCGCGCCGCTGACCACGGCCTGCTCGATCTGCTCGACGACCCGCTCGTACGCGCGGACCGGAGCCACCGGTTCGAACCGCATCCCTTGACCTCGACGTCCGTCGCGTGCAGGCTACTGGTCTGACCAGTGTACCGACCTGGAGGACGAATGAAAGCCCGGCTTCACGTGCTGGCAGCGGCGCTGCTGCTCGTGGTGTCCGGTTGCTCGGCCGGCTCGTCGGCGAGCGTTTCCGCTGGCCCGGACACACTTTCCGTCGGCTTCACGGCGGAGCCGGCGAACTTCGACTTCACCCGCACCGACGGCGCCGCCATTCCGCAGGCGCTGCTCTACAACGTCTACGAAGGCCTGGTGAAGCTCGACGCGCAGGGCCGCGTGGTGCCGCTGCTCGCGAAGTCGTGGACGATCAGCCCGGACCGGCGGACCTACGATTTCCAGCTCCAGCCGGGCGTCAAGTTCAGCAACGGCGCCCCCTTCACCGCCGAGGACGTCAAGTTCTCGCTCATGCGGGTGAAATCGGACTGGACGATCTCGATCAAGTCGACGATGGACGTCGTCGACCACGTCGACGCCGTCGCGCCGGACCACGCGCGGGTCGTGCTGTCGAAACCGTCCAACGGCTGGCTGTTCAGCCTGACCAGCAGGCTCGGCGCGATGTTCAGCCCCACCGGCGTCGCCGACCTGGCGAACAAGCCGGTCGGCACCGGCCCGTACGTCGTGGCGGCGCGCAAGCGCGGCGACTCCGTCGTGCTCAAGGCGAATTCCGCGTACTGGGGCCGGAAACCGGCGTACGCCACGGTGGTCCTCAAGTACATCAAGGACCCGACCGCGCTGAACAACGCGCTCTACAGCAACGGCATCGACGTCATCTCGGCGATCACCGCGCCGGACTCGATCCCGCAGTTCCAGGCCGACGACCGGTTCCAGGTCGTCCAGGGCACGACGAACTCCGAGGTCACGCTGGCGTTCAACAACCAGCGCAAGCCGCTGAACGACGTCCGCGTGCGCCAAGCGCTCACGTACGCGATCGACCGGAAGGCGTTGCTGGACACGGCGTGGGCCGGGCGCGGCACGTTGATCGGCAGCATGGTCCCGCCGACGGATCCCTGGTACGAGGATCTGTCGAACGTCCACCCGTTCGATCCCGCGAAGGCCAAGGCGCTGCTGTCCGAGGCGGGCGCGACGAACCTGAACCTGCGGATGCGGATCCCGAACCTGCCGTACGCGGTGTCGGCCGCACAAGTCGTCCAGTCGCAGCTCGCCGACGTCGGCGTGCGGACCACGATCGAGCCCCTCGACTTTCCGGCGGTCTGGCTCAAGCAGGTGTTCACCGACCACGATTACGACCTGTCGATCATCCAGCACGTCGAGGCCCGCGACATCACGACGTTCGGCAAGCCGAAGTACTACTGGGGGTACGACGACAAGCGCGTCCAGCAGCTGCTCGCCGAAGCCGACAGCGGGACGCCGGAGCAGCAGGTCGCGGACATGAAGCAGGTGGCGCGGCAGCTGACCACCGAGGCGGCCGCGGACTGGCTGTTCCTGTTCCCCAACGTGATCGTCGCGAAGACGAAGGTCGGCGGGTTCGCGGCGAACCAGGTCAGCGAGTCGTTCGACCTCACCGGATTGGCGCCGCGATGACCGCCAGGGTGCTGCGCCGGGTGGCGATCTTCGCGGTCAGCGTGCTGGTCGCGTCGATCGTGGTGTTCGTGTTCATGGCCGTGCTGCCGGGCGATCCGGCGCAGGTCGCGCTCGGCGTCAACGCGACGCCGGAGCTGCTCGCCAAGACACGCGCGGAGTTCGGCATCGACCGTCCGCTGGTCACGCAGTACTTCGACTGGATCGGGGGCGTGCTGCACGGCGATTTCGGCCGCTCGTACGTGACGCGGGACGCGATCGGCCCGCAGTTGCTCGACCGTCTCGGCGTCACGCTGTGGCTGGTCGGCGCCGGCGTGCTGGTGGCGCTGGTGATCGCCGTGCCGGCGGGGACCTTCGCGGCGGTGAAGCACCGGAAGGCGGCCGGCGCGGGGGTGTCCGGGCTGTCGCAGATCGGCGTCGCGATCCCCGCGTTCCTCGCCGGGATCATCCTCGTGCAGATCTTCGCCGTGCAGCTGCGCTGGCTGCCCTCGGGCGGCTGGACTCCGCCCAACCAGGACTTCGGCGAATTCGCGCGTGGCCTGGTGCTTCCGGCGCTGTCGCTCGGCCTGGTCCAGGGCGCGGTCCTCACCCGCTACGTGCGCTCGGCGGTGCTCGACACGCTCGGCCAGGACTACCTGCGCACCGCGCGGTCGAAGGGGCTGCGTCCCGGGCAGGCGCTGGTGCGGCACGGCCTGCGGAACGCGTCCGTGCCCGTCGTGACCGTGCTGGGGCTGCAGCTGGCGACCCTCCTGATCGGCGCGGTCGTCGTCGAGCGCGTCTTCGTGCTGCCGGGACTGGGCTCGATGCTGCTGGACGCCGTCTCCGCGCGTGACCTGCTGACCGTGCAGGGCATCGTGCTCGTGCTGGTGGCCGGCGTGCTGCTGGTCAACTTCGTCGTCGACCTCCTCTACACGGTGCTCGACCCGAGATTGCGGGGTTCCTGATGCGCAATCTCCTCATCGGCGGGGTGCTCGTCGGCCTGGTCGTGCTGGCCGCGCTGCTGTCGTTCCTGTGGACGCCGTTCGACCCGGTGAAGGTGGACGCGACCCACCGGCTGCTCGGCTGCGGCGCGTCCCACTGGTTCGGCACCGACAAGTTCGGGCGGGACCTGCTGAGCCAGCTCATGGTCGGCGCCCGCACGACGCTGTACGTCGGTGTCGTCGCCGTCGGCATCGCCGCGGTGATCGGCACGCCGCTGGGCGTCCTCGCCGGGATGTCCCCGCGGTGGCTCGGCGAGTTCGTCATGCGCGCCAACGACCTCGTGCTCGCGTTCCCCGCGCTGCTGCTGGCCATCATGTTCGGCGCGGTGTTCGGGGCCGACACGCTGACCGCGATGGTGGCGATCGGCATCGCCACCATCCCGTCGTTCGCGCGGATCGCCCGGTCCGGGACGCTGCAGGTGATGAGCACCGAGTTCGTGCTCGCGGCCCGCGCGGGCGGGCGGTCGCGGCTGACCATCGCGCTGCGGCACGTGCTGCCGAACATCTCCGGCCTGCTGATCGTGCAGGCCTCGGTGTCGTTCGCGATCGCCGTGCTCGCCGAGGCGGCGCTGTCGTTCCTCGGCTTCGGCACGCGGCCGCCGACGCCGTCGTGGGGCCGGATGCTGCAGGAGTCCCAGGAACTGCTGACCGTGCAGCCGCGGCTGGCGCTCGTGCCGGGCATCGCGATCGCCGTCGCCGTCCTCGGCTTCAACCTCCTCGGCGACGGCCTGCGCGACCGCCTGGATCCCCGATTGGCGGCTCGCGTATGACGCTCTCGGTTGCGGGCCTTCGCGTCGGTTCCCTGGTCCGGGACGTGTCCTTCGAGATCGGCGCCGGCGAGCGCGTCGGCCTGATCGGCGAGTCCGGGTCCGGGAAGTCGCTGACGGCGTTGTCGATCATGGGCTTGCTGCCCGAGGAGCTGCCCGCCTCCGGCTCGGTTTCGCTGCACGGCCGCGAGTTGCTGGGCATGTCCGAAAAGGACCTGTCCCGGCTGCGCGGTGACGAGCTGGCCATGGTGTTCCAGGAGCCGATGACGGCGTTGAACCCGGCCATGCGCGTCGGCCGCCAGGTCACCGAGCCCGGCCGCATCCACGGACGCCGTCACCGCGCCGAGGACCTGTTGTCCGCGGTGGGCCTGCCGGGCACCGCCCGCGCGTACCCGCACCAGCTGTCCGGCGGGCAGCGGCAGCGGGTCGTGCTCGCGATGGCGCTGGCGAACGAGCCGTCGCTGCTGATCTGCGACGAGCCGACGACCGCGCTCGACGTCACCGTGCAGGCCCAGATCCTCTCGCTGATCAAGACGTCGTTGCCCGCCGACAGCGCGCTGCTGTTCATCACGCACGACCTCGCGGTGGTTGCGTCGGTGTGCGAGCGCGTGCTGGTGATGCTCGACGGCGAGATCGTCGAAGCGGGCTCGACGCGCGAAGTGCTGACGCAGCCGAAGCACGAGTACACGCGCAAGCTCTTGGACGCCTCGGATCTGGAGGCCCGGCGATGATCATCGAAGTCCGCGACCTCGAACGCCGCTACGCCCGCCGGGACGTGCACGCCTTGCGCGGTGTCAGCTTCGACGTCGAGGCGGGACAGCGGTTCGGCATCGTCGGCGAGTCCGGCTCCGGCAAGTCCACGCTGGTCCGGCTGCTGGCCGCGCTCGACAAGCCGACGTCCGGCACGGTCTCGTTCCAGGGCCGGCGCATCGACCACCTGCCGGAGCGTCGCCTCGGCTTCCTGCGGTCGGAGCTGCAGATCGTCTTCCAGGACCCGATGGGCTCGCTCGACCCGCGGATGCGCGTGCGCGACATCATTTCCGAACCCCTGGGACGCCGGGAGCCCGATCGCGTCGCGGAGCTGCTCGCCGCCGTCGGCCTGCCCGCCGACGCCGCTCAGCGCTACCCGCACCAGTTCTCCGGCGGCCAGCGGCAGCGGATCTCGATCGCCCGGGCGCTGGCGCCGAACCCGAGCGTCCTGATCGCCGACGAACCGGTCAGCGCCCTCGACGTCTCCGTGCGCGGCCAGATCCTCGACCTGCTCGGCTCGCTGGTGGAGCAGTTCGCGCTGACGCTGATCTTCGTGTCGCACGACCTCGGCGTCGTGCGGCACGTCTGCGACCGGGTCGCGGTGATGCGCCGCGGCGAGATCGTCGAGCTGGGCGACGTCGGCCAGGTCTACGGCGCGCCCCGGCACGAGTACACCCGGGAACTCCTGGACGCCGCGCCGAACCTGCGCGCGGAGCTGGCCCGGCTGCGTGGAGGTGATGATGGCTGACTATCCGGAAGGCCTGCCGGTCGGCGCGGGCTGGGTGTCCACTGTGGATACCGAAGAAATCGTTTTCCCCTACGACGGGAGCGTGGTCGGCGCCGCCCCGGTGGGAACGCCCGAGCTCGCGCGTCGCGCTGTGGACGAAGCTGTCGCCGTCGCGCGCGAAGTCGCTTCGCTGCCGTCGCGGACTCGCCGTTCTCTCCTCAACGACGTCGCGGCGGCCATCGCCGAGAGGCGCGAGGAACTCGAGAACCTGCTCGTCCTGGAGACGGGCAAGCCGCTGGTCGACTGCCGCGTCGAGGTCGCGCGCACGATCGTCACCTGGGAGGCCGCCGCCGAAGAGGTGTCGCGGCTGCACGGCGAGACCGTGCCGCTGGACCTCCTGCCCTCGGGTGACGGCCTGGTCGGCTTCTGGAAGCGCAAGCCGATCGGGGTCGTCGTCGGCATCGCGGGCTTCAACTACCCGCTGCTGCTGGCGTCGCACAAGATCGCGCCGTCGATCGCCGCGGGCTGCCCGGTGATCGTCAAGCCGGCGCCGCAGACGCCGCTGGCCACGCTGTGGCTGGTGCACCTGGTCAGGTCGGTCGCGCCGGTCCCGGCGATGGTCCAGCTGGTCACCGGGGACGCGTCCGTGGGCGCGGCGCTGACGACCGACCGCCGGATCGGCGCGGTGTCGTTCACCGGCTCGGCCGCGGTCGGGCACCGCATCGCGCGGGACGCGGCGCCGGTGAAGACGTTGCTGGAGCTGGGTTCGAACGCGGCCCTCGTGGTCGCTCCCGATGCCGATCTCGACGCGGCCGTGGACGCCGTGCTGCGCGGCGGGTTCTACGCCTCGGGCCAGGCCTGCATCTCGGTGCAGCGCGTGCTGGTCGTTTCGTCGGTGGCCGCGGAATTCACCGAACGGCTGCTGGCGCGGCTCGGCGAAGTCGTCGTCGGCGACCCGCGGGACGAGAAGACGCGGGTGTCGGCGCTGATCGACCCGGCCTCGACCGCCCGGGTGGCGGACTGGATCGCGGCGGCGGTCGACGCCGGCGCCCGGCAGGCCGGCGGCGGTGCCGAAGGCACGGTACTGCGGCCGACGGTCCTCCTGGACGTCCCGGACGGCGTCGAAGCCTGGGACGAAGAGATCTTCGGCCCGGTCGTCTGCGTGCGGACGGTGTCCGATGTGGACGAAGCGTTCGCCGCGGTGAACGCGTCCCGCTACGGGCTCCACGCGAGCGTCTACAGCAAGTCGCTGAACACGGCGTTCCGCGCGCTCGACGAGCTGGAGGTCGGCGGCGTCGTGGTCAACGAGGTGCCCGGCTTCCGCTCGGACACCATGCCCTACGGCGGCGTGAAGGACTCCGGCATCGGCCGCGAGGGGCCCCGGTTCGCCGTCGAGGAACTGACCGTGACGAGGATGGCGGTGCTGCGCCCGTGAACTACTCGACGTTGTTCCGGCTCGACGGACGGCGGGCCGTCGTGCTCGGCGCGGGCGGCATCGGCCGCGAGGCGGCCCGGGCACTGGCCGCGCACGGCGCTGACGTGGTGTGCGCCGATCGTGACGTCGAAGCCGCGCGCGAGGCGGGCGTGGGGGAGCCGTACGAGATCGACCTCCTGGCCCCCGGGGCCGTCGAACGCGCCGCGGCCGAATGGGGAGACGTCGACGTCGTCGTGCTGACCGCCGCGACGAACGTGCGCAAGCGGCTGGCGGACTACACCCGCGAGGAGTTCGACCGCGTCATCGCGCTCAACCTCGGCGCGAGCTTCGAAGTCGTGCGCGCGTTCGGTCCCCGCATGGCCGCGCGCGGGCGGGGCAGCATCATCGGGTTCTCGTCGATCCGCGGCACGACCGTCGAGCCCGGCCAAGGGCCGTACGCGGCGACGAAGGCGGGGCTCGTCCAGCTGTTCCGGACGGCGGCGGCGGAGTTCGGCCCGGCCGGCGTGCGGGTCAACGCGATCGCCCCCGGCGTTGTCGAGACGCCGCTGACCGCACAGATCAAGGCGAACCCGGAGTGGTACGACGCCTACGCGGCGAAGGGGGCGCTGGGCCGCTGGGCGCGTCCGGACGAACTCGCCGGAGCGGTCGTGTACCTCGCTTCGGACGCTTCGTCGTTCGTGACCGGCTCCGTGCTGGCCGTGGACGGTGGCTGGACCGCCGTCGACGGCCGCTTCGAACCGCCTGCCTCGTAAGGAGCGCTCATGACCGAGCTGCCTGATCTGACTGCTGTCGAACTCGTCGCGCAGTACCGCGCGAAGACGCTCTCGCCGGTCGAGGTGACCGAAGCCGTTCTCGCGCGCATCGAGGCGCGAGAGCCGGAGCTGCACGCGTTGTACGCGTACGACCCTTCCGGCGCTCTCGACGACGCGAAGGCGTCCGAAGCTCGCTGGGTGTCCGATGAACCGCTGGGTCCGATCGACGGCGTTCCGCTCACGCTCAAGGAGAACATCGCGACGCGCGGCACGCCGGTCCCGCTGGGCACGGCGGCGACGGCGTTGACCCCGGCCGCCGAGGACGCCCCGGCGGCCGCGCGGGTCCGCGAGTCCGGCGGTGTCCTGCTGGCCAAGACGACCATGCCGGACTACGGGATGCTGACCTCCGGGCTCTCGAGCTTCCACCCCACGGCCCGCAACCCCTGGCAGCCGTCGGCGACACCCGGCGGGTCCAGCGCGGGCGCGGGGGCCGCGGCGGCCGCGGGCTACGGCCCGCTGCACGTCGGCACGGACATCGGCGGCTCGATCCGGCTGCCCGCGGGCTGGTGCGGCCTGGTCGGCCTCAAGCCGAGCTTCGGGCGGGTACCGGTCGACCCGCCGTTCCTGGGCCGGGTCGCCGGCCCGATGACCCGCACGGTCGCCGACACGGCGTTGCTGATGAGTGTGCTCTCGCGCCCGGACGCGCGTGACCACCTGAGCCTGCCGCCGGCCGATCTCGAGTGGACGTCGCTCGACGGTTCTCTGCAAGGCCTGCGCGTCGGCCTGCAGCTCGAGCCCGGCCCCGGCCTCCCGGTGGACCCGGCGATCCGGGATGCGATCACCGCGGCGGCCCGGGCCTTCGAAGCCGCGGGCGCGGTCGTCGAGCCGGTCGGGCCGTTCCTCACCCGCGCCATGCTCGACGGCCTCGACGTCTTCTGGCGCACGCGTGCCTGGTCGGACCTGGCGGCCCTGCCGCCGGACCGTCGCACGAAGGTCCTGCCGTACATCGCGGACTGGGCCGCGGGCGGCGCGGAGGTGCCCGGTGTGGACGTCTACCGCGGCTTCGCCCAGATCGACGCGATCAGCGTCGCGGCCCTGCGGGCGACCTCGGCGTTCGACATCGTCCTGTCCCCGACCTGCCCGGTCGCGGCCCCGCCGGCGGAGTGGGCCTCCCCGACGAACGACCCGGCCCGGCCGTTCGAGCACATCGCGTTCACGGTGCCGTACAACATGTCCGGCCAGCCCGCGGTTTCGTTGAACTGCGGGTACACCGACGACGGCCGCCCGATCGGCCTCCAGCTCGCCGGCCGCCGCTTCGACGACCTCGGCGTCCTCCACGCAGCTGCGGCGTACGAGCAGCTCCGCGAGCCGCAGCGCCCCTGGCCGATCGGGTAGGGAAGAAGTTCCGGACCTTCGGCGAAGTGGTGGTGAAGCTGTCGCCGACGGAAAGGAACTTCATGACAGAGGCAGCCCCATGACGGCGGCCCCGGTGCTCGGCAGCGAGCAGTTCACCGAGGTGCACGACCGCTACTTCGCGGACATCCACCGGTACGTCGCCGGGCGCCTCGGTGCCCAGGCCGCGGAGGACATCGCCGCCGAGACGTTCCTCGTCGCCTTCGACCGCCGGAAGGCGTTCGACGCCGGCCGCGGCGACCTGCGCGCCTGGCTGTTCGGCATCGCGACGAACCTGGTCTCCCGGCACCGCCGCAAGGAGGCCCGGCACTACCGGGCGCTGTCGCGGCTCGACCCGCGCGAGGCTGCCGAAGGGCACGAAAGCCGCGTTGTCGCTTCGGTGACGGTCGCGCGGCTGGGGAAGGTGTTGTCCCGGCTTTCCGCCGGGGAGCGCGATGTCCTGCTGCTCGTCGCACTCGGCGATCTCGGCTACTCGGAGGTGGCCGAGGCGCTCGGCATCTCCCCGGGCACGGTCGGCTCCCGGCTGACGCGCGCCCGCAAGAAGCTCACCCCCGTTCTCACCCAGGAGGCTTTCGATGAATGACCTGCAGACCCTGCGGGCGGCGCTGCTGCCCGCCGAACCGTCCCAGGACGTCGTCGACCGGAGCCGGCACCGGTTGCAGAACCGGATGCTCGGCGCACCGCGGCGGCAGTTCCGCCCGCTCGCGCTCGGTGCGGGACTCGTCGCCGCCGCGGCCGCGGCGGCCGTCGTGGTGGCGACCCTGCCCGGCGCCCCGGCCGACGCACCGCCCCCGCGGGCGGTCGCCCCGGTCGCCCCGGTCGTCACCGGTCAGCAGGTCCTGCTGGCGGCGGCCACGGTGGCCGAGCACGCCCCGGACGGCACCGGCAAGTACTGGCACGTGAAGACGGTCGAGGACAAGAACACCTACGAGTACTGGTTCACCGCCGACAGCCACCTGTGGTTCCGTGGCGCGAAATCCGGTGGCCGGGTCGTGCCGCTGGGAGCGTCCCCGTTGCAGCTGGCCGCCACCGAAGTGACCTTCGAGCAGCTCCGCACCCTGCCCACCGACCCGGCAGCGCTGCGGGACTGGCTCGTGAACGCGATCGCGCACAGCAACGCCCGGACGAGCGCGGGCCCGCTGACCGCGAGCGACCGGGAACGCGAGCTGCTGCTGTCCATGGTTTCGCTGGTGTCGACCTTGCCCGCGCCGCCGGCCGTGCGGGCCACGGCCTTCCGCGCGATCGCGGCGTACCCGGGCGTCCAAGACCTCGGCGTCGTCCCGGGCGGCCGGGGATTCATGCTGCCCGGTGAGTACCGCCTGGTCGTCGACCCGTCGACCGGCCGCATCAACCGCACGTCGATGTACGTGTCCGCGGACGGCGCCATCTACGTGAACGCCGATCCGGATGGCTCCGAGGTCATTGCCGAGTGGACGGACTCGCTGCCGAAGTGAACCGCGCCGGTGGCCGGGCCGCGAGCCCGGCCACCGGCCGTCAGACCTTGACCGCCTCGGCCAGCGCCAGCACCCGGCGCGCGTTGTCGACGTGCAGGTTCTCGATCATCCGGCCGTCCACTGTCACCACGCCCTTACCGGACGCCTTGGCCTCTTCGAAGGCTTCGATGATCCGCCGCGACCGGTCGATCTCCTCATCGGACGGTGCGAAGATCCGGTTGCACGGCTCCACCTGCGCCGGGTGGATCAGCGTCTTGCCGTCGAAGCCGTACTGGCGGCTCTGCTCGCACTCGGCTTCGAAGCCGGCAAGGTCCTTCACGTCGTTGTAGACGCCGTCGAGGATCACCTTGCCCGTCGCCCGCGCGGCGAGCAGGCACAGCGAAAGGCCGCCGAGCAGCGGGCCGCGGCCGGGGACGAACTCCGCGTGCAGCTCCTTGGCCAGGTCGTTCGTGCCCATCACCAGCACGGTCAGCCGCTCCGACGCCGCCGCGATCTCCTCGGCGTGCAGCATCGCGACCGGCGTCTCGACCATCGCCCAGATCTTCGTGTGCTCCGGCGCGCCGCCCAGCTCCAGCGCACGCTCGATGTTGTGCACCTCGGCCGCCGAGTTCACCTTGGGCACGACGACCGCGGCCGGGCCGGCCGACGCGGCCGCGCGCAGGTCGGCGTCGTGCCACTCGGTGTCGAGGCCGTTGACCCGGATCGTCACTTCCCGTGAGCCGTAGTCGCCCGACGAAGCGGCAGCGCACACCCGCTCGCGGGCCGCTTCCTTCGCGTCCGGCGCGACGGCGTCCTCGAGGTCGAGGATCAGCGCGTCGGCCGGGATCGTCTTGGCCTTCTCCAGCGCCCGCTCGTTCGCGCCGGGCATGTAGAGGACAGAGCGCCTGGGCGAGGTCATCCCAGTACCTCCTTGGTGGCCGCGTCGTAGGCCGCGGCGAGTTCGGGGTCGTCCGCCGCGAGGGCGTCGGCCAGTTCGGCGACCACGCGGCACTGCTTCACCGACGCGTCGTCCTGCATCTTCCCGTCGATCATCACCGCGCCCGTGCCGTCGCCCATCTCGGCGATCACCCGGCGCGCCCAGGCCACATCGGACGGCGACGGCGAGAACACCTTCTTCGCGATGTCGATCTGCACCGGGTGCAGGCTCCACGCGCCGACGCAGCCGAGCAGGAACGCGTTGCGGAACTGGTCCTCGCACGCGACGACGTCGCGGATGTCCCCGAACGGCCCGTAGTACGGCAGGATCCCGTGCATCGCGCACGCGTCGACCATCCGCGCCACCGTGTAGTGCCAGAGGTCCTGCTGGTAGGTCGTCCGGCCCGCGGTCAGGTCGTCGCCGGTCGGATCGGTCCGCACCAGGTAGCCGGGGTGCCCGCCGCCGACGCGGGTCGTCTTCATCCGGCGACTCGCGGCCAGGTCGGCCGGGCCGAGCGAGATGCCCTGCATGCGCGGGCTCGCGCCGGCGATCTCCTCCACATTGGCCACCCCGCTCGCCGTCTCGAGGATGGCGTGGACCAGCAACGGCTTCGTCAGCCCGGCGCGCGCCTCGAGCTGCGCCAGCAGCCGGTCGACGTAGTGGATGTCCTGCGCGCCCTCGACCTTCGGCACCATGATCACGTCGAGCTTGTCGCCGATCTCGGTGACCAGCGTGATCAGGTCGTCGAGCACCCACGGCGAGTCCAGGCTGTTGACGCGCGTCCACAGCTGGGTCTTCCCGAAGTCGTTCGCCTTGGCGATCGCGACCAGGCCGGCGCGCGCGGCCTCCTTGCGGTCGGCGCGGACGGCGTCCTCGAGGTTCCCGAGCAGGACGTCGACCTTCTTCGCGATGTCCGGCACCTTCGCCGCCATCTTCTCGTTGCCGGGGTCGAAGAAGTGGATCATCCGGGACGGCGTCACCGGGATCTCCCGCACGGGGGCGGGCGCGCCCAGGGCGAGCGGGGCGAAGAAGTCCTTCGGGGAGCGCATCGGTCCTCCACGGCGGCGGCTAAGTGACTGGTGGGTAACTTTAGTCCGGCACGCGGGCGGCCGCTGCGGCGTAGCTCACCGACGGCCGGCTGACGGCGGACATCCGCAGCTCAGCGGCCTGCGTCCACTGTGGATCCGGCCCGGGTTGCGCCGAACGGGCTATTCCCGGGTGGGTGATCCGGGTTTCGCGGTTTGTGCCCGGGGTAATCGATCGCCGTCGGACGGTAATGCCACTCACCTTGCCCTCACTCGGTTGGCCGCACCGTTCGACCGAAGTCCGATGACCGCCTACCGACCGGTCATCGACCGCTGGGCGCCGCCGATCGCAGCCACTCTCGCTACCCGGCGACGCCGCGCCGCCGCGCTGTTAGACAAGTGAGGTGCCGGTTTTCCCCGGTCACGAAGCGGTGCAGGGTTAGAAGGAGGCGGACTCGTGGCGGCTACACCTCAGAACACCGAGCGCTCGACGGTCGCCGGTGGCGCGCAGCGCAGCCGGTCGATGCCGAGCCGCGTGGTGCCGCCGATCGAGCTCCCCGCGAGCGTCGACGAGCTCGCCCGCACGGCGGCCGCCCAGCTGGGCTGGAACGGCGTCGTGCTCCCCGAGACCACGATCCTCGGCCGCAAGGTCTGCGTGGTCGCCAAGCTCCGCACCGACGTGCACGCCGAACGCATCGCGATGGGTGTCGGCCCGGTGGCCGACCGCGCCACCGTCGACACCTGGACCTGGCCGGAGCTGGCCGGAACCGCCCCCGCCCCGGCCGCCGAGATCGTCGGCGTCCTGGCCGTCGCGCGCCACTGGCGCACCGCGATGGCCTCCGCGGTTCCGTTCGCCCGCTACGGCGAGGCCGCGATGGTGCTCCCGTCGCCGGTCGCGCTGACCGAGGACTACGTCGGCAACTGCCTGCCGCGCGCCCGCGCGTACGGCCTCGCCGTCGTGACCGCCGACCCGAACAAGGTCGTCGACCTCGACCTGGAGGGCCGCTCCGAGCGCGTCGTGCTGGCCGAGGACCCGGTCTCCCGCCTGGTGAACGAGCTGGTCTACGACCACCTGCTCCGCACCGCCGAGGCCTCCGCCTCGCTCGACTGACGCTCGTGATCGCACCGGGATAAGGTCGGCTCATGCGAGTCGTCATTGCTGGTGGACATGGTCAGATCGCACTGAGGCTCGAGCGGCTTCTCGCCGCGCGCGGGGACGAAGCGGTCGGCATCATCCGCAACCCCGCCCACGCGGCGGACCTCGAAGCCGCCGGTGCCCAAGCCGTCGTGCTCGACCTGGAGAACTCCGATGTGGACGCCGTCGCCGAGGTGCTGAAGGGCGCCGACGCCGCGGTGTTCTCCGCGGGCGCGGGGCCGGGTAGCGGCACCGCGCGCAAGGACACTGTGGACCGTGGCGCGGCGGCGCTGTTCGCCGAAGCGGCCGAGCGGGCCGGCGTCCGGCGGCACATCCAGGTGGGCTCCATCGGGGCCGACAACCCGGAGAACCCCGACGTCACCGAGGAGTTCCGGCACTACCTGCGCGCCAAGCGCGCGGCGGAGGACGACCTCAAGGCCCGCGACCTCGACTGGACGATCCTCCGCCCCGGACAGCTGACCGACGACCCCGGCACCGGCCTGGTGCTGCTGGCCGAGCAGACCGGCCGCGGACCGGTGCCCCGCGACGACGTCGCCGCCGTGCTCGCCGGCCTGCTCCAGGCGCCGGCTTCGGTGCGCCGCACCCTGACGCTGATCTCGGGTGAGGCCGCTATCGGCGAAGCGATCTCCGCGCTGTGATCACTCAGGCATCCAGGGAAATCGCCGTCTTCAGCGGCAGCGCGCACCCCGAGCTGGCCGAAGAGATCTGCACCCACCTCGGCGTGCCGCTGCGGCCGGTCGAGATCCAGCGGTTCGCCAACGACTGTCTCGAGGTGCAGCTGCAGGCGAACTGCCGCGAGCGGGACGTCTTCATCATCCAGCCGCTGGTCAAGCCGGTGCAGGAGCACCTCGTCGAGCTGCTGCTGATGCTCGACGCGGCCCGCGGCGCCTCGGCGTCCCGCATCACCGCCGTGATGCCGCACTACTCGTACGCGCGCTCGGACAAAAAGGACGCGCCGCGCATCTCCATCGGCGGCCGCTTGGTCGCCGACCTGCTGGTGACCGCCGGGGCCAGCCGCGTGCTGGCGATGACCCTGCACTCGCCGCAGGTGCACGGCTTCTTCAGCGTCCCGGTCGATCACCTGCACGCGCTGCAGGAGCTGGCCAAGCACTTCCGCCAGTACGACCTTTCGCGCGCCACCGTCGTCTCGCCCGACCTGGGCAACGCGAAGGAGGCGTCGCACTTCGCGCGGCTCCTCGGTGTCCAGGTCGCGGCCGGGGCCAAGGAGCGTTTTCCCGACGACCGCGTCCAGATCACGTCGGTGATCGGCGAGATCACCGGCCGGGACGTGATCGTGCTCGACGACGAGATCGCCAAGGGCAGCACGGTGCTCGAGCTGCTGGACCGGCTGGCCGAGCTGGAACCGCGCTCGATCCGCGTCGCGTGTACGCACGGGCTGTTCGCGGCGAAGGCCATCGAGCGCATCGGCAGCCGGCCGGAGGTGCTGGAGATCGTCTGCACGAACACGGTCCCGGTGCCCGAGGAAGAACGGACCGAGAAGCTGAAGATCCTCTCGATCGCGCCGGCCCTGGCCGAGGCGATCCGCCGGATCCACAACGGCGAATCGGTCTCCGCGCTGTTTTAGGCGGGGCCCAGTACCCGATCCAGGTAGGTGTTGGTGAAGACGCCGCTGGGGTCGGTTTCCTTGCGCACGCGCAGGAAGTCGTCGAAGTGCGGGTAGCGCGAGCGGAGGACGCCGGCGTCGAGGTCGTGCATCTTGCCCCAGTGCGGGCGGCCCCCGACGGCGCCGGCGATCTTCTCGAACGCGCTGAAGTACTCGCGGTACGGCATGCCGACGAACTGGTGGATGGCGATGTAGGCGGAGTCGCGGCCCTGCGCGGTCGACAGCCAGATGTCGTCGGCGGCGGCGACCCGCACCTCGACCGGGAACATCACCGGGTCCTTGAGCTTCGGCACCAGCGCGCGCAGCTCGGCGAGCACGTCGAGCACTGATTCACGTGGAACAGCGTATTCCGTCTCGGTGAACCGGACGTTCCGCGCGGTGACGAAGACGCGGTGCGAGAGGTCGCTGTACTCGCGGGCGGAGAGGGCGTTCGAGGCGAAGCTGCCGAGCGACGGCACGAGCCGCGGCATCAGCCGTCCGGTCCGGCAGAGCCCGCCGAACGCGACGTTCTCCATGATCCGGTAGTCGACGAACTCCCGCACCTTGCTCAGCGGCTGGGCGGTCTCGCACCGGTTGTTGCGCTTGACCAGGGCGTTCTTGCCGTACGGGAACCAGTAGAACTCGAAGTGGTCGTTGTCCTCGGCGAAGTCGTGGAAGCCTTCGAGCACCTGCTCCAGCGGCTCCGGCCGCTCCTGCGCGTGCAGGTAGAACGAGGGTTCGCACTTCAGCGTCACGGTGGTGATCACGCCGAGCGCGCCGAGGCCGACGCGGGCGGCGGCGAAGAGGTCCGGCCGCTCGCCGGCCGAGCAGGTGACGACCGAGCCGTCCGCGAGGACGAGTTCGAGGGCGACGATCTGGGTGGCGAGGCCGCCAAGCTTCGCGCCCGTGCCGTGGGTACCGGTGGAAATCGCGCCGGCGATGGTCTGCGCGTCGATGTCGCCGAGGTTGGCCATGGCCAGCCCGAGCGCGTCGAGTGCGGTGTTGAGCTCCCGGATCGTCGTGCCCGAGCGGACGGTGACGTGGCCGCTTTCGAGGTCGACGCGCTCGATGCCGGTCCAGTGGCGCAGGTCGAGCGCGTCGGAGTCGGCGACGGCGATCGCGGTGAAGGAGTGCCCGCTGCCCCAGGGACGCACGGTCCGGCCGGCCGCGGCGACGCTTTCGACGGTCGCCGCGATTTCAGCCGCGTCGCGCGGCTGGTGAACGTGCTGCGGCGAGGCGGAGGCCGTGCCCGCCCAGTTGGTCCACCGGGTCATGCGCGCGCACCCTTCATCCGTCGAGTGCCCGAAACAGTAAGTGAATACTATTCGCGTTTCAAGCCTTCGTGTCGTACTTTAGACCTCGTGACCAGTGCGACGGTGTACGACTTGGCGACCAAGGACCTCGATCCGCCCTTGGCCGTGGTCGACTTGGCCGCGTTCGACGCGAACGCCGAAGACCTCCGTCGCCGCGCGGCGGGCAAGCCGATCCGCGTCGTCAGCAAGTCGGTGCGCTGCCGCGCGCTGCTGGAGCGGGTGCTCGCGATGCCGGGCTTCGAGGGCCTGATGTGCTACTCGCTCGCCGAGGCGATCTGGCACGTCGAGCAGGGCACGACCGATGACATCGTCGTCGCCTACCCGACGGCCGACCACGAAGCCCTCCGCCGCCTGGCCGCTTCCGATGAGGCCCGCTCGTCGATCTCGATCATGGTGGATTCCGCCGAACACCTGGACCTGGTGGACGCCGCCCTCGGCCACGGCCACCCGGAGGTCCGGGTCTGCTTGGAGCTGGACGCCTCGTGGCGCCCCCTGCCGGGAGTCCACGTCGGCACGCGGCGCTCCCCGGTGTTCACCCCGAAGCAGGCATCGACGTTCGCCCGCCAGATCGTCGCCCGCCCGGGCTTCCGCCTGGTGGGCGTGATGGCGTACGAAGGCCAGATCGCGGGCCTCGGCGACGCGGCCGGCCGCCGCCTGAACCAGGCCCTGGTCGGCTGGATGCAACGCCGATCGGCGGCCGAGCTGGCCCGCCGTCGCGGCGCAGTGGTCCGAGCGGTCCAGGCGGTGACGCCCTTGGAGTTCGTCAACGGCGGCGGCACGGGCAGCCTCGAGTCGACGGGCGCGGACGCGGTGGTGACGGAGATAGCGGCGGGCTCAGGTCTGATCGGCCCCACGCTCTTCGACGGCTACACGCGCTTCAAGCCCCGCCCGGCGGCGTTGTTCGCGTTGCCGGTGGTCCGCCGCCCCACTCGCAAGATCGCCACCCTGTTTTCGGGTGGGTACATCGCCTCAGGCCCGACAGGCCCATCCCGCCAGCCGTCGCCGTACCTGCCGGCGGGCTTGAAGTTCCTCGGCTTCGAGGGAGCAGGCGAGGTCCAGACCCCGGTAACCGGCCGAGCGGCACGAACGCTGAAGCTCGGCGACCGGGTATGGCTCCGGCACGCAAAGGCGGGCGAGCTGGCCGAGCGGTTCACGCACTACCACCTGGTGCTGGGCGACCGGGTGGAGCGAACGGTCCCGACGTACCGGGGCGAGCACCAGAACTTCGGCTGACCAGCCTGTCGGCCGGAAACATCCCCCGCCCATCGGCGGCAAAGTCCGCGGACCGAGCCGGCTCCGCGCCGACGGCGGGGCGGGCAGCTCAAGCGACATCACACGCCGGGGCTTCGCCCTCGCAGCCCCGGCCATCATGGCTTTGCCGGAACCGTGGGGCGGCAAGAAGAAATCGTTGGGCCTTCTCCGGCGCGCGAGCTGGCCCGAGCGGTTCACGCACTACCACCTGGTGCTGGGCGACCGGGTGGAGCGAACGGTCCCGACGTACCGGGGCGAGCACCAGAACTTCGGCTGACCAGCCTGTGGGCCAGGGGCGCGGCCGGAAAACATCCCCCACCCATCCCGGGGGGCGTCCCCAAGTCCAGTCTATCGGCACCCCCCGACGAACCCGCCCCGAACCACGGACTTGTCCACAGCTGTGCATGCCTGTGGACAACTTCTGTGGACAGCTACGACCGCTCCCCGAACCGGGCCGCCAGATACCCCTTCACCACGTACTTCGCCTCGGCGACGATCTTCTCGTCGCCCCGGGGTTCCCGTCGGAAAGCCAGCTTCAACAGCGCGTCGGCCACCTCGTTGGCGATCGTGATCGCGAACCGCAGGTCCTCCACCGGCCGATCCACCTGCGTGGCCACCAGGTCCGTCAGGGAATCGACGATCACCGCGTTGTTGTCGCGGGTCTCGTCCAGCAGTTGCCGGTCGATGATGTCGCCGAAGTGGACCTTCGAGAAGCCCGGGACCGTGCGGTGCATCTCCAGGTAGATGTCGAGGATCGAGTCGACCACGTCCCACCAGTGCTCCGGGCCCAGCTGCGTCAGCCGCTCGTTCACCGCCGCCATGAAACGTTCGAGGTTCCGGGCCGTAAGCGCTTGCACGACCGCGCGCTTGTCCGGGAAGAACTGGTACAGCGAACCTACGGCGACGCCCGCTCGTTTGGCGATCAAGGTCGTCGTCAGCGCGTCGTAACCGAGCTCGTCGATCAACGCCGCGCTGGCGTCGAGCATCTGCTCGACCCGCTTCGCGCTGCGTTGCTGAACCGGCTGACGGCGTAAGGGGGTGGCTTCTGCCGGCACCTTCGCGGCCTGGATGTCGGACACGGCGCTCCTCCTCGTCTGATCTGGGACTTTATCGTGCCGACGGGCTTCCCCACGGACGAGTGAAGACCTAGTATATGAGAACTTTTCATGTTCACCCGTACGGGTGGCCTGACGAAGGGGTCAGCAGCCGGTGCAGAACCCGATCTTCCCGCCCGACTTCCTCTGGGGTGTTTCGACATCGGCGTTCCAGATCGAAGGAGCTACCAGCGAAGGTGGGCGCGGACCGTCCATCTGGGACACGTTCACCGCGACCGAAGGCAAGATTGCCCGCGGTGAACAAGCCAACGTAGCCGCCGACCACTACCACCGCTACCCCGAGGACATCGCGCTGATGGCGGAGCTCGGCGTCGGTGCCTACCGGATGTCCATCGCCTGGCCGCGCATCCAGCCCGACGGCAAGGGCGCGCCCCATCCCGAAGGGCTCGGCTTCTACGACAAGCTCATCGACGCCGTTTGCGAAGCGGGCATCGCGCCCGCCGTCACGCTTTACCACTGGGACACCCCGCAGGCCGTCGAGGACGAGGGCGGCTGGCTCTCCCGCACTACCGCTGAGCGCTTCGCCGAGTACGCCCAAATCCTCGGAGACCGCTTCGCCGATCGGGTGAAACTGTGGATTCCGCTCAACGAGCCCATGGTCATGTCCATCTTCGGTTACGGGATCGGTGAGTACGCGCCCGGCAAGATGCTCCTGCTCGACGCCATCCCCACCGCGCACCACCAGAACCTCGCGCACGGCCTCGCCGTCCAGGCCCTGCGCGCGGCGGGCGCGACGAACATCGGCACCGCCAACAACCACTCGCCCATCTGGCCCGCCGACGACACCGTCGAGGACGAAAGAGCCGCCGTGTGGCTCGACGCGCTCCTCAACCGGCTCTACGCCGATCCCGTGCTGCTCGGCAGCTACCCCGAGCAGCTCCACGACCACCTCCCCGCCGGGTTCGCCGACGACCTGCCGACCATCGCGCAGCCCCTCGACTTCTACGGCGTCAACTACTACGAGCCGCAGGGGGTCGCGAAACCCGGCCCGGGCAACCCGCTGCCCTTCGAGCTCCGCGCGGTCGAGGGCTACCCGATGACGACCAACGACTCGCCGATCGTCCCGCACGCCCTGCGCGAGCTGCTGCTCGACTTCCACCACCGCTACCGCGACAAGCTGCCGCCGATCCAGATCACCGAGAACGGCTGCAGCTTCGCCGACGAGGTCGCCGAAGGCGGTGGGGTCCACGACCCCGAACGCATCGACTTCCTGCACAGCCACCTGGTCGCGCTGCGCGAGGCGATGGACGCCGGCGTCGACGTCCGTGGCTACTTCTGCTGGTCCCTGATGGACAATTTCGAGTGGTCCAAGGGCTACGCGCCGCGCTTCGGCCTGGTGCACGTCGACTACGAGACCCTGCGGCGGACGCCGAAGGACTCGTTCCACTGGTACCGGAAGCTGGTGCGGGATGAGTAGTGAGACGACCGAGGCCACCGGTGTACCGGAAGCGCTCGCCGAGCCCGTCCTGCGGGTGCGGCCCGGCTGGATGAGCCTGCTGTTCTTCGCGAACATCGCGCTCTGGCTGGGCATCTACGCGCCGATCCAGGTGCTGCTGCCGCAGCAGGCCGAGCTGCTCGACCAGGTGAACAAAGAGTTCGTGCTCGGCCTGGTGATGGGCGTCGGCGCGGTCGTGGCGCTGATCGTCAACCCCGCGGTCGGGCTGCTGTCGGACCGGACGTGCTCGCGGTTCGGCCGTCGCCACCCGTGGACGGTGATCGGTGCGGCGGTCGCCGCCGTCGGGCTGCTGGTGCTGGCGTTCGCGCCGAACGTCGCGCTGCTGATCACCGGCTGGTGCCTCGTCCAGGCCGGGCTCAACGGCATGCTCGCGACGCTGATGTCCGCCATCGCCGACCGCGT
Organism: Amycolatopsis sp. NPDC051045; assembly: GCF_040682955.1. Classification (NCBI taxonomy): domain Bacteria; kingdom Bacillati; phylum Actinomycetota; class Actinomycetes; order Pseudonocardiales; family Pseudonocardiaceae; genus Amycolatopsis; species Amycolatopsis sp. NPDC051045. Next base: position 329,113 of record NZ_JBFBCC010000003.1, read on the forward strand.
CCCGGTCGGGCAGCGCGCGCAGGTCGGCGGGCTCGTCGGCATCGCGCAGATGCTGGGCACCGTGCTGGGCGCGGTCGTGGTCGTCGTCATGCTCGGCATCGCCGGGTTGCCGCTGGCTTACGCGGCCTGCGCCGGGATCGTCCTGGTCGGCGCCGCGTTCTTCGTCCTGCGGACGCCGGACGCGCACCTGCCGGTGGAGTACCGCCCGTCGTCGGCGGCCGGCGAAGTCATCCGCAACCTGTGGGTCTCGCCGCGGCGGTTCCCGGACTTCGCGTGGGCGTGGGCGTGCCACTTCATGATCAACCTCGGCAACGCGTTCGGCACGCTCTACCTGCTGTTCTTCCTCAAGGACGCGGTGCACTACCCGGACCCGGACACCGGGCTGCTCATCATGATGGCGCTGTACGGTGTCGCGCTCGTGGCCGGCGCGCTCGTGGCCGGGCACTTTTCGGACCGGTCCGGCCGGCGCAAGCCGTACGTGCTCGCGGCCTCCGGGGTGATGGCCTTGGCGGCTCTGCTGCTGGTGATCTGGCAGAGCTGGCCGGTCGCGCTCGTGGCGTCGCCCCTGCTCGGCGTCGGGTTCGGGGCGTACATGGCGGTCGCGCTGGCGATGCTGACGCAGGTGCTCCCGACGGCGCAGGACCGGGCGAAGGACCTCGGCGTCATCAACATCGCGAACTCGCTGCCGCAGGTGGTCGCCCCGCTGGTGACGCCGCTGGTGCTCGCCTACCTCGGGGGCTACGCGGGACTGTTCGCGGCCTCAGCCGTCGCGACCCTGCTGGCCGCGGTGCTCGTACTACGGGTCAAGGCGGTGCGCTGACCCAATTCGGGATGTGGAACCGCGGGCCGGTGCCGGTCGGGGGAGGGGAGTGCAACGGCACCGGCCCGCGGAATTCAGGGGCCGCTCGAGGCGGGGCACGAGGGCGATCACCTGCATGATCTCCGCCGTGTGTGTTGATCAATCTAGCGGGGGATTACGGCCTGGGCTAGGCCTAACGCGGATTTTTTTCGATTAATCGCGATGCGGTCTGGGTGGCCGAGGACTGGTTCGCGCTGCTCGGGGGTGCGGGCGAAACAGCCCTCGGCCGGGGCGAGTGCAGGCGCGGGTCCGATGGGGCGATCGGTCGGCCGCGCTCGCCGGTCTGAAGGGTCAGGCGGTGACCGCTCGGCGCGGATTCACCAACGCGTGGCGCCCGGTGGTCTCGGCCGCGGTGGGCGGTGCGGGGTGCGTCGGCACCGGGCTCTTGCGGCGGCCCTGCAGCCGGCTGTCCGATGAGGACGGCTGCTGCGGCGCCAGCCCGCCGGCCACCAGGTGTTCGTGGGCGACCTGCCAGACCGAGCACGGCGCCTTGCAGCGGTGCCACCGGGTCGAACAGGTCGGGCAGTCACCGCGCTCGTCGGGCTCGTGCATCTTCAGCATCGCGCGCCACGCCTCGGTCAACCGGGGCAGTTCGGAGCGCGCGACCGAGACGAGCGACTGGGCGTCGGCGCGGTTCGCCAGGTCGGTCAGCATGTCGAGGCGCTCCCAGACCGCATTGCGGAGGACCTGCCCGAGTACCTGATCCATGTCAGCTCACCGTTACCTTTCCGCCATCTTGGCGGCTTCGTTGAGCGCGGCGCGCAGCTGGCCGAGCTGGCCGGACGTCAGCCGCGCGGTCTCGCCGGGAGGCGAGACCAGTACCACCTGGTTGTCTTCGACGAACACCGTCACCGCCCGCTCCCGGCTGATCAGGTCGCCGCACTGCACCCGCCACACGAGCTGACCCCCCTCGTAGTGGCGGACGCTCGCGGTGCGGGGGTCCACCGCCGCGGCGGGGGTGACGGGGCGGACGGCGGAGACGGGAGAGACCGTCGCGACCGCCGGCCGCACAGCGCGGGTGGCCGTGCCGGCATGTCCCCCTGCGAACGAGTCCACGAACTCCACGCCCTTCTCCGCTCTGTCGAAAGTCTTCGAAGATGCCTTCTGCAACATCGCTTGCACAGCGCTGCGGTTTTCGTAGCTCTCCGTGATCGCTACCGGTGTCCGGGCGGTGACGGAGATCTGACAACTACAGTGAGGTGAAACCGGGTGAGTTAGAAGGTGGAATCGACGTCACAGCGGTGACTGGGCTCGGTTCCACGGTAAGCGGTCACCGGACTTCGCCCCGACCGATCAGGGCACCAGTTCGGCTGTTCACACGGTTTCCCAGGTTTGCCTACGCTGTTTCACAGACGCCCGACCGGACAGTGGAGGGGGCGCGATGGACGCCAGTAACGGTGGCAGTGCCGAAGCCCGGCAGAGCCACGCAGTTCCCGCTGACGCGTGGGAGCAGCCGGAGATGAGAACGGCTCTCGCGTCGCGCGAGATCAGCGCCGTCTACCGGCTCCTGCGCAAGCACGGTGTCTCGCAGCGCCAGATCGCCGCGATGACCGGCCAATCCCAGTCCGAGGTGTCGGAGATCCTCAAGGGTCGCCAGGTCATGGCCTACGACGTGCTCACGAGGATCGCCGACGGCCTGGGCGTCCCCCGTGGATACATGGGCCTCGCCTACGACGAGGCCACGGCGATACGGGTCGTCGGCTCCGCCGACGGCCAGCAGGCTGAGGAGGACGAGTCCGTGAAGCGACGGAGGTTCCTCGCGCACGCCGCCCAGGTCACGATGGGTGCGGCGGTGTTCGGTCCGGAATCGGGCACGTGGTCGGCCGGGCCGGCCAGGACGCCGGCGCCCGGGCGCATCGGCATGACCGACGTGCGCCAGGTCGAAGCCGCAACGCGGGCGCTCCGGGCGCTGGACTACCAGTACGGCGGCGGGTTCTGCCGTGACGCCGTCGTGGCGCAGCTGTCCTGGGGACAGCAGATGCTGGAGTCGAGCGGCACCGAAATGGTGAAGAACCGGCTCTACGTCGCCCTCGCCGACCTGCACTCCCTCGCCGGCTGGACCTCCTTCGACACCGGGCTGATGGACTCTGCCCGCGGTCACTTCGCGAACGCGCTGGACCTGGCCAAGCAGGGCGAAAACCACCCGCTGGTGGCCAACGTGCTCTACCGCATGGGCCGCGTCTACCTGCACCAGGACGCCCCGAACGACGCCTTGAAGCTGTTCCAGCTGGGTCAGATCGCCGCTCAGGAAAGTGGTTCCGAGCTCGCCGTCTCGGTGCTCTGCGCGAACGAGGCGTGGGCCTACGCGATGATGGGCAACGAAGAGCAGGCGGTGAAGCTGCTCGGCCGGAGCAAGGACGAGTTCGAGCGCGCCAACCTGGCCGAAGCCGAATCGTGGGTCAAGTTCTTCACCGAGACCGACGTCTACGCCATGGTCGGCACCGTCCACACGGTGCTCGCGCAGAAGAACGCCGAGCACACCAAGTACGCGATCCCCGCGCTGAGCAGGGCCGTCGAGTCCTACGACGACGAGATGGCCCGCTCCAAGACGTTCATGCTGAGCGCGCTCGCCACCAACCACCTGCTGGACGGCGACCTCGACCACGGCGCCAAGGTCGGCGGCAAGGCCATCGACTGCGCCGAGGGCATCAAGTCCGAGCGGGTCAAGGACCGCATGCGGCCCCTGCAGGAAGAGGCCGAGCGCCGCCGCAACAACGCCGACGCCCGTGACCTCGCCGACCGCCTTCACGCTTTCTACGCCGCTTAACGTCGAAGGCGCCGGCGCGGTTTTGGACGGCCGGTTCACCTCCGGGAAGCTGCGCGGCGTGCTGGCCGAGACCTGCGCGCTGCTGGGTCTCGACCCGGCGGGCGCGCGGCTGCTGCGGTTCACCAACAACGCGGTGTACGCGCTGGTCACGGCCCCTGTCGTGATCCGGATCGTCGGCTCGACGCGGCTGCGGCACCGCGTCGGCACCGTCGTGCGCGTGGCCCGGCACTTCGAACGCCACGGCGTCCCCGCGATCCGGCTGCTCGACGACGTCGAGCAGCCCCTGGAAGTCGGCGGGCACTTGGTGACCGTGTGGCACCAGGTGCCGAGCATCGGCCGTCCGGCGACGTCCGCCGACCTGGCCCGGCTGTTGCGCCAGGTCCACGCCCTGCCCGCGCCGCCCGGCCTCGCCGAATGGGCGCCGTTCGCCGCGGTGCGGGCCCGGGTGTCCGACGCCGAGGAGATCAGCGACGCCGACCGGGAGTTCCTGCTCGGCCGCTGCGCCGAGCTCGAAGCCGCGCTGGCCGAACTGGAGTTCCCGCTGCCCAGGGGCCTGGTGCACGGCGACGCGTACCCCGGCAACGTCATCCCCGGCCCGGACGGGCCGGTGCTCTGCGACTTCGATTCGTCGTGCGTCGGCCCGCCGGAATGGGACCTGACGCCGCTGGCGGTCGGCCGTGAGCGGTTCGGCGACCCGTCGGTGCGCTACCGGACGTTCGCCGCGGAGTACGGCTTCGACGTGACCTCGTGGCCCGGATTCGCGGTCCTCCGCGGCATCCGCGAGCTGAAGCTGACGACCAGCGTGCTGCCGATCCTGCGCAGCCGGCCGCAGGTGCGGCCGGAGCTGTACCGGCGCCTGGACGACTTGCGGAACGCGCGGACCGACACGCGGTGGACGCGTTACCGCTGACCCCGATCTGTCACTTGGTGTGATCGGCGCCACAATCTGCACGTGCATTCGACGACTGCAAATGACCGTTCGTCGCATCCGAAAAGCGGCCCGCTCTGGGTAGAAAGTTCGGCTCGACCCATCGCCCCCAATGGGTCAGCAGTCATCCCAATGCGCAAGTTGCAGCTACTCGCCGTGACTTCTCACCTGGTCCTACCTGCGGGGACGAGATTCAGGAGGCGACGACCGGCGCCCGCGTCAGCACGACGGCGAACCCGAACGCCAGCCCCATGACGGTCAGCTCGAGCGTCGCCCATGCGGCGAGCGCCGTCCGGTCGTGCCGGACGATCCGCGGCATCAGCCGCCAGCGGACTCCTGCGCCGAGCAGGGCGATGACGCCGGTGCACGCGGTCTTCAGGATGAGCAGCTGCCCGTACGGCGTCGTGAAGATCGCCGTCCAGAAGCCGATGGTCGGGTTGAGCGACACCTCGACCAGGCCGTTGAACAGCCCGGTCGCCGCGGAGATGACCAGGCAGAGCGTCGCGAGCTTCGAGAACCGGGGCAGCGCGTGCGCCAGCAGCGTCCGGTTCGCCACGAGGAGCACGGTCATCGCGCCGAGGCCGCCGGTCCAGGCGACAGCGCTCATGACGTGCAGCTCCATCGAGATCATCGTGTAGTCGTGGTAGTTCCAGTTCGACGCGTGCCCGGTAACCGGCAGCGGCAGCAGCGCGAACAGGCCGAGCCCGACGCGGACCTCGGCGGGCACCTTCTCGCCGAAGCGCAGGGCCAGCGCGCCGATCCCGGCGTGGACGAGGGCGAGCACGGCGACGATGACGAGCGCCTTCCCGGCACCGACGTCGCCGATGTACTGGCCGATGTCGCGCGGCGAGAGCGTCGAGGTGCCCGGCTTGAACTCCGCGGTCTGCAGGATCAGCGCGACGACCGCGGCCGTGGCCCAGACGAGCGCGGCCGCGACGCCGGCCGGGCGGGCCAGCCGCATGACCGGCTCGGTGAGTTTCGGCCGGTCGTAGCCGACGAGCACGGAAAGCAGCGCGAGCCCGATCGTGGTGACCGCGGCGAGGTCGAGCAGCACCCGAACGACCGGGATGCCGGCCGAGACCACCGCGCCGGGCTGCACCACGCCGGGGACCGGGGTGGTGGCGGTGAGCGCGACGCCGATGAGGGCGCCCAGCAGTCCCGCCGTCACGACGCACAGCAGGGTCGAGTAGCGGACCTTCGTGGTGGTCTCGGCCTGGGTCATCCTGGTGTCTTCTCTACTGGTTCTCTTCGACAGCCCTGCCGCCCGCTCGCAGGGCCACGGTCAGCCCGATGGCCAGCAGCACGACCGCGCCGGCGATCCAGACCCAGATCGGCACGCCGCTCGAGGTCGACTGCGGCGCCGCCGAAGACGAGCCGCCCGGCGACCTCGCCGCGTCGACGGTCGCCGGCGTGCCGGTGCCCGCGGTCGTCAGGGTGAAGGTGAGCTCACCGGTCACCGGGTGGCCGTCCGCGGACAGCACCCGGTAGCCGACGGTGTACTTCCCGGCCGGCCCGAGCGGCCGCAGGGGCGCACTGATGACGTTGTTCACCACGCTGATCGGCCCTTCGGCCCACTGGCCGCCGCCGGGTCCGGTCACCGCGATCTGGTTGACGTCTGCGCCCTGCACGTACTGGTCGAACGTCAGGCTGAGCTTCGGCGGGCCGGCGGCGACGGACGAGCCGTTCGCCGGGTCCGAGGAGATCAGCACGTTGTGGGCCAGCGCCGGGGTGGCCGTGCCGAGCACGGCCACCCCGGTCAGTGCCAGCGCGACGAGCGCCTTGCGCATCTAGTTGGTGCCTCCCGACTTGGCCGTGGCCTTGCGGGCCCGGACGGTTGCGCCGGCCCCGACGCCGAGGCCGATGGCGCCGACGAGCAGGCCGGCCCCGCCGAGCCAGCGGGCGGTGTTGTCGGACGTCGCCGCCGCGGCTTCAGTGTGCTCCCCGGTGGTGGAGGCCGTGCCCGCGGCCATCCCGCCGTGCTCGTCGTCCGTCTTCGCGGCCAGCTTGACCGCCGGGGCCGGGTGCTCCGGCTCCTCGCCGCCGGCCGGAGTCGGCTGGTTCCAGTCGACGACCTTGCCGTCGCTGTAGGTCTGGTGCGCCGGGAACTCCACCTGGTCGACGTTGGTCGGCAGGGGCCCGAAGCTGACCGAGAACTCCTGGTAGTCGGTGGCCTTCAGCTCACTGCCCGGCTGCGCGGTCCAGGTCACCGCGGTGACGGCTTCGGTGATCTGCGTGCCGTTGTCCTTGGTGATCGGGGCGGGCAGCTTCGACTTGACGACGTCGGCGGTCCAGCCGGGGACCGGCTTGGTGCGCACCGAGCCGATGCCGTAGTCCGCCTTGAAGTCGACGGTGACCTTCGTGGTGGTGACGGGGGCCTTCTCCTCGCTCGGCACGCGGAACACGATCGCGGCGTAACCGCCCTTGGTGGGCTGGGCGCCGTAGACGTTGGCGGTGACGTGCGCGGACGCCGCGCCCGCGCCGAGGAGACCGGCGACACCGACGGTGGCGGCGAGGAAACCGGCGCGCTTGAAGACGTGCTGGGACATGGGTTCACTCCTGATGAACTCAAGAAAGGCAGCGGACCGGGGGGTCCGCTGTGTCGGGGGACGAGCTGGGTTTCAGGAGTGAACGGGTGGGCCGCGCCGCCCGCGGATCCGGCGGAGGTCGACGCCGACGAGGTGGTCCGGGCCCTCCACGCGGGCCGGGACGAGCGCGGGAGCCGCGGCGGGCACCGGCAGCGGTGTGAGCAGCCGCGGCAGGATCATCCGCAGCACGGCCAGCACCGTGAGCAGCATCGTGTCCGCGCGGGAGAGCAGGAGCGCGGTCAGCACGGTTGCGACGGTGTGCGCGGCGATCATGCCGAGCCCGGTGCGGCCGGGCATCGCGTACATGTCGTGGTGGCCGGCGAGGGTGGTGAGCAGGAGGTGCATCACCAGCTGGGCCGCTCCGAGCAGGACGATCGTGGCGACCGGTCCGCGCCCCTTGCGGGCGAGCGCGGCCGCGGTCCAGCCGAACAGGCCGGTGAGCAGCGCGGTCATCGCGGGATCCGGCAACCCGCCGTCGGCGAGCCGGTGGGCGGTGACGGAAAGCACTCCCGCACTCACGGCGAGCAACACCCCACGGGTAGCGCCGAGCACGGCGGGACGCCGTGCCGGAACGCTCATGAGGAGCAGCCTAGGCGACCTGCTCCGCCGTGAACGTGTGATCCCGTGAAGTGAGCACACACCGAGTTCACGGCCCGCGCCACGCCGTGGTTCAGGCGAATTGTTGCCGATCTCCGCCGGTTAGGCCACGGTGGGCCGAAGACAGGGGTTTGGGGCGGCCGTGCCCTGGGTACTGAGCCGTCGGTCAGGAACTAGCCCGTTCGGGTGAAGGCCTGTACGAAGGGCGGGAGAGCGGACACGGATGAACCTCTTCGACTACATCTCCGACCGGGCGAGCAAGCTGTGGCTGGAGGCCTACCTGCACACCAGCTTGGTGGTGCAGTGCACGATCATCGCCGCGGTCCTCGGGGTGCTGATCGGGGTCGCGGTCTACCGCAGCCCCGTCGGCTCCGCCGTGGCCACGGCGCTGGCCAGCACGATCCTGACGGTTCCGTCGTTCGCCCTGCTGGGCCTGCTGATCCCCATCTCGGGGCTCGGTCCGACGACGGCCGTCATCGCGCTGGTGCTCTACGGCCTGCTGCCCATCGTCCGGAACACCATCGTCGGGCTCTACGGCGTCGACCCGGCGGTCACCGATGCCGCGCGCGGCATCGGGATGAGCCGCTTCGGGGTGCTCACCCGCGTCGAGCTGCGGCTGGCGTGGCCGGCGATCCTCGCCGGCATGCGCGTCGCGACGCAGATGCTGATGGGCATCGCGGTGATCTCCGCCTACGCGAAGGGCCCGGGCTTCGGCGCCGAAGTCTTCTCCGGGCTCACGAACGCGGGGAGCACGAACTCCCTCAACCAAGCCGTCACCGGCACGGTCGGGGTGGTCATCCTCGCCCTGCTGCTCGACGGCATCTACGTCCTGATCAAGCGCTTCACCATCTCTAGGGGTGTCCGTGGCTGAGAACGAGGAAGTCTCCGGCGTCGAGATCGAGCTGGAGCACGTGACCAAGCGGTACCCCGGCACCCGCGAGCCTGCCGTCGACGACTTCTCGATGGTCGTGCCCGCCGGGAAGATCGTCGTCTTCGTCGGCCCGTCGGGCTGCGGCAAGACCACCACGATGCGGATGATCAACCGGCTGATCGAGCCGACGTCCGGCCGGATCACCATCGGTGGCGAGGACGCGCTGAAGCTGGACGTCGACACGCTGCGCCGTCGCATCGGCTACGCCATCCAGCAGGCCGGGCTGTTCCCGCACTTCACCGTCGCGCAGAACATCGCGGTGGTGCCGGGCCTGCTCGGCTGGGACAAGAAGAAGGTCAACGACCGGGTCGAGGAGATGATGGACCTGGTCGGGCTCGACCCGGCCGACTTCCGCGACCGGTTCCCGCGCCAGCTGTCGGGCGGGCAGCAGCAGCGCGTCGGCGTGGCGCGGGCGCTCGCCGCGGACCCGCCGGTGCTGCTGATGGACGAGCCGTTCGGCGCGGTCGACCCGATCACCCGCGGCAACCTGCAGGACGAGCTGCTGCGCCTGCAGGGCGAACTGCAGAAGACGATCGTGTTCGTCACGCACGACTTCGACGAAGCCGTGAAGCTGGGCGACAAGATCGCGGTGCTCGGCAACCAGTCGTCGATCCTGCAGTACGACACCCCCGAAGCGATCCTGGCGAACCCGGCGGACGACACGGTCGCGGGGTTCGTGGGCGCGGGCGCGTCGCTGAAGCAGCTGACGTTGCTGCGCGTCCGCGACGTCGAGCTGCAGCAGGACGCGCTCACGGTGACCGTCGACGAGTCGCCTGCTTCGGTCCGGGAGAAGCTCGACAAGTCGCGCCGGCACTTCGCGCTCGTGCTGGACGCGCGCCGTCGTCCGACGCGGTGGGTGCACGCCCGCGAGCTGACTTCGGCGTCTTCGCTGGCCAACCTCGGCCGGCCGTTGCGGGACGTCGTCAGCCTGCAGTCGACGCTCCAGGACGCGCTCGAGGCGATGCTCGCCGAAGGCGGGTCGGTGCCGGTCACCGGCGCGCGCGGCGAGTACGCGGGCACCATTCAGCTGGACACCGTGATCGCGACGATCCAGCAGCTGCGCGACGAGCACTCGAACGGCGAAGAGGTGTCCGCATGACGGCTGCCGTCGATACCGGTTTCAGCACCGAGTCCGGCTCGAAACGCGCGGAACGCGTCCGGCTGTTCGCCCAGCCCGTCGTGGTGCTGGTGATCGTCGCGGTGACGCTGGTTTCGGTGTTCTCCAGCGGGCTGACCGCGACGGAGAAGGCGACGCTCAACGCGTCGTCGTTGCTGACGGCGCTGTGGGACCACCTGCTGATGACGCTCGTGGTGACGGCGATCGTCGTGCTGGTCGCGGTGCCGCTCGGGGTGATCGTGACGCGGCCGTGGGCGCGCTTCCTGGCCCCGGTCTTCCTGGCGATCGCGAACATCGGGCAGGCCGCGCCCGCGCTGGGCGTGCTGGTGCTGTGGTTCATCATCACCGGCGCGACCGGCGGTATCTGGGTGGCGGCGCTGCCGCTGGCGTTCTACTCGCTGCTGCCGGTGCTGCGGAACACGATGGTCGGCATCCAGCAGGTCGATCCGGCGCTGATCGACGCGGGCCGCGGCATCGGGATGTCGGCGACCGCGGTGCTGTGGCGCGTCGAGCTCCCGCTGGCCGTCCCGCTGATCCTGGCCGGCCTGCGCACGTCCCTGGTGCTGGCGGTCGGCACGGCGACGTTCGGCATGTTCGTCAACGCCGGCGGCTTCGGGCTGCTCATCGACACCGGCTACAAGCTGAACCTGACGTCGGTGCTGGTCACCGGCTCGGTGCTGGCCGTCGCGCTGGCGCTGCTGGTGGACTGGCTGGGCGCGGTCGCCGAACAGTACTTCGGGCCGAAGGGGCTGCGATGAAACTCCACCGGTTCACGGCGGCGTTCGCCGCGGCCCTGCTGTGCGGCACGCTCTCGGCGTGCGGCCTGACGGTCAACCAGGCGGTCCCGTACGACATCCGGCCGGGCACGATCCAGCCGATCCCCTCGCTGCAGGGCCTGAAGGTGACGGTGGGGTCGAAGGACTTCACCGAGAACATCATCCTGGCGTACATGGCCGAGATGGCGTTGACGGCGGCGGGCGCGGACGTGGTCGACCTGTCCGACATCAAGGGCTCCAACTCCTCCCGCCAGGCGCTGCTGTCCGGGCAGACGGACGTCACGTGGGAGTACACGGGAACGGGCTGGATCAACTACCAGGGCAACGAACTCCCGGTCCCGGGCGGCGAGCAGGCCCAGTACGAGGCGACGGCCAAGGCGGACGAGGAGAAGTTCGGCGTCACGTGGCTGAACTATTCGCCGCTGAACGACCAGTACGCATTCGCCGTGACCGAGGCGTACGGCGCGAAGAACAACCTGAAGACGACGTCAGATTTGGCGGCGTTCATCAAGCAGAAGCCGGATCAGGCGGTGTTCTGCCTGGAGACGGAGTTCACCAGCCGCCAGGACGGCTTCCCGGCGGCGGTCAAGGCGTACGGCTTCCAGAACCCGACGGTGAAGAACTTCGGCATCGGCACGATCTATTCGGCGGTGGCGAGCGGAACCTGCCCGGTGGGCGAGGTCTTCACGACGGACGGCCGCATTTCGGGCCTGAACCTGCGAGTGCTGGAGGACGACAAGAAAGCGTTCCCCCAGTACAACGCGGTGGCGACGCTGCGCACGGAGTGGCTGAAGCAGCACCCGGAGGTCCGCGGCCCCCTGGAGAAGGTGAGCGCGGCGATCGACAACGAGCAGATGGTCCAGCTCTGCAAACAGGTGGACGTCGACGGCCAGGACGCGGGCAAGGTGGCCCACGACTGGATGGTCAAGAAAGGCTTCGTGAAGTAGCGGATTTGACAAACGCCCGGGCTGCGCTCACGCGGCCCGGGTGTTTGTCAAATCCGCTGTCCACAGGTACGGAGTTGTCCACAGATTTCCGCGGCACCCGTTTTTGGCCCCTACCGCCGATAGACTGGACCAGGGGACGCCCCCCGGGATAGGGCGGGGGCTGCGGTCAGATCCCCAGCCGGTGCAGCAGCTGCCCCTCCAGCCGTTCGAGCTCGCCGGCCACCGCTCGGTGCGCCGACTTCCGCCGGGCCGCCGGCATCCGCTCCGCGGCGCGGACCGTCGCCGCCAGCTGCTCCAATGTTCCCAGCGAATCGCGGGCGAACGATTTGTCCTCCGCGGAGGCCTTCTCCGACTTCTCCAAGTCGTGGCAGCCCTCCGCCAGGCCCGCGATCCGGGCGTGCAGGGCCGCGCCGCGGCCGGTGTACTCGCCCAGCCGGTCGACCGAGATCCCCAGCTTGCGTGCCTGGTAGCGGTCGTACGCCTCCCGGGCCGCGCCCGCCGCGCGCACCGCGAGGGGCGCCACCACCGGGATCACCGCCGGGCCGAGCACCTTCGCCACCGCGATCGCGTTCTTCGCCCTCTTTGGGGTGAACCTGGCATCACCCTCGACCTTGGCCTTGCGCGCCATGGCACCTCCTGCGACGTGTCGAGGTCGAACTTACTGGTCGCCTGGGTGGCGGGCATGTCGGCTCGGCGGTGGGAATCTAGAGTGATCTCCATGAACACCGAGGTGGTACTCGACGCGGGCGCGGTCAGCCGCTGCCGTCGCCGCGTGCACCTCGAGCACGACCCGGCCATGCGCGAGGTACCGCTTTCCCCGCCCGACCCCACCGCGCAGCAGCGGATCGACGACGCCGCCGCCCACCGCGAGGACATCGTCAGCCGGCTGATGGCCGCCAACCCCGGCCACTGGGTGAAGATCGCCCGGGACCTCCCGGCGCACGAGCGCGTCGAGCGGACCGAACAGGCCTTCGCCGAAAAAGCGCCGTACATCTGGGGTGCGCTGCTGCCGGTCGACGCGGCCGGGCACCGGCGGGGCGGCATCGACCTGCTCGTCCGCACCGGCCACGGCTACGTCCCGGTGCTCGTCGTGCGCCACCGCATCACCGACCGCGGTACCGGCGCCGTCGTCACCGGCCTGACCGACCTCGACCCGGCGCACCGCGCGGCCGACAACGGGCGCAAGGTCCGGTCGCAGCCGCGTGACCAGCTCCGGCTCGTGCACATCCGCCGCATGCTGCAGACGCTCGGGCAGGCCGACGAAAGCCTCGCCCTCGGCGGCGTGATCGGCCTCGACGCCGACGTCGTCGTCTGGCACGACCTCACGGCGGGCACCTGGCCGGGCGGGCGCAACGCGCTCACCGAGTACCAGGTCCGGTTCGCCGACCGGCTCGCCATCGCCACCGCGGCGGCCAACGGCGAGGAGCCCCTCGCGGAGCCGTCGCGCGTGCTGGAGTGCCGGCGCTGCCCGTGGTGGCCGACCTGCGAGGTCGTGCTGACCGAATCCCGCGACGTCAGCCTCGTCGTCCGCGGCGAGGACGCCGTCGAGCTGCGCCGGGCCGGCGTGTCCACTGTGGACAAGCTGGCGGCGCTCGACCCGGCGGGCGAGCCGCCGGCGGTGAACTGGACGGGCGTCACCTTCCCGGACGCCGTCGTGCTCGCCCGGGCGTGGCTGGCCGACCTGACGCTCGTCCGCCGCGTCGAGGAGGTCGAGGTGCCGCGTGCCGACGTCGAGGTCGACGTCGACATGGAGAGCTTCGGCGACGCCGGCGCGTACCTCTGGGGCTGCCTGCTCAGCGGCGCCGACATCGGCGTCCCGCAGGGCTACCGCGCCTTCGCGACGTGGGACCCGTTGCCCACCGACGACGAGGCCCGGTCCTTCGCCGAGTTCTGGGCCTGGCTCACCGACGTCCGCGAGCGCACCGAAGCGGCCGGTCTGACCTTCCGCGCCTACTGCTACAACGCGCTCGCCGAGAACCGCTGGCTCTTCGGCTCCGTCGAGCGCTTCGGCGACCACCCCGGCGTTCCGGGGAAGAAGATCATTCAGTCCTTTGTGGACTCCGAGCAGTGGGTGGACCTCTTCCGCAGCGTCACCGACCAGTTCCTGTGCTCCCACGGCAAGGGCCTGAAGGTGATCGCGCCGGTGGCCGGCTTCTCCTGGCGCGACCCCGAGGCGGGCGGCGAGGCGTCGATGCGCTGGTACCGCGACGCCGTGGGCATGGACGGCGAGCAGCCGGACGACGAGCAGCGCGAGCGGCTCCTGCGCTACAACGAGGACGACGTCCTCGCGACCCGGGCCCTGCGCGAGTGGATCAGCGCACGGGCGCAGGCCGAGGTCCCGTACATGCGCGACCTCTGAGGTGCTTTGTCGACTAAGACACTTGCCCGCTGACGCGTCCTACGCAATACTCGTCCACGAGTACTCGTAGACGAGGAGTTCGATGAAGCGGCGGAAGGTCGGCAACATGCTCGGCTTGGCCGTGCTGTCCGTCGTGCTGGAACGCCCCATGCACCCGTACGAGATGGCGGCCGTGCTGAAGCAGCGCGGCAAGGACGCCGACATGCCGATCAAGTGGGGGTCGCTGTACACCGTCGTCGCGAACCTCGAAAAGCACGGCTTCATCGAGGCCGTCGAGAGCGTGAAGGACGGCGGTCGGCCCGAGCGGACCGTCTACCGGATCACCCCGGCCGGTCGCGAGGAGTTCGAGGACTGGGTCCGCGAGCTCGTCGGCACGGTCGACCCCGAACCCCCGCGGTTCCGGTCGGGGCTGTCGATGATGGGCGTCCTCGGCCCGGACCAGACGATCAGCCGGCTCCGGCAGCGGCTGGGAGAGCTCGACGAACGGGCCGGGAAACAACGGGCCGTGCTCGAGCAGCTGCGGCCGATGATGCCGCGGGTGTTCCTGATCGAGGTCGAATACGACATCGCGATGACGGAGGCCGAAGCCCGCTGGGTGCGCGGCTTCCTCGACGAACTGACCAGCGGCGCCTTGCCCGGCATCGACGCGTGGCGGCGCTACTACGAGACCGGCGAATTCCCCGATGACCTGGGGGAGTTCGTGGAACAGGAATAGCACGGACCCCGGGTGGTGCTGGCACACCGCCCGGGGTCCTCGACCCCGAACCGAGCACGCCCGGCCACGAGGTGGCACCGCAAGGATAACCGGGTGCGCTCTTCGGTTCGGCTCAACCGAAGAGGAGAGATCCATGGAGACGACCCGCAAGCACAAAGTGCCCGAGATGGAGGGCTTCCAGGCCCGCTGGTACGCCAAGAACCGGGGTACCGAGGCCCAGCTCGCGCAGTACCGGCGGCAGGCGGCCGAGGTGACCGCCGGCCTGGCGGACGGCGCCGAGATCCTGGAGGTGGCGCCCGGTCCCGGCTTCTTCGCCGTGGAGCTGGCGAAGCGCGGCTTCCGCGTCACCGGGCTCGACATCAGCCACACGATGGTCGAGATCGCCCTCGAAGAAGCCCGGAAGGCGGGTGTGGAGGTCGGCTTCCGGCAGGGGGACGTCACGAAGGCGCCCTTCGCGGCTGAGTCGTTCGACTTCGTGATCTGCCAGGCCGCGTTCAAGAACTTCCGGCAGCCGGTGGCGGCGCTGAACGAGATGCACCGGGTGCTGCGCCCGCGCGGGTTCGCGGTGATCCACGATCTCAACCACGCGGCCACCAGCGCGGACATCGAGCGTGACGTCGCCGGGATGCACCTCGGCGCGGTCAGCGGCTTCACCGTGCGGCAGACGCTCGGGTGGCTGCGGCGCCGCGCGTTCACGCCCGCGCAGTTCGAGGCGCTGGCGGCGGAAAGCGCGTTCGGCGGCTGCTCGGTCACCGCCGACGGCATCGGCTTGGAAGTCCGGCTGACGCGCTGACCGCAGGGGCGGCACTTCCGGTGGGAAAGTGCCGCCCTTCGGGTCAGCGCGGGGCCATCCGCAGCGAGCCGTCCATCCGGACGACCTCGCCGTTCAGGTAGTCGTGGTCGATGAGCGACAGCGCGAGCTGCGCGTACTCGTCCGGCCGCGCGAGCCGCTTCGGGAACGGGACGCCGGCGGCCAGCGACGCGCGGAAGTCGTCGCTGACCGTGGCGAGCATCGGGGTGTCGACGATGCCGGGCGCGATGGTCAGCACGCGGATGCCGTGCGAAGCGAGGTCGCGGGCCGCGGGGAGCGTCATGCCGACGACGCCGCCCTTGGACGACGAGTAGGCGACCTGCCCGATCTGGCCGTCGAACGCCGCGATGGAGGCGGTGTTGATGATGACGCCGCGGGCGTCGTCGTCGAGGGGCTCGGTCTTGGCGATCGCCTCGGCCGCGATGGTCAGCACGTTGAACGTGCCGACGAGGTTGATCTGGATGACCTTCGCGTACAGCGCCAGGTCGTGGCGGCCCTTCTTGGACAGGATCCGCGCGGACGGCCCGATGCCGGCGCAGTTGACGACGGTCCGCAGCGGCACGCCGGCGCCCGAAGCGGTCGCGACGGCGGCTTCGACCTGCTCGACGTCGGTGACGTCGGCCTCGACGTAGGTGATGCCGTCGATCGGCTCGGCCTTCTCGATCGACGCCGCCAGGTCGAGCGCGAACACCCGCGCGCCCTTGGCCGCGAGGGCCTTCGCCGTGGCTCCGCCGAGGCCGGACGCGCCCCCGGTGACGAGCGCCGCGGTGTCGGTGATCTGCATCGTTGCCGTTCCCTTCGTCTTCGCTGTCGCGGAGACAGGTTAACGCTCGTTCGCACGCGAGGTTCGTGTCTTCGCTCACCGCTCCCGGGGGCGACCGGTTCCGTTAGCGAAGTGGCCAACTCCGGCTGTCAGCTTCAACGGCATGACGCCAGCTCGGATCGTGGTGGTGGGAACCGGATACGTCGGCTTGACCACGGGGGCCTGCCTGGCCAGTCTGGGACATTTCGTCACCTGCGTGGACGTCGACCGCGCGAAGGTCTCCCGCTTGGGCGCGGGCCGCGTCGACATCCTCGAACCCGGGCTCACCGACCTGGTGCACCGCGGGATCGCGACCGGGCGCCTCCAGTTCGTCGTCGGCGCGCGGGACGCGGTCCGCACCGCGCAGGCGGTGTTCCTGTGCGTGCCGACGCCGATGGGGGCCGGCGGTTCCGCGGATCTGCGTGCGGTCGAGGCGGTGACGGCCGAGATCGGTGACGTCCTGCCCGCCGGCTGCGCGCTCGTCACCAAGTCGACCGTGCCGGTCGGCACGTCGACGCGGATCCGGCAGCTGGTCGGCCGGACCGACGTGCCGGTGGTGTCGAACCCGGAATTCCTTCGCGAAGGCACCGCGGTCGCCGACTTCCTCGGCCCGGACCGGATCGTCGTCGGCTCGGACGATCCCGCCGCCGCGCGCTGGGTCGGCGAGCTGTACGCGGCGCTCGACGCACCCCTCGTCGTCGCCGACGCGGCGAGCGCGGAGCTGGTGAAGTACGCCGCGAACTGCTACCTCGCGCTGAAGCTGTCCTACGTCAACTCGATCGCCGAGCTGTGCGAACGGCTCGGCGCGGACATCGACCTCGTCACCGAGGGCATGGGCCACGACCGGCGCATCGGGCGGACGTTCCTCAAGCCCGGCCCCGGCTGGGGCGGGTCCTGCCTGCCGAAGGACACCAGCGCCCTGGTCAAGGTGGCCGAGTCGGTGAACTACGACTTCACCATGCTGACCTCGGCGATCGACGAGAACCTCGCCCAGCGCGACCGGATCGTCGCGAAGATCGCCGGCGCGGTCGGCGGGACACTGGCCGGCGCCCGGATCGGCGTGCTGGGGCTGGCCTTCAAGGCGGGCACCAACGACCTGCGCGACTCGCCCGCGCTCGCCGTGTCGTCGGTGCTGTGCGCGCTGGGCGCCGAGCTGATCGCCTACGACCCGGCGGTCGACGGCGGGATCGCCGGGATGACCGTCGTCGACGACGCCTACCAGGTCGCGAAGGACGCGGACGCCGTCGTCGTGCTGACCGAGTGGGCCGAGTTCAAGCACCTCGACTGGGCGGTGATGGCCGAGCTCATGGAGGGCATCGACGTCGTCGACACGCGCAACCTGCTCGACCCGCGGGTCATCGTGGCCGCCGGGCTGTCCTGGCAGGGCGTCGGGCGGCCGCGGGCGGCGGCGCGGATCAAGGTTTCGTGAGCGTCCGATCTTGGTTAGGCTGGCCGCACGGCATCGCGTGTCGGTCACCGGCTGGGTGAGGCATGGAGGTGGCGGGAGTGCCCTCGGAGGCATTTAACCTTGTCCGTTCCTGTATCCGTTGAATTGAACCATTTGATCGTCCCGTCCCGGAACAACCGGGAATCCGCCGAATTCCTGGCGAACCTGCTCGGCCTCGAAGTCGGGGAAGAATGGGGTCCGTTCATCCCCGTCGAGACGCGCAACGGCGTCCGGCTGGACTTCGCGACCATCCCCGAAGAAGACCTTCGCCTGCAGCACTACTGTTTCCTGATCCCGGAAGACGACTTCGACGCCGTCTTCGCGCGGCTCGTCGAAAGCGGCGTGGCGTACCACGCCGATCCGATGGGAAAGCAGATGGGCGAAATCAACCACAACCACGGCGGCCGTGGTGTCTATTTCCTCGATCCCGGCGGGAACGGGATCGAAATCATCACGCAGCCGTACGAACCGGACCGGCGGCGTCCGACGGTTTGGTAGTTCGTTAGCTTTGCGTACTATCGGGTCATGTTCACGACGAGGCCCGAGCTGGCCGGCACCTTCGGGATGGTGGCATCGACGCACTGGCTGGCTTCGGCCACCGGGATGGCGGTGCTGGAAGACGGCGGCAACGCGTTCGACGCGGCGGTCGCCGCCGGGTTCGTCCTGCAGGTCGCCGAGCCGCACCTGTGCGGCCCGGCGGGCCAGGTGCCCGGCCTCTTCGTGACGGCGGACGATCCGACCCCGCGGGCGCTGGCGAGCCAGGGCCCGTCGCCCGCGGGGGCCACGCCGTCGCATTTCGAGTCCTTGGGCCTGGACCTCATCCCGGGCAGCGGCCTGCTCCCGGCGACCGTCCCCGGCGCGTGGGACGGCTGGCTCCTGCTGCTTCGCGACTACGGCACGAAGCCACTTCGCTCGGTGCTCAGCTACGCGATCGGCTACGCGCGGAACGGCGTCCCGCTGGTGTCGCGGGTCGGCGACACGATCCGCGCCGTCGAGCGGCTGTTCGTCGAACACTGGCCGACGTCCGCGGAGTTGTGGCTGCCGGACGGCAAGCCGGCGGCCGGGCTGCACCGGAACCCGGCGCTGGCGGCCACCTGGGAACGGCTGCTGCGGGAGGCGGAGTCCGTCTCGGGCCGCGAAGCGCAAATCGATGCGGGCCGTCGGGCCTGGTCACAGGGCTTCGTCGCCGAAGCGATCGAGGAGTTCAGCCGGACCGCGTTCCGCGACGACTCCGGCCGCGACCACGCGGGCCTGCTGACCGGCGACGACCTGGCGTCGTGGTCGGCGTCGTACGAGGAACCGGCATCGGTCGACGTCGGCGACTGGCGCCTGGTCAAGATGGGTGGCTGGACGCAGGGCCCGGCGCTGCTGCAGCAGGCGCTCCTCCTGCACGGCTTCCGCGACGAGTTGTCTTACGCAGACGGCGTGCCGTCGGAGCGCACGGTGCACTTGGCGGTCGAAGCGGCGAAGCTGGCCTTCGCGGACCGCGAGGCCTGGTACGGCGACACCGACGTCCCCCTGGACGTGCTGCTCTCTTCTGACTACACGGATTCCCGGCGCGCTTTGATCACCGACACGGCGTCACCCGACCTTCGCCCGGGTGACGCGCGCGGGCCGGCGCGGCTCCCGGCGATCCTGAACTCGCTGCAAGGCATGGCGGTGCAGGGCGGCGCGACCGGCGAGCCGACGGTCGGTCCCCAGGGCCAGACGCGCGGCGACACGGTCCACCTGGACGTCGTGGACGCGGCGGGCAACCTGGTGTCCCTGACCCCGTCCGGCGGCTGGCTGCAGTCGAGCCCGGCGATCCCGTCACTGGGCTTCTGCCTGGATTCGCGCGGACAGATGTTCTGGCTGGAGCAGGGCCTGCCCAACTCCCTGGCGCCGCGCAAGCGCCCCCGCATCACGCTGTCGCCGTCCCTGGCCCTGCGCGACGGCGTCCCGACCCTGGCGTTCGGCACCCCGGGCGGCGACCAGCAGGACCAGTGGCAGCTGTGCTTCTGGCTCGCCCACGTCTACGGCGGCCTGAACCTCCAGGAAGCGATCGACACCCCGGCCTGGCACACGACGGCGTTTCCGAGCTCGTTCTACCCGCGCTCGTGGAACCCGCGCGAGCTGGTGGTGGAGTCCCGCCTGGGCAAGTCCACATTGGACGGCCTACGCGCCCGCGGCCACGAGATCGTGGACGCGGGCGACTGGGCATTGGGCCGACTCTCGGCAGTCTCCCGCTCCGACGGCCTCCTCCGCGCGGCGGCCAACGCGCGCGGCATGCAGGGCTACGCGGCGGGCCGCTAGCTCCGCGGCTTTTCCCAGAGCCAGAACTCGATGCCCTGGTTGTCGGTGCAGTCCGCGGTGGTCCCGTACGGGTGGTTCTCCACCTCGCCCGCCTGGCCGCCCTGCTCGCGCACCCGCGTCAGGGCCGCCTCCAGGTCGTCGACCGCGTACATCAGCTTCCAGCCGACCTGGCGGTCCCCGGCCCACAGGCCACCTTCGAGACCGGGGCCCGAGAACCCCCAGGCGTCGGACACCGAACCGGGCGTGAACTGCCAGCCCAGCACCGCGCCGTAGAACGTCTTCGCCGGCTCCGCTTCCGGGACCTGGAACGTGAAGTACATCGCCTCGCCGGGCTTCGGCTGGGGCTTCGGTGCCGCCTGGGACACCAGCCAGCGCTGGCCGAACGGGTCGCGGAACGAGCCGCCCCGGCCGTACGGGGAGTCGCTCACCGCGCGGATCAGCGTCGCGCCCAGTTCCACCGCCCGCGCCACGCTGGTGTCGGGATCCGGGACCTCGACCCGCACCGAAGCGCCACCCTCGCGCGGGGCGACGTGCCCGATCTCGGGGTACTCCTCGGCGAGCATCAGCACGGCGTCGCCGATGGCCAGCTCGGCGTGCCCGATCCGGCCGTCGTCCATCAGGATCGGTTCGCCGCGTCGCGTCGCGCCGAAGACCTCGACGTAGAAGTCGAGTGCGGCCCGGGCGTCGGACACGGCGAGGTACGGCGTCAGCGAGCGCAGTTCGGCGCTGGTCGCGGGCGCTTCGGTGGTGGTCATGTCGGCTCCGTTCAAGATGACGCGACGCAGGTTGTCGCGCAGTTCGGCGGCGAAGTCCGGGTCGGGGGCGACCCGCTCGGAGGGACGGCGAAGCGCGTCGAAAGGCTCAGGCATCGCGACCCTCCTTCTCCTCGTAAGCACGCCGGAACGCGGCGCGGGCCCGCACGAGCAACGCCTCGGTGGCGTGCACGCTGCGCCCCAGGTGGCCGGCGACCTCGGGGACGCCGAGGCCGTCGACGTAGCGCAGGGTCAGCGCGGCCCGGTGGTGCGGCCCGAGCGATTCGAGCACCTGTCTCGCGCGCAGGGCGTCGAGCTGCTCGTCCCACGGGTCCTCGACGTCCGGTTCACTGTCGTGGACCAGCCGCAGTCCGCGTTCCTCACGTGCTTTGCGCCGCCAGTGGTCGGCGAGCTTGTGCCGGGCGACGCCGATCAGCCACCCGGTGCTCACTGGAGGTGCGTACTCCTTGCGACAGGCGGCGACCGCTCCGAGGAACGTCTCGGACGTCAGCTCCTCGGCGAGCGTGCGGTCGCCGCACCGGGACAGCAGGTACCCGTAGACCTCCGGCAGGGCCGTCTCGTACAGCCCGAGCAGCGCGAAGGCCGGGTCCGGTCGTACCCGAGGTTCCGTCACACCCTCATCGTCGCTCCGCGCGCGCCTTTTCCGACGGGTGAATCCCGGATTTCTCAACCCGCGGGTCCGGCAGCCGCCGTCCGGTGATCGCGACGATCGTCGCCAGCACCGCCACCAGGCCGATCACCAGCGCGAACGCGTCTCGGCTGCCCAGCGAACCGGAAAGCGCCGCGTACAGACTCCCGAGCGTCGCCACGCCGAGGGCCAGTGACGTCTGCTGGGTCGTCGTCAGCACGCCGCTGCCCGCCCCGGCCAGATCCGTCGGGACATGGGACAGCACGATCCGGAACAGCGTCGTCATCGCCAGCGCGTTCCCGACGCCGATCGCCACCATCGCCGGCGCCAGGTCGAGGATCGTCACGTGCGGCCACGCCGACATCGTCGTGCAGAGCAGCGCCACCATGCCGATCGCCGTGATCGCACCGCCCACCGGGACGACCTTCGGGCCGTAGCGCGCCACCAGGCGGCTGCTCAGCATCGACACCGTGAAGTACGCGACCGCCAACGGGGTCAGCGCACCGCCGGCACCCAGCGGCCCGAAGTGCAGGTCCTGCTGCAACGTCATCGCGGACACGAACATGAACGAGCCGAACGCGCCGAAGAACGGGACCGCCACCATCAGCCCGCGGCGCACGCTCGGCAGCCGCATCACCGACGGCGGCAGCAGCGGCGTTCCGCCCCGCCGTTCCAGCCGCCGTTCGACGTGGACGAACGCCGCGGCCGAAACCGGCGACACGATCAGCAGGGCGAGAGTCCACGCCGGCCAGCCCAGCGCGCGGCCTTCCATCAGCGGCACGAGCAGGGACAACAGCGTCACGGCCAGCAGCACCGTGCCGAGGCGGTCGACGCCCAGCGGGTTGTGCGCACGGCTCTCCGGCAGCTTGCGGGCCAGCACCAGCACCACCAGGCCGATGGGCACGTTCACCAGGAAGATCGGCCGCCAGCCGGTGCCCCACAGGTCGGCCGCCACCAGTCCGCCGCCGAGCAGCTGCCCGACGACCGTCGAGATGCCGCCCGTCGCGCCGAACAGGCCGAGCGCGCGCGACCGCTTCTCGCCCGAAGTCGTCGTCGCCTGGATGATCGAGAGCACCTGCGGCAGCAGCAGGGCCGACGCCGCCCCCTGCGCGGCGCGGGCCACCACCAACGTGCCGGCCGTCGGAGCGATTCCGCAGGCCAGGGACGTCAGGGTGAACAGCCACAGCCCCCAGAAGAACAGCCGCCGCCTGCCGAACGAGTCGCCGAGGCGGCCGCCGACCACCAGCAGCACCGCGTAGGCGATGCCGTAGGCGGCGACCACCAGTTCCAAGGTGGCGGTGGACGCGTGGAGGTCGGCGTCGATCGTCGGGAGCGCGACGTTGACGATGAAGAAGTCGATGATCGGCAGTGCGGCCCCCAGCAGTACCGTGACCAGGCCGGCGGGGGTCAGTCCCGGCCGGGCCGGGACGCCGGCCGCGCTCGGCGCGAGTTCAGTCGTGGTCATGGGTACTACGATCAACCCCGTTTGAAACTGGTACCAGTTGCTGTTTATCCGGGTATTGACCACTACCTGGTACCAGGTTCGGGAGCGTGTCATCCTGGCACCATGACCGCCGCTGTCGAATCCGACCTTCGCCGCCAGGAGCTGGCGAGGTTCCTGCGCAGCCGTCGGGAGCGGATCACGCCCGAGCAGCTCGGCCTTCCGATCGTGGGCCGCCGCCGGACGCCGGGGCTGCGCCGCGAAGAGGTCGCGCAGCTCGCCGGGGTCGGGGTCACCTGGTACACGTGGCTCGAGCAGGGCCGCGACATCAACGCTTCCGAGCAGGTGCTGCAGGCGATCGCCCGCACCCTGCGGCTCGACCCGCACGAGCACGTCCACCTGTTCCGCCTGGCCGGTGCCCCCGAGCCCGAGCGCGAGAAGGACTGCCAGGTCATCACGCCGGCGATGGAGCTGATGCTCGAGAAGCTGGAGCCGTACCCGGTCGCGATCCGCAACGCCCGGTGCGACCTGCTCGGCTACAACCGCGGCTACACGTGGCTGATGGGCGACGTCGACGCGATCCCGTTCGAGGACCGGAACACCCTGGTCCAGTGCCTGCTCAACCCGGAGTGGCGCAAGCGGATGCTGGACCGGGAGACGAACATCCCGCGCGTGATCGCGTCCTTCCGCGCGGCGATGGCCGACCACGTCGCCGAGCCGGCGTGGAAACAGCTGGTGAAGCGGCTGAAGGCGGAGTCGCCGCTGTTCGCCGAGCTGTGGCCGCACCACGACGTCAACTCGGAGCCGATCCGCACCAAGCGGTACCTGCACCCGGACGTCGGGCTGCTGCAGTTCAACTTCACGTACCTCTACTACGGCCGGCGGTCCGAGATCACCATGTCGACCTACACGCCTGCCGACGAAGAAACGGCGGCGAAGCTGCCGCTCATGTTCGACTGACGACGTACGCCGGCAGTGCGCTTCGAGACGGACGCGCTGCCCGGCCGCGACCGGTAGTTTTCGCGGCATGACATGGCCGCCATGGGTGGGACGCGTGGTGCGCACCGTCGTCGTCACCGCATTCGTGCTCGGGGCGACCAGCGGTGCGTCGCGCTGGCAGCCCGGCGCGGCGCCGATGACCCCGCTCGCGGCCGGGTGGCTCGCGGCCACCGGGCTGACCCTGCTGGTCGTCCACCGCTTCCCGCTCACGGTCTTCCTGCTGACCGCCGCCTCCGCGTTCGGCTACTACGCCTCCGGCCTGCCCGGCGGACCGGTCATCCTGGTGCCGACCATCGCGTTGTTCGTGCTGACCCGGCAGCGCGGGCCGCTCAACGCGGGCAGCGCCGGCGCGGCAGTGCTCGCCGCCTACGTCGTGCACATCGTCCTGACCAGGTCGTTCGCGCTGGAGTCCGGCGCCGGGTTCCTCATCGTCTGGCTCACCGCGGTGATCGGGGTCGGCACCGCCGTCCGGTACCAGCTCGACGCGCTCGCCGCCCGCCGCGCGCAGGCCGACGAGCACCGCCACCGGCTCGCGGAGCAGGAGCGGCTGCGCATCGCCCGCGAGGTCCACGACGTCGTCGCGCACAGCCTCGCCATGATCAACGTCCAGGCGGGGGTCGCCGCGCACGTCGCCGACCGGCGGCCCGAGCAGGCGAAGGAAGCGCTGCTCAACATCAAGTCGGCCAGCGCGTCCGCGCTCAAGGACCTGCGCGCCACCCTGGCCGTGCTGCGGTCCGGCGAGGACAAGGCGCCCGCACCGAGCCTCGCCCAGGCCGGTGAGCTGCTGGCACACGCCCGTGACGCCGGGCTCACGGTCGACGTCCACGGCGACGCCGGCGAGCTCCCGGCGCCCGTGGACGCCGCCGCCTACCGAATCCTGCAGGAGTCGCTGACCAACGTCGTCCGGCACGCCGACCAGCCGGAACACGTCGACGTGCGATTCGAACGGCAACCAGGGTCCGTCACGCTCCGGGTCCGCGACGACGGCCGCGGCACCACCCGGCCGACGCCCGGTCACGGCCTGCGGGGCATGGGTGAACGCGCCGCGGCGCTCGGCGGGCGGTGCACCGCGGGGCCGGTCGAGGGCGGTTTCGAAGTGTGCGTCGAGCTACCGATCGAGGGGGAAGCATGATCCGCGTCCTGCTGGCCGACGACCAGATCCTGGTCCGCGCCGGGTTCCGCGTGCTGCTGGAGACCGAAGACGGCTTCGAGGTCTGCGGTGAAGCGGGCGACGGCGAACAGGCGGTCGCGCTCGCGCTCGAACACCAGCCCGACATCGTGGTGATGGACGTCCGCATGCCCGGCGTCGACGGTCTCGAAGCGACCCGCCGGATCACCGCGAACCCCGGCCTCGCCGGGACGAAGGTGCTGGTCCTGACCACGTTCGACGTCGACGAGTACGTCTACGAAGCCCTGCGCGCGGGCGCCAGCGGGTTCCTGCTGAAGGACACCGAGCCGGTCGAGCTGCTGCGCGCGCTGCGGGTCGTCGTGAACGGGGAGGCGCTGCTGGCGCCGACGGTCACGCGCCGCCTGATCCAGGAGTTCGTCGGGCGCCCGGAGAACCGGCGCATCGACACCAGCGCCGTCCGCGAGATCACCGACCGCGAGCGCGAGGTGCTGGGCCTGGTGGCGGGCGGCATGTCGAACGACGAAATCGCCGCCCACCTGGTGATCTCGACGGCGACGGCGCGCACCCACGTCAGCCGCATCATGACGAAGATCGGCGCTCGCGACCGCGCCCAGCTGGTGGTGCTGGCCTACGAGTCCGGGCTGGTCACACCGCGTCGCCCCGCCTGACCCGGCGCACCACGCGGACCGCGCGCACCAGGAACACCACGGCGAGGACACCGACCAGGCAGATCCAGATCACGGCGCCTCCTCTCCCGGCCGATGCTCTGCTCATAAGGCGTCCGGGAGGGGGACGGCGTTCACCGACACGGCGAACGTCACACGTTCAGGTCAGTTGTTCGTGCGTTCCGTCGGCGGCGCCTTCTGGACCTGGGCGGTCAGCAGCGTCTTGAACGAGCTGAGCGTCGCGTCCTTGGACGGGCCGAACGAGTCGATGATCACGACCCGGCTGTACAGCACGTAGACCGCGCGGTAGACCTGCTGGTTGCTGTCCGCCGCCGAGAACACCTGCACCCCGTGGAGGGACAGGTTGCGGTTGACGGTCAGGCCGCCTTCCTGCTCGGCGTTCCCGTACTCGGCGGCCACCGCGGCGGCGGCCTGCGGGTTGGGCAGCTCCAGCGCGAACAGGCCCAGCGTGACGTCGCCGTCCTTGGTCGTCTTGAGCAGGCCCTCGGTCATGCCGCTCTGCTTGCACTTCTCGATGACCGTGGTCGGCAGGTACTTGGCCGACTGCAGCTTGTCCATGTCGAACTCGCCACCGCCGGCGCGGGTGGTGCCCGCCGGGGTGACCAGCGCCGACGAGTTGTCGCTCGGCTCGGGCTTGGCCGCGGGCGGCTCCGGGAGCGGCTTGACGGTGGGCGCGGGCGGCGGCTGGGGGCTCGAGCTCTGGGCCACCGGCGGCGTCGTTCCGCCGTTGTCCTTGATGAACAGAGCCCAGACGCCGAAGCCGAGGCCGGCCACCACGAGCACCGCGACCACGGCGAAGGCGATCTTCTTGCCCTTGCCCGACGACGGCTGCGTCTGGAAGCTCTCCGGACCCTGGCTGATCCAGTCCGCGTTGTTCGACGGCGACAGCGGCGGGAACTCCGAACCGCCCCACGGCGGGCTGACGTCCTGCTGCGCCGCGCCCCACGGGTTCTGCTGCTGCTGCTGCATCGGCTGGGCGAACCCGCCGGCGGGGGAGTGCTGGGCGTACGGGGGCGGCGGCTGCTGCTGCATCGGCTGCGGGAACCCGCCCGACGGCGAATTCGGGTGCTGCTGCCACTGCGGGACGACCTGGGTCCGCTCGCCACCCCCGGCGTCGGCCGCGGAGACGACCTGCGTCGCCTCGGCCGAGTTCGCCTGCTGGGCCGGCTGCCCCACCGGGGTCACCGGCGCGATGATCTGCGTGTCGTCGGCGGTGCTCGGCCCCTGCTGCGGAGCGGGCTGGGCGGTGGCCTGGGCCTGGTCGCCGGTCGAGACCGCCATGGACAGCACCCGATCACGTCGCGCCCGGTATTCGTCGGCCGTCAGGTTTCCCGCCGCGAGCTCCTCGTCGAGCCTGCGCAGCTCTTCCTGCCAGGTCACCCCGGTACCCCCTTGGGTATATCGCCCTGCGAATGCGAACGTGTGGGTGCTGCTCACGCGGAGCGTGGCCGCACGGAGTCATTGTGCACGGGTGCGCCGACCTGTTCGTCGCCCACCACCCCGTCGTTACCTCGGTGTGGTGGACCCAGGGCCGCGGGTCAGCGCGGATGCGCGGCGAGCACCTGGCCGAGCAGGTCGATGGTCTGGTCGCGCAGGAGCGCGGACGACCCGCCGATGACGCTGCGCTCGACCATCTCGAAGGTGATGATGTCGCGGTCGGCGAACAGGCTCGTCATCTCCTGCGCCGAGCTTTGGGCGACCGTCTCGGTGTGCACGATGGTGACGTCCTGGCAGGTCGCGGCCAGGAACGGACTGGCGAACTGGCTGAACGAGTCGGCCACGACCGCCATGTCGGGGGCGATCGAGCCGGCGGGCGTGGCGCCGTCCGGCTGGGTCAGGTGCAGCGGGCTCTTGAAGTCGCTGGCGATGTAGCGGGTCCGGTCGGCGCCGCCGTCGGTGGACAGGCTGTACGTCGTCAGCTGCCGCTGTTCGGTCCGGCCCAGCACCCTGGCCAGGTCCGCGGGCCATTGCCGGACGCCGTTCGGCGCCGTCTGCCAGCCGGCGGTGCTGCCGGGCGCGATCGCCGCAACCAGCGCGTACGTCATGACCAGGCCGCCGTCGAACGACCAGTGCGTGTCGTTGCGGTCGTACAGCGGGTGGCCGACCCGCTTTTCGGCGTCGGCGAGCGCGGGCCGCAGGTCGATCGCACCGGTCTCGCGCGGCACGCGGTTCCAGAACTCCGCGGTCCGCGCCTGCGCGCACGGCTTGCCGACGTAGCTGTCGGGCAGGTGGGCCGGTTCTTCGCTGTACTTGTCCGGCGCGATGACCAGCTCGAACTTCCGCCCGGAGCGCTCCACCACGGCGCGCAGTTTCCGGAGGGCGGCGACGACGTGGTCGGTGTCCATCACCGGACGGCAGCGGGCGTTGACGTCCTCGCCGAGGTACAGCCAGCCGTCCTTGCCCGGCAGCACGGTGGGGTAGACGTACCCCGGGACGTCGCCGTTGTCCGGCTTCCCCTGGTCGACGCCGACCGTGCCGCCGTCGTGGCTCGTGCCCTGGCCGGAGCCGGGCGGGTCGCCGAAGACGCCGGTGCCGACGGCGTCGGCGGCCTGGACCCCGGCCTGCCGCAGTGGCAGGTGGTCGGTCGCCCAGCCGGCCATGCCGGTGAAGAACCCCCAGCCGTCGCCGAGGCTGGGGAACTCGCGCAGCGGCCGGTTCTCGAAGGCGGTGGGGCGCACGCCGACGGCCGACAGGAACAGCGGCGTGACGAAGAAGACGGCCGCGCAGGCCAGGGCCGTGCGCTGGCGCTTGCTGTGCCGGGGCCGGTAGAGGTTGTGCTCCTTCGGCAGCCACGACTCCGGGGTCCTCGGCAGGCCCTGCTCGGCGGGCAACTGCGACGGAGGACGGGACGACACAGCCGTATCCTAGCGCCGGGCCGGTGACGGGCGGTCCGGATCCGTGATCTCGGAGGGGACGTGCGATGAGCGGTGGCCGAGGGCCGGGCTACGACCAGCGGCTGGCCAGGGAGCGCGAGACCTTCGCCGGCCAGGAGGAGATCCACGGCAACCTGCCGCCGTCGGCGCACCGGTGGTCCAACCGGCACGTGCGCCCGAAGCTGGAAGCGCTCGGCGTGCCCGGCCTCGACGAGCTGATCGTCGGGCAGATCGCCGAACGCGCGCAGCGGCTTTCCCGGGACGCCGTGGTGCTGTCGCTGGGCAGCGGCAACGGCGACCAGGAGCTCGGCTGGCTGCGTGGCCTGACCGCCGCCGGTCTGGACAACGTGCGGCTGCGGCTGCTCGAACTGAACCCGGAGATGCAGGCGCGCGCCGAGGCGTCGGCCCGCGCGCAGGGCGTGGCCGACCGCGTCGAGCTGATCACCGCGGACTTCAACACCTGGCGCGCCGACGCCGAGCACGACGTCGTCGTCGGGTTCCAGGCGCTGCACCACGTGCTCGACCTCGAACACCTCTACGGCCAGATCAAGAGCAGCCTCACCGCGGACGGCGTCCTGGTGGTGCACGACATGATCGGCCGCAACGGGCACCGCCGGTGGCCCGAGGCCCACGAAGTCGTCGACCGGATCTGGGCGACGCTGCCGCCGGAACTGCGCCGCAACGCACTGACCGGGCAGATCGACGAGCAGTTCGTCGACGTCGACTGCGCCGCGGACGGCTTCGAGGGCATCCGGGCCCAAGACGTCCTGCCGGTGCTCCTCGACGTCCTCCACCCGAGCCTGTTCCTGCCCTACGGCAACGTGATCGACCCGTTCGTCGACCGCATCTACGGCCACAACTTCGCCATGGACAACGCCGGGCACGTCGCCCTGATCGACGAGATCGGGGTGCTCGACGACAGCCTGCTCGACCTCGGGCTCGTCACCGGAACGCGGCTGACCGCGCTCTTCCACCCGGCGCCGCAGCCGCTGCGCGTCCACGGCAACCGGACGCCGGAGCGGTCGGTGCGGGACACCCGGGTCGTCGACCCGGCCGGCCGCGTCTCGTTCCGGCCCGGCGGGACGAACGGCGAACGGCTGGTGCGCGGCGCCGGGATCGTGACCGGCCGGATGAACGGCGTCGCCCACGACGACTGGGCGGCCCCGTCGGTCGAGTTCCCGGTCCTCACCACGGCACCGGTCGACGCCGTGGAGTTCCGGACCTACCTGCCGGACGACGCCGCCGAGCACGGCAGCGTCACCGTGTCCGTCGACGGCGTTCCGGTCGCGAAGGCCGACGTCGGGCCGGGCCTGACGGAGCAGGTGCTGCCGGTCCGGCTCGACGCGCACCGGCAGGTGCGGCTGTCCTTCGACGCGGACTGGTCGGTGACGGCCGGTGGCGACCGGCGCACGCTGGCGTACGTCCTGGTCGGGCTGGGGCTGCTGGAAAGGTGAGGTCGGTGGGACGGCTAATCTGCCCCGCATGGGCAAGGGGACGAGCGCCGAGCGGCTGATCGACTGGACCGGCGAGCGGTGCGTGCCGTGGACCGACGATCTCCAGGTGATCTACGAGCACTACCACCGCTACGCGTTCGCGGGCCGGTTCGCCGAGGGCAAGCGCGTCCTCGACCTGGCGGCCGGCGAGGGCTACGGCTCCTCGATGCTCGCGCGCTCGGCCGCCGAGGTCGTCGGGCTCGAGATCGACCCGAAGACCGTCGAGCACGCCCGGAACCGCTACCCGGCCGTCCGGTTCGAGGTCGGCTCGATCACCGACCCGCAGGCGCTCGACGGCGAGGTCTTCGACGTCATCACCTGCTTCGAAGCCATCGAGCACGTCGACGAGCAGGACCGGCTCATGGAGCTCGTCCGCAACCGGCTCGCGCCCGGCGGGGTCTTCCTGTGCAGCACCCCGGACGTCGAGGTCTACACGCACGACCACGGCAACGAGAACCCGTACCACGTGCACGAGCTGACCGAGTCCGCGTTCCGGTCGCTGCTGTCCGCCAGCTTCGAGCACGTCGTGGTGCTGCGGCAGAACGTCGCCGTCGGCTCGCTGATCCACGACAACGGCGCCGGGACCGGCGCCGAGGTCCTCACCCTGCGGCCCGACGAGAGCGACGGCTGGATCGTCGAAACCGGCGCCCCGCACACGTACTTCGTCTCCGTCGCGTCGGCCGAGCCGCTCGAGGTGCCCTCGACGTCGGCCATGGTCGACCCGAAGCTGACGCTCGTCGCCCGCGCCGCCGCCGAGACGGGACGGCTGCGCGCCGAACTCGGCCGCACCGAGGCCGAGCGCGAGCGGGCAGCCGCGTCCGTCACCCGGCTCACCACCGAACTCGCCCAGGTCACCGCGGCCGAGCGGCTCGCGTCGACCGAGCGCGACGAGGCACTCCGGCAGGCCGAGCGCGCGCGCGAAGACCGGCAGCGCGCGGCCGACGAGCTGAACCGGCTCCAGCGCAAGGCCGGCTACGACCGCGAACGGCTGGAGTGGCTGGCCGGCAACAACACCAGCCTCAGCGAGACCATCGGCAGGCTCGCCGCGGAGAACGAGAAGCTGCGCGCCGAGACCTCCGCGCTCGTCCAGCGGGCGATCGGGAAGTACCGCGGCACGATCGAGCGGTACGCGCCCCGCGGCACCCGCCGCCGCGACTTCTACGAGACGGCCCTCGGCCGTCCCGCCGGGGTGCTGCCCGGAGCCCCGGTCGCGGTGCCGGGCCCGGTCGCGGTGACCACCAGCGACCAGCCGATCGTCAGCGTCGTCATCCCCGTCTACGGCAATTGGCGGTTCACCCGCGGCTGCCTCGACTCGATCCAGCGGCACCTGCCCTCGACGCCGTTCGAGGTCGTCGTCGTCGACGACGCGTCGCCGGACGACTCCGCCGACCGCGTCGCCGGCTGCGCGGGGGTCCGCCTGGTCCGCGCGCCGAAGAACCTGGGTTTCGTGGGGGCCTGCAACCTCGGCGCCGAGCACGCGCGCGGCGACTTCGTCATGTTCCTCAACAACGACACCGAAGTCCGCCCGGGCTGGCTGGACGAGCTGGTCGCCGTCGTCGAGACGCGGCCCGACGTCGGGCTCGTCGGCTCGAAGCTGGTCTACCCGGACGGCCGCCTGCAGGAGTGCGGCGGCATCATCTGGGCCGACGGCACCGGCTGGAACTACGGCAGGTTCCAGTCGCCGGACGCGCCGTGGTTCCAGGCGCTGCGCGACGTCGACTACTGCTCGGGCGCGGCCCTGCTCGTCCGGCGGGAGCTGTTCGAGCGCATCGGCGGCTTCGACAAGCGCTTCGCCCCCGCGTACTACGAGGACACCGACCTCGCGTTCGCCGTGCGGGCGGCCGGGTACCGGACGATGGTCCAGCCCGCGTCGGTCGTCGTGCACCACGAAGGCATCACCAACGGCACGGACGTCTCGTCCGGGGTGAAGCGGCACCAGGAGCTCAACCGCGGCATCTTCATCGACAAGTGGAGCGTCCAGCTGCGGGACCACTTCCCCGAGGCGAGCCCGCGCGCGGTCTGGGCCGGGCGGCAGCGCACGAAGGACGGCCACCGCGGCGGCACCGTGCTCGTCGCCGACCACCAGGTGCCCATGCCCGACAAGGATTCCGGGTCGGTCCGGATGTTCCGCATCCTCGAACTGCTCGTCGGCCTCGGCGAGCGGGTCGTGTTCATGCCGCTCAACAACGCGCTCCCGGAGCCGTACGCCGAAGCGCTGTACCGCGCGGGCGTCACG
Source organism: Amycolatopsis sp. NPDC051045 (assembly GCF_040682955.1). Lineage (NCBI taxonomy): Bacteria > Bacillati > Actinomycetota > Actinomycetes > Pseudonocardiales > Pseudonocardiaceae > Amycolatopsis > Amycolatopsis sp. NPDC051045. Next base: position 361,304 of record NZ_JBFBCC010000003.1, read on the forward strand.
GTGGTGACCGGGCTCGGCGAACAGCTGGAGTTCCTGCGCGACGCCGGCCCCGACCTGAGCCTGGCCGTGCTGTCGCGGCCGCACGTCGCCTGGCAGCTGCTGGAGCAGGTCCGCGAGCACGCGCCGGACTGCGTCATCGCCTACGACACCGTCGACGTGCACTTCGTCCGGCTCAACCGCCAGGCCGACCTCGCCGCGCAGCTCGGCAACACGCGGGAAGAACTCACGCTGCGGCGGCGCGCCGAGGTGCTGCGGGAATCGGAACTCGGCCTGACCCGCGCCACCGACGTCACCTTCGTCGTGTCCGATGTGGAGCGTGAGCTGCTGCGGGAGCTCGTACCGTCGGCGCGCGTCGAGGTGCTGTCCAATGTGCACTACGCCGACGGAGCGGTGGCCGTCCCGGAAGGACGGTCGGGTGTGCTGTTCGTCGGCAGCTTCGACCACCACCCCAACCGGGACGCGGCGCGCTGGCTGGCGGAGGAGATCATGCCGCTGGTGCGCCGCCGCCGTCCGGATGCGGTCGCCCAGATCGTCGGCAGCAACCCGCCGCAGGAGATGCTCGACCTGGAGCGTGACGGCGTCGTCGTCCGCGGCTGGGTCCCGAACCTCGACAGCGCCTACCGCGAGGCCCGCGTGGTCGTCGCGCCGCTGCGGTTCGGGGCCGGCGTGAAGGGAAAGCTGGGCGAGAGCCTGGGCTACGGGGTCCCGGTCGTCGCCACGCCACTGGCCGCCGAAGGCATGCACCTGACCCACGGCCGGGACGTCCTCGTCGGCGGCTCGGCCCAGGAGCTCGCCGACGAGATCGTCACCGTGCTCGAGGACGACAAGCTGTGGCAGCGGCTGTCCGAAGAGGGCAAGACCGTGGTGGACCGCCTCTTCGGGGCGGACGTCGCTCGCCGCACCCTGGCCGGGGTGCTCGACCGGCGCGGCTGATCAGCTGGGCGGCAGCGCTTTCTTGAACACCGCGACGGCGTTGTCGAGGCTGGTCTTCAGCTCGTTCTTGTCCTTGGCGAAGGGCTGGGACGCCCACAGGACGATCGCGACCTTGCCCGAGGTGTACCAGGTGCCGTCCAGCCGTTGGTCGCCGTTGCGCCCGGTGACCGTGCCCGGGTCGGCGGGGATCGGGACGTACCCGCCGGCGGCGGCGGCCTCGCGCAGGTAGTCGATGATCGCCTTGGCGCCGTCCTCGTTCTCGGCGGGGATCGCGTAGCCGAGGAACCCGGTGTCGCCGGCCGAGGAGGCGCGGTAAACGAACTGCGTGACGCCGTGCTGCGAGAAGACCTGGGCGGCCTCCTTGGGGTACAGCTTCAGGTCCAGGCCGCGGGCCAGCGACATCGCGGAGCTCTCCGCGTGCTGCAGGCCGGGCAGCGGCGGCACCTGGTCCTCCAGCTGCGGCTGGGCCGCGGCGGCCGGGGGCTGGGTCACGACGGGCGTGAACGTGGTCAGGGCGTTCGGCTGCTGGTCGTCGCCCCCCAGCCACATCGTCGCGCCGATGACCATGCCCACCACCACCAGCACGCCGAGCACGACGAACGGCCAGGTCGCGCGTCCGGACGACTCGCCGTGGGTGGCCCAGCGGTGCTTACCGGGCGCCTCCTCCGGTTCGGGGTGCGGCTGCGGTGGGCGCGATTCGCCGCCCGGCGGCGTGATCGGCGGGAACCGGCTGCCCGGTCCTTGCTCCGCCGGGCCGTCGACGCGCAGGTAGCGGGTCGGCGTGATGTCGGCCGGGCTCGGCGCGGTCGTCATGTGGTCCGGGATGGCCGGCACGTGGCTCGTGGACAGCGACGTCGGCAGCCCGGTCCGCTGCCAGGGCGGGTGCGGCCGCTGGTGCGGCACCGCGGGACGCGGCGATTCCATGCGTTGCGGCGGGGGAGCCGGCGGGGCCGGTGCCGGGTGGTGCGCCGGGTTGGTGCTCCGCCAGTGCTCACCCGGACGGCGCAGCGGCGACGGCACCGGTGAGGGCACGGTCGAACCGGAGGCTTGCGCGAGCAGCTCATCCCGCTGTTTGCGGTGGTCAGCCGGCTCGATACGGCCTTCGGCAAGCTCCGCGTCGAGACGGCGAAGCTCTTCCTGCCAGCTCATCCTTGGACCCCCATCCACCGTTCGGGGCATCAGTCTGGCACGCACGCCCGACCTGCGAGATTGCGGTTTGAGGTTGATCGGCAACGTAGCGCAAGTCCGGCGTTTGCGGGAGACCCGAAATCTCCTCCGCCCGGGTCACCCGTCAGGCCCCCGAAACTGTCGTACATATGTTCTAAAATTGGCGTTGTCCAGGGGAGATGCTGCCCGCGTCTGCGGGTGGCGTGATGGAGGAAGGCAGGGCCATGGCCTACATCACCCTGTCCACATTCGTGGGCTACAGCGCGAGTTCCGGGCCGTCGCGGTCGTCGTTCGTCCGGCGGCAGCGCCGGCAGTACGAAGATCCGGCGCGGGCGGCGTTCAACTACTACCGGAGGGCGGCCAACGCGGTGCGGTCCGGCCGGGCGGCGAACCAGGACGAGGTGGCGTTGCGCGCGCTCGTCAACGCCGCCGACGAGCGGACGAAACCCCACTACGCGGCGATAGCCGAGGGCTGGCTGCGGTACCTCGGCCGGAAGTCGCCGCGGCTGGTCGAAGTGGGGCGCGGCCGGTGCCGGATCGGCGAGCTCGAGATCGGCGTCAGCCCCCAGATGGGGCTGCGCAAGAGCGATGGCCGCCGGTACGCGACCTGGCTCTACTTCAAGGAGGAACCGCTGACGAAGGCCTCGGCGCAGCTCGCGCTGTGGGTGCTGGAGCAGGCGATGCCCGACGTCCTGCCCGGCGGCGAAGCGCTGGTGATCGACGTCCGCCGGGCGAAGGAGTACCAGCTCTCCGCCCGCGATCGTGAACGGCTGCGGCCCTGGGCCCGCAGCGAGGCCTCGGCGTTCCTGACCCTCTGGGACGCGGCCTGAACACCGGGAGGCGCCGGGGGCGCCCGGCGCCTCCCGGTCGCCTCAGCCGTCGACGGCGCCGAGCAGCACGTCGGCCAGCAGGTCCGGCCGCGTGACGAACGGGTGGTGCGCCACCGGCAGCTCGACGACGTCCGTGGCGCGCGCCGCCTGTGCGCGCTGGGTCTCCGGCGGGGTCGCGCGATCTTCGCCGCAGACGACGTAGGTCGACGGGATCTCCCGCCACGCCGCCCGGGTCACCGGCTGGCCGAACACCGCTTCGTTCTGGCGGGTGAGCCGGTCGGCGGCCGCGGCGTAGGTGGCGTCGTCGAAGTCCTGCGCGAACAGCGGCCGCACCAGCTCCTCCCGGACGCTCGCCGTGCCGTCCCCGTGGCTGACGTGCCACGCCGGCGGCTCGCCGGTGCCGAAGCCGGCGAGCGTCTCGCCGGTGTCGGGCAGGAACGACGTCACGTAGACGAGCCGCCGGACCGCGGGATGGTCGCCGGCTTCGGTGATCACCATGCCGCCGTAGGAGTGCCCGACGAGCAGCGCGGGCTCGGCGGAGGTGTCGAGCAGGGCGCGGACGGCCGCGGCGTCGGCGTACAGGTCCCCGCGCGGCTCGCTCTCGCAGCTGGGCAGCATCGCCGCTGAACTGCGCAGACCGCGCCGGGCGAGTACCTCGGCCGTCGGCTGCCACCACCATGCGCCGTCGCGGACGAAGGCACCGTGGACGAAGAGGGTCCGCATGGTGACAACTTGGCAGAACCCACCCGGTGGTGTGACGCAGTTCGCGGCGGGCGGACGGGGACTGGACAAACCGGAGGCCGAACACAAAGCTTTCGCCTTGTTCTTCTGTGCCTGGCCGACATGAGGTCGTAACCGTGAATGCTGCCTGGGAAGCCGTCTCCCGTGTCGTCGACGAGCCCGCCTGGTACTGGGTGTACGACAAGCTGGCGTTCTGGCCGAGCATCTACGCCCACGCCTGGCCGGGTTTCCGCGAGCCGGCGCCGTCGCGGACGTGGGACCTTTCGCCCGGGGACCTGGACCGCGCCTCGGCCGAGTTCCGCCTTGGCCCGTACGCCGTCGAGGAGCACCAGGTCGCGGCGATCGCGCTGGCCGCGTTCCGCGAGGTCTGCGGGCCGGACGACTGGATGTGGGCGTTGCACTGGCAGCACCAGTCCTACCGCGTCCGCCCGCACCTGATGTCCGAGGGTGCCCGCTGGCCGGTGCCGGTGTTCCCGCGCGCGGACTACCACTTGTTCCTGGCTTCGGACTTCTCCTACGGCACGCTCGGCCACCCGTGGGAGCGGACGCTGTGCGTGTTCGGCGAGAAGCTGGTGCCGGCGTTCGAGCGGCTGGGCGAGGGCGTGCTGGCGAACGTCCTGCGCCGTGACGGGAAGCCGTCCGCGCTGGCCCGCTGAACCGCTGGTTGATCTCTTGCTACCGTTCTGCGGGTGTTCGAATATCACGGCTGGGTGACCATCCAGGCGACCGCGAGCGGCGATGACGACGCGGCGCTCCTGGAGCGCCTGGTCGACCGCGTGCACCGCGCGATCCGCGACGCGGGCGACTTCGACCTGGTCGACCTCCGCTGGAGCGCGGGCATGCCGATGCTCCACTTCGGAGGTTTCGACAAACACGGCGGCCGCTTGGCCCCCGACCTCCTCGACCTCTTCACCCGAGTGGGCGAATTAGCCCCCGGCTCGTACGGTCTCCTCCACACGTGGAACGACCAGGACACGGAGAACGACAACAACTTCCGCGTCCACCGAATGGCCCGAGGCCAGGTAACAGAGCACGAAGACCCCCACCTGACCCCAGTAGCCCCCACAATCCTCGACACCTACGAGCTCTAAAACCCAAGAGCCCCAGGCGACACGGGGAAACTCGGCCACCTCCCGAAGTCTGGCGACCGCACCGTGGGGGGTCCGGGGGGCTCGGCCCCCCGGGTGAAATGGCGAGAGGGCTGCATCGGCGCTTTTTGCCGATACAGCCCTCTACCCGCGAGCGGATGACGGGATTCGAACCCGCGACCCTCACCTTGGCAAGGTGATGCGCTACCAGCTGCGCTACATCCGCGTTGTCTTGCTGACGGGGAGAACTCTATACCCTGCCCTGAGGGGCTCGGTGACCGGGTCCCTCACGGCTCTGACCGGTGCTTCCGTGTCACAGCTGGCGTACAAGGGGTGACGACGGCTGATTCCCTCCGTATGGTGTCTCCATTCGACCGAATGGGGAGACCTTCGGGGAGGAGGTGCCGGGCCGGATGACCGAGCTGGGCACGGCGCCGCCACCGGCGGCCTCGGAATCCGACGAGCAGGCACTGCTGCAGCGGCTCCGTGACGGCGAGGACGCCGCGTTCGGGGAGCTGTTCGAGCGGCACGTCGCCGCGGTCCGCCGGCTCGCGCAGAGCCTGGCGGCCGACCGGTCCGAGGCCGAGGACATCACCGCGGAGACGTTCTTCCGCGTGTTGCAGGCCCTGCGCCGGGGCGCCGGCCCGCGGGACTACATCCGTGCCTACCTGCTGACCGTCGCCCGCCGGGTGTCCTGGGAGTGGCACGGGGCCCGCCGGGACGTCCCGGTTTCGGACGACGAGCTGACCTTCCGCGCCGGGGCGGGTGCCGACACGCACGCCCGCACGGCCGAGCACACGCTGATCACGACGGCGTTCACCAGCCTGCCGGAGCGGTGGCGGACGGTGCTGTGGCAGACCGAGGTCGAGGGCGAGCAGCCCGCCATGGTCGCTCCGCACTTCGGGTTGAGCGCGAACGCGACGGCGGCGCTGGCCCGCCGGGCCCGGCAGGGCCTGCGTGCGGCGTACTTGCAGGCACACCTTTCGGTGAACCGCGGGCCGGACTCGTGCCGCGCGGTCGTCGAAAAGCTCGGCGGGTTCACCGCGGGCAGCGTCACCGGTGCCGAGGCGGAGCGGATCAAGGCGCATCTGCTCGGCTGCCCGTCGTGCCGGGCCACGCAGGACGAGCTGCGCGACGTTTGTTCGTCGCTGCGCGCGCACGCCGGGGTGCTGGTGCTGCTGGTCCCGGCCGCCGCGTCGGTGGGTGGTGGCGGCGTGCTGACCGGTCTGGGCGCGACGATCAAGGGCGTCCTGGTCGGTTCGAAGGTCAAGATCGGGCTCGCATTGGCGTCGACCGCCGCCGTGGGCGTCGTCGGCGTCGCGGCGGGGCCCGCGCTGTTCGGGTCCGGGCCGGTGCGCGACGTCGGGTTGACCGGGGGTGCGCCCGAGCTCGTGGTGGTGCCGCCGTCGGAGACGCAGCAGCCGCCCCCGCAGCCGGAGCCGGTGCAGCGGATCGGCATCGGGGTGCTCAACGGCCGCGGTACCGGCGTCGCGATCCCGGCCCGGTCGCGTGGTGGTGACCGGCAGGCCGCCGCGAACGAGGTGCCCGGGTTGTCCGTCGCCGGGGATGTCCCGGTCGGGGACGCGGGCGGTGCCGGGGACTCGCCGGCCCCGCGCGAAGACCTCACCTCGTCGACGTTCGGGGCGTCCGGCCCCCCGGCGACTTCGCCGCGGCTGGACACGTCGAAGCCCGACCTGACGATGACGACCGAGTCCACCGAAGCGCCGCCCACGCCGGAGGACGCCGAGGCGCCCGAGTTGTCGCCGACCGGCCGTCCCGGCGAGCCGACGGCACCGGCCGATAAGCCGGCGCCGAAGGAAGACGAGACCGGGACGACTGAACCGCCGGCCACGGAGACGCCGACGACGACGGTGACGCCGACTTCGGGGAAGCCGTGCCCGGCCGGCGCGTCCGCTGTCACCGGGTCGGGGGAACCGGCGGATTCGGGTTCGGCCGGGCCGACGGGTTCTTGATCAGCGGTGATCCAGTCCGGCGGGTGAGATGTCCGGTTCCTCCCTCGCGCGGGTGAGGCCGGGCACGGTACCGTTGAGTTGCTCACCCTGCGGGCGCCCTGGGAGGCAACTGAATGAACCGGCTGGTACGCGGCGAAGACGGCCGCGACTGGGTGGTCCGTGCCCAGATGGAATGGCGCGCACCGGCGACGGCCGACGACTTCGAGCACGACGTCGCGGGCAGCTACGGGCCCGGGATCGCGATGATCGTGGTGACCGCGCTGCTGGCCGTGATCCTCGTCGTGTGGACGCCGGACCAGGTCAACATCCCGGCGTGGGTGCTGCTGGCGCTCCTGCTGGTGGTGTTGTTCTTCCCGCTGCGGTGGATCCTGCGCCGTCCGTGGACGGTCGTGGCGGAGACCGAGGGGGACGTGACCGGCGACCGGCCGTCCGAGCGCTGGGTCGGCACCATCCGCGGCATGTTCACCGTGCAGGGTGAGGTCAAGAAGATCTCCAAGACCATCCAGCGGCATTCGCTGCCCGATTTCGACGGTCCGCTGCACCCGGTCGAGTAGCGAGTACCGGATTTCGACCGAAGGGGTGAAACTGGGGACATGCCCGAGCTGCCCGAGGTCGAAGCACTGGCCCACCACCTGCGCGAGAACGCCGTCGGCCGGACGATCTTCCGGCTCGACGTCGCCTCGCTGAGCGTGCTGAAGACGGCGACGCCGCCGTGGACCGAGCTGCACGGCCGCGAGATCACGGGCGCGACCCGGCACGGCAAGCACCTCGACGTCGTGGCCGGTGACCTGCACCTGGTCGTCCACCTGGCCCGCGCGGGCTGGCTGCGCTGGTCCGACGGCCTCGCCGCCGCGCCGCTGAAGCCGGGCAAGGGCCCCATCTCGCTGCGCGTGCACCTCGAGTCCGCCACCGGGCCGGGCTTCGACCTCACCGAAGCGGGCACGAAGAAGGGTCTCGCGGTGTGGATCGTCAAGGACCCGCAGGAGATCGCGAGCGTCGGCCGCCTGGGTCCGGACGCGCTCGTGGTGGACGCCGCGCGGCTGCGTGAGCTGTTCGCCGGGAAGAACACCCGGTTGAAGTGGGCGCTCACCGACCAGTCGCTCATCGCCGGGATCGGCAACGCCTACTCCGACGAGATCATGCACCGCGCGAAGCTCTCGCCGTACGCCACGATCGGCAAGCTCGACGACGGCGCGCTGGAAACCCTCGCCGAGGCGATCCACGAGATCGAGTCCGACGCCGTCGAGCGGTCGGTGGGGCAGAAGGCGGCGCGGCTGAAGGGGGAGAAGCGGTCGGGCTTGCGGGTCCACGCGCGGACGGGGCTGCCGTGCCCGGTCTGCGGCGACACGATCCGCGAAATATCTTTCGCCGACAAGTCGTTCCAGTACTGCCCGACCTGCCAGACGGGCGGCAAGCCGCTCGCCGACCGCCGGATGTCGCGGCTGCTGAAGTAGCCGTCTCCGGACGCTCGGTAGGGTCTCCTCAACCCTCCGTCATCGCAGTTGGACAGAAAGTGGGATCAGGCCTTGCACCCGGTCGGTCGAGCGCAGAGCATGGACGCCGTGTCCGGGTTCCCGCTTGCGCAGATCGTCCCGTGGGCTCTTGTGGTGCTGCTCGTCGTCGCGGTGGTCGTGCTGCTCGTGAAACAGCGCAAACCCGCCAGCGTGGTGGAGGACGCCATGCTGCAGGCGGTGCACCGGATGTCGAAGGCGGCGCCGAACCTCCGCTCCGGCCTGGACGAGGACGCCGCCGACAAGATCACCACGCAGCTGCTGCAGATGCTCGACTGCGTCGCCGTCGGCATCACCGACAGTGAAGGCACGCTGCTGTCCTGGGACGGCGAAGCGAACGAGCACTACGTCGACCTCGTCGAGGCGATCGGGGCGGCGATCCGCAAGCACCGGCGCGAGGTCGTCGCGCACGACCGGATGCCGTGCAACCATCGCGGCACCTGCCGGATGAAGACCGCGGTCATCGTGCCGCTGCTGGTGGAGGGCGAGACCGAGGCGGCGCTGATCGTCGTGGGCCGCACCCGCGGCCGGCTGGTGCAGATGGCCGACGCCGTCGCCCAGTTCGTCTGCACCCAGTTCGAGCTGGCGCGGCTCGACGAGTCCAAGCACCAGCTCCAGCAGGCCGAGATCAAGGCGCTGCGGGCGCAGATCTCGCCGCACTTCGTCTACAACGCGCTCAACACGATTTCCGCGCTGATCCGCACGGACCCCGAAGAGGCGCGAGAGCTGCTCCAGGACTTCGCGGACTTCACGCGCTACTCGTTCCGGACGTCGGGCATGTTCACCTCCCTCGCCGAGGAGCTGCGCAACATCGACCGGTACCTGACGATCGAGAACGCCCGCTTCGGCGGCCGGCTCGAGGTGCGGATGAAGATCGCACCCGAGGTGCTCAGCGTCGTGGTGCCGTTCCTGATCATCCAGCCGCTGGTCGAGAACGCGGTCAAGCACGGACTGGCCAGCAAGCCCAGCGGCGGCTGCGTCACCGTGATCGCGCAGGACTACGGCACCGAGGCGCTGATCAGCGTCGAGGACGACGGCATCGGCATGGACCCCCGCAAGCTCAACGACCTCAAGAGCGCCCACCGCACCGGCGCGCACGTCGGGCTGGGCAACATCAACCAGCGCATGCAGCAGGTGTTCGGCAGCGATTACGCGGTGATGGTCGAGACCGCGCCCGGCGCCGGCATGAAGGTGACGCTGCGGGTGCCGAAGTTCGTCCCGGGTGTCCGGCCGAACATGCCGGACTACAGCTCCGACAGCGACACGGCCGACGCGGACGTGCCCGCCCAGGGTGGCCCCGCCCAGCTGAACGGCGCCGAGGTGAACGGCGTCAACGGCACGCGCTCCGGCATCCTCCCCATGGGCTGAATCCCGCTAGCCTGGCGTTATGAGCGTTACGGACAAACTGGCTTCGCGGATCCCGGGGCTCGCCGACCGGGTCGAGCGCAAGGACGTCGTGGCCGTGGTGAAGCTGCACGGCGTGATCACGCCGTCGCCGTCGCCGCTGGCCAGGGGCGCGATCAACCTGGCCGCGGTGGAATCGGCGCTGACCAGGGCGTTCGGCCACGACCGGCTGAAGGCGGTCGCGCTGCTGGTGAACTCGCCGGGTGGCGCGCCGACGCAGTCGGGGCTGGTCGCCGAGCGGATCCGGCAGCTGGCCGACGAGAAGGGCGTGCCCGTGCTGGCGTTCTGCGAGGACGTCGCCGCGTCGGGCGGGTACTGGCTGGCGTGCGCCGCCGACGAGATTTACGCGCACCGGACGTCGATGGTCGGCTCGATCGGCGTGATCAGCGGCGGCTTCGGGTTCACCGGCCTGCTGGAGCGTTTCGGCATCGAGCGGCGGCTGCACACGGCGGGCGCGAACAAGTCGCGGCTGGACCCGTTCTCGCCGGAGAAGCCCGAAGACGTCGAGTGGCTGAAGAAGATGCACACCCAGCTCCACGAGCTGTTCGTGAGCTGGGTGAAGGAGCGCCGCGGCGACCGGCTGACGGACTCGGAAGACCTGTTCACCGGCGACGTCTGGCTCGGCACGAAGGCGGTCGAGCTCGGCCTGGCCGACGGCCTGGGCAGCCTCCGCCAGATCATCACCGAGCGCTACCCGGACGCGGAGATCTCCGTGGCCGAGCCGAAGAGGCCCCTCTTGGCCCGCCTCGGCATCGGCGCGCCGGCTGCGGCATCGGCGGTGCTGGACGCGGTGACCCAGAAGGCGGCGTGGTCCCGCTTCGGCCTCTGACGCCGATGTCCGGTTAGGGTACTTCCGGGCAGACTTTGTGACCTGGATCACCCAACCCGTGTAACGCCTCTGGAATCGCGCCCAAGCGTCAGGTCTCCTTGTCGACGGGCTTTGTTGCGAGCGGCAACAAATCCGGTCGACAAGGAGGTCGTACCCGATGCCCCACTCCCGCAGAATCGCCGTCGGTGCCGTGCTCGGCGCCGCGCTCATCGCCATTCCCCTCACGATGCCCGCGGCGGCTTCGATCCCGCCGCCCGAAGCGGGCTGGACCACCGTCTTCGCCGACGACTTCACCGGCGGCTCCGGGTCGCTGCCCTCCGGCGCCAACTGGATCGTCGACACCGGCCACAGCTACCCCGGCGGTCCCGCCAACTGGGGCACCGGTGAGATCCAGAACTACACGGCCAACCCGGGCAACCTCTCCCTCGACGGCGCCGGCAACCTCCGCATCACGCCGTTGCGCGACGGCTCGGGCAACTGGACGTCGGCGCGGATCGAGACCCAGCGCACCGACTTCAAGCCCCCGGCGGGCGGTGTCATGCGGATCGAAAGCCGGATCCAGATGCCGGACGTCACCGGCGCGGCCGCGCTCGGCTACTGGCCGGCGTTCTGGGCGCTCGGCGGTCCCTACCGCGGCAGCTACTGGAACTGGCCCGCCATCGGCGAGTTCGACATCATGGAGAACGTCAACGGGATCAACTCCGTCTGGGGCGTCCTGCACTGCGGCGTCAACCCCGGCGGCCCGTGCAACGAGACCACCGGCCTGCCGAACAACCGGGCGTGCCCCGGCAGCAGCTGCCAGTCGGCCTTCCACGCCTACCGCTTCGAATGGGACGCGAGCACCAGCCCGCAGGTCCTCCGCTGGTTCGTCGACGGGCAGCAGTTCCACTCGGTGAGCCAGAACCAGCTCGACGCGACGACGTGGGCCAACATGACCAGCCACTCCGGCTACTTCGTGCTGCTGAACGTCGCCATCGGCGGCGCGTTCCCCAACAACAACTCCGGCACGACCACGCCGGGACCGGGGATCGTGCCGGGGCACCCGATGGTCGTCGACTACGTCACAGTCACCACGCGCGGCGGCGGTGGTGGCACGACGACCCCGCCGACCACGACCACTCCGCCGTCCGGCGGCGGCAGCGCCTACAGCACCATCCAGGCGGAGTCGTACACGCAGCAGAACGGCCTGGCCAAGCAGACGACCACCGACACCGGTGGCGGGCAGAACATCGGGCCGGCCGGCAACGGCGACTGGGCGCTGTACCCGAACATCGACTTCGGTGGCAGCGCGGCGACCAACTTCCAGGCGCGGGTGGCGTCCGGGGCCGCAGGCGGGGTCAGCGGGCTGGTGGAGGTGCGGCTGGACAGCCTGTCCAACGCGCCGGTCGGCAGCTTCGCCGTCGCCAACACGGGCGGCTGGCAGAGCTGGCGGACCGTCCCGGCGAACATCAGCGGGGTGACCGGCGTGCACAACGTGTACCTGACCTTCACCAGCGGCCAGCCCGCCGACTTCGTGAACCTCAACTGGTTCACGTTCGTGCACTGATTGCGGGGGTCCCGCGGACGGCAGGGCCGTCCGCGGGCCTCCTCGGAGGCTTAAGGCGGACGGGGGCTGGACATTGCACTCGGCAATGGGCAGGATGCGTTTCACTGTGAGTGCTCACGATGACACCCGGAAGCTCGTGGTCCTGGCTGTGGACGACGAGCCGAACGGTCTTGACGAACTCGTCCACTGCCTGCGCAACAGCCCGCACGTGGCGAAGGTGTTCCCGGCGATCGACGCCTCCGAGGCGCTGCGGTTGCTGTCCACCGACGACCCGCGGCTGCGCGAGCGCAAGGACCGCGGCCTGCCGATCGTCGACGCCGTCTTCGCGGACATCGACATGCCCGGGCTGTCCGGGATGGAGATGTCGCGGGTGTTCGCGGCGCTGCGACCCTCGCCCGCGCTGGTGTTCGTCACCGGGCACGCCGAAGAAGCCGTCAACGCCTTCGACCTCGGCGCCCTCGACTACGTGCTCAAGCCGTACCAGCAGGACCGCCTCGACCGCGCGATCTCGCGCGTGCTGGACAAGCTGGCCGCGGCCGCGGCGCCCCCGCCCGGCGCGCTGGGCGGCGAGCCGGTCAAGAACGACGACGAGGTCATCCCGGTCGAGCTGGCCGGCACCACCAAGCTCATCCCGCGCTCTTCGGTCCGCTGGGTCGAGGCGCAGGGCGACTACGCGCGGTTGTTCACCACCGAAGGCAGTCACCTGGTCCGCATCCCGCTGGCCCAGCTCGAGGAACGCTGGGAGAAGGCCGGGTTCGTCCGCATCCACCGGTCGTTCCTGGTCGCCCTGCCGCTGATCACCGAGCTGCGCATGGGCCAGGGCGGCTACCAGGTCGTCATCGGCAACGAGGAGAAAGTGCTGCCGGTGAGCAGGCGGCACACCCGTGCGCTGAAGGACCGGCTGGTCGGTTCGGGCCGGAACGGCTGAGCCGGGACCGGCCATGACGGACGACTTCTACGAGCACCGCGCGAACGGCGTCCGCGAACCCGATCCGACGCTCGGCAGGCGCGCCCGGCAGCGGCCGCTGCCGCAGCCGACCGACCGGGCCGTCGTCGAGCCGCTGCCGCCGGCCCCGGAGAACGAGCCGCCGAAGCCGGATCACCACGCGAAACCCAAGCGGGAGCGAGTGATCCTCGCCGACCCGCGCCGCGGCGGCGGCACCCTGCGCGCCCGCGTCGAGCTGGAGGAGCAGACCAGCTGGGGGAAACTGCTCGTCCGTGACCACCTGGTGAAGGTGCAGCTGCGGACGTCGCTGCTGCTCGCGCTGCTCGTCGTCGGCGTGTTCGGCTCGCTGCCGGTGCTGTTCTACCTGGTGCCCGGGTTCTCCCGGGCCAGCCTGCTGGGCATCCCGGTGGCCTGGTTGATCCTCGGCGTGCTGCCGTTTCCGTTCTTGTTCGGCGTCGGCATCTGGTACAACCGGCTGGCCGAGCGCAACGAACGCGCGTTCGTGGACATGATCGAAAACTAGTTTCGCACTCACTCGTGCGAGGATTCCTCCCGTGCAGCTGAACCCGTGGGCCTTGACCGGCATCGTGCTGGTCGCCGTGGTGACGCCCTACCTCGGTCACCGCTCCTCGCGGTCGGCGACGAGCACGCACGACTTCCTGGTCGCGCGGCGCACCGTGCGGTCCCGCCGCAACGCCGCCGCGATTTCCGGCGAGTACCTGTCCGCGGCGTCGTTCCTCGGCATCGCCGGGATCGTCCTCAAGGACGGCGCCGACGCGCTGTGGTTCCCGATCGGCTTCACCGCCGGATACCTCGCGCTGATGCTCTTCGTGGCGGCGCCGCTGCGCCGCTCCGGCGCGTACACGCTGCCCGACTTCGTCGAAATGCGGCTCGGCTCGCAGGGGCTGCGCCGGTTCTCCACGGCGTTCGTCGTGTTCATCGGGATCCTGTACATGGCCCCGCAGCTGCAGGGCGCCGGCCTGACCCTGGCGACGATCCTGCCCGTGCCGGGGTGGGCGGGCGCGGTCGCGGTGATGATCGTGGTCACCTTCAACGTGATCTCCGGCGGCATGCGCGCGATCACCGTGGTCCAGGCGTTCCAGTACTGGCTCAAGTTGTTCGCGATCGCGGTGCCCGCGTTCGTGCTGTGCATGGTGTTCTTCACCGGCGGCAGCCCGAACGGCTTCCGGCCGCTCGGCTCGCCCGCCCCGCCGGTGTTCGTCAGCGACACCACGGTGGACGTGCAGACCGACGTCACCCTGCACGTCACCTCGGACACGTACCTCTACGCCTACGGCCGCACCGACAACGGCCCCGCGGCCGGGCCGACACACTGGACACCGCTGGCGCCCCACACGGTGTCCGAAGGCACCAAGCTGAAGTTCATCGCCGGCACGCCGGTCCCGGTGGTCAGCGACGCGAGCGCGGACAACGCGGACTGGCTGCACCCGGGCTCGGGCAGCCTCACCGACCTGCTCCAGACGTACTCGCTGATGTTCGCGACGTTCCTCGGCACGATGGGCCTGCCGCACGTGCTGGTGCGCTTCTACACCAACCCCGACGGCAAGGCCGCGCGCCGCACCACCGTGCACGTCCTGCTGCTGCTCGGGCTGTTCTACCTGTTCCCGACGCTGCTGGGTGCGTTGTCGCGGATGTACGTCCCCGAGTTGCTGGTGACGGGGAAGACGGACGCGGCGATCCTGCAGCTGCCCTCGGCGATCCTGCCGGGGATCGGCGGCCAGCTCCTCGGCGCGGTCACCGCGGCCGGCGCCTTCGCCGCGTTCCTGTCCAGCACGTCCGGGCTGCTGGTGAGCGTCGCCGGGGTGGTGTCGACCGACCTGCTTCCGGGCCGGGTGCGGGACTTCCGCGTGGCGGCCGGGCTGGTCGCGCTGTTCCCGATCGCGCTGGCGGTCGCGCTGCGGCCGGAGGACATCTCGCTGTCGATCGGGCTGACGTTCGCGCTCGCCGCGTCGACGTTCAGCCCGCTGCTGGTGCTGGGCATCTGGTGGCGCAAGCTGTCCTGGCCCGGCGCGCTGGCCGGGATGTTCGCCGGCGGCGGCCTGGTGCTGGCCGCGCTCGTGATGAACGTCGTGAGCGGCTACACCGGTGGCTGGGCGCCCTGGTTCGTCAACCAGCCCGCGCTGATCACGGTGCCGGTGGCCTTCGTGACGACGTACCTGGTCAGCCGCGTGACCGGGTACGGCCGCCCGGAGCACGTCCACGACATCATGCTGCGGCTGCACGCCCCCGACCCGCTCGGCTTCATGCGTGACCGGGCCGTCGCGCGGTTCGGCCAGGCGGAAGAGAAGACCCGGGTCACCGGCCGCGGCCGTCACCGCAAGTGATCGCCCACCTCACGCGCGGGCTACCCCTCCACATGGCAGCATGGACACCGTGGTGAGCCCTGCTGAACTGCCGACCGCCGAGGTCCGCGACCTGCCCAAGGACGGCCTCGTGCTGCTCGACGTCCGCGAAGACGACGAGTGGGCCGCCGGGCACGCGCCCGGCGCGGTGCACATCCCGATGGGGGAGCTGCCCGCCCGCGTCGGCGAGCTGGCCGAGCTGCCCGACCAGCCGATCCACGTGATCTGCCGCAGCGGCGGCCGGTCCGCGCGCGCGACCGCCTGGCTCAACCAGAGCGGCTGGGACGCGGTGAACGTGGCCGGCGGCATGGGCGCGTGGCAGCGCGAAGGCCGGCCGATGGTCGGCGAGCACCCCGGCATCGAACCCGAAGTGATCTAGCTTGCACCCGGGGCAGCCTCCGCAGGGCCGGCCGTACCCGCCCGGGTACTGGCCGCGCCCGGCGCTGCCGCCGACCGCCCAGCAGCTGCAGGGCCGGACGCTGGCCGCCCAGCCGGAGCCGTACCCCTACCACCGCCGTCCCGTCCACCGGCCGAAGCTGCGCTGGGTGGCGAGCCCGCCGCCCGGCGCGTGGCCGCGCCGCCGCGTCGCGCCGCCCGAGCCGTACCTCGGCCCGCCGTCGTACCCGGTGCCGCCGCGCTGGGGCTTCCCGAACCTGGTCTGGCGGCGCCCGACGTCGGTGCCCGGCACGGCGTCCGACGAGATCCGCCCGATCGACCGGGTGCCGGTGCTCAGCCGCAGCCTGGTCGCCGTCCTCTTCGCGTACGCCGTGCTGGCCGTGGTCGCCGCCGGCGCGGAAATCTGGCGGTACGTCCTGCTCGTCCAGGGCCGCGACTCCGCGCTGTCCCGCTCGGTGGTGGCGTTCTCCGACGGGTTCGTGCTCACCGCGGGCCTGCTGGCCTCGATCCTCGCGTTGCTGCCCGCCGGGCTGTCGCTCTGGTGGCTGCTGGTCGCGCGCCAGGCGGCGGCGGACGTGTCGGGCGACGACCCGCCGCGGCCGGTGTGGCAGGTGCTGGTCGGCGTCCTCGTGCCGGTGGCGAACCTGCCGCTGGCGCTGTCGGTCGTCGGCGAGCTGGAGCACGCGGTGCTGGGCCGCTCTCGTGACGTCCGGCCGAAGCCGTCTCGCCAGGTGCTCGTGTGGTGGGGCGCCTGGCTGCTGAACTGGCTCTTGCTCGGCGCGTCGATCTTGTGGCGGTTCCGCGACGACGTGCAGTCGATGGCCGACAGCGTCGTCCTGGTCGGGCTGACCGACCTCTCCGCGGCCGCGCTGGCCGTGCTGACGGCCCTGGTGGTCCGGCGGTTCTCCGCGCTGCTGGCGCCTTCGGACGCCCGGGACGTGCGCGAGATGCGCGTGCTGAAGGTCAGCGGGGCGCCGGAGCCGGAACTGCGGACCGCACGGCCTGCCGGCGCCGCGCGCTAGTACCTGCCGAAGGCCGGTTCGAGCTGGTCGAAAGCCTGTTCCGCGAGGGGCCACAGCTCGTCGACGATCGCATCCTCGTTCTCGAGGGTCCGGTCGAAGACCTCCTGGAAGAGCACGCGCAGGACCGTGGCGAGATGGGCGCCGGCCAGCGTGGGAGCGAGGTCTTCTTCGAGGTGGCGCCGGACCAGGAGGTCGGTGAGCGCCGCCTCGCGCTCGCGGTGCATCTCGTGCAGCGCGTTCGTCAGTACCGGGCTCTCCTTGATCATCCGCACGAAGCCGGGCCCGGAGAAACCGACCAAGGCGTGCTCGGCGCCCAGCGCTTCGAAGTAGAGCTCGCGGGTGTCGTGGAAGACGCTGTCGCGGATCAGGGCGGTGGGCCAGGACGTGAAGTCGGCGCGGATGTCGAAGACCAGGTCTTCCTTGCGCGGGAAGTGGTTCGTCACGGTCATCTTGGCGACCCGCGCCTCGGCGGCGATGTCCGCGATCGTCACGTCCTCGAAGCCGTTGCGGATGAACAGCCGCGTGGCCACGTGGGAGATGGCCTTCCTGGTCTCGTGCTTCTTCTGGGCCCGGAGTCCCTCGCTCATGCGCGTCACTCTAGTGGGTCGAACCCAAGATTGTGCTTGACCTAGTCGGTAGGTCGAACCTAATCTGAGGTTCGACCTAATCAACTGGGGGTGACCATGACTGCGACGGCAGTCCGGCCCGATGCGGCCCTGTGGCGGCTCGGCGGCGTGCTGATCATGGGTGCGGTGCTGTCGATCCTCGACGCGACGATCGTGACCGTCGGGATCGGCTCGATCGCCCGTGACCTGGACAGTCCGCTGACCACGGTGCAGTGGGTGGCGAGCGCGTACCTGCTCGCGGCGTCGGCGGTCATCCCGCTGTCGGGCTGGTTGACCGACCGGTTCGGCGGCCGCGCGGTGTGGCTCTGGCGGCGTGCTGATGCAGCCGGTCGGGCAAGCGGTCTTCGCGGAGGCGGCGGGCCCCGCGCTGGGCCGGATGATCGGGTGCGTGCAGCACTCGAAACGTGATCAGGACCGGCGCCGACCACGCAAAGCCGCGCAGCAGCGTGCCCGCGGTGAAGATCGCCACCGCCGTCAGACCGTCGCCTGGGTGGCCGGGGCCGCGCTGCTGCTGGCGTACGGGGTCCACGCTTCCCGGACACGTTCGCCGGTGCTCGACCTGGACCTGTTCCGGAACAAGGGCTGGCGCCGCAGGCACTCGGCTCCGCGGCGGTCATGCTGGCGAGCGGCCGGCTCCTGGGCCGCTTCGGACCGCGCCGGATGATGCTGGCCGGGATCGCGCTGTCCGTGCTGGGCACGATCGCGTTCACCCAGCTCGGTTCGGGACCCGGCGGCGTCCTGCTGAGCCTGTCCCTCCTGATCCGCGGCGTCGGCCTGGGCGCCGCGACGACCCCCGGTATGACGACGCTGTACGGCTCGTTGGAGCGGTCTCGCATTCCCCGGGCGGCGAGCGCGTTCAACGTGGTCA
This sequence comes from Amycolatopsis sp. NPDC051045, assembly GCF_040682955.1. Lineage (NCBI taxonomy): Bacteria > Bacillati > Actinomycetota > Actinomycetes > Pseudonocardiales > Pseudonocardiaceae > Amycolatopsis > Amycolatopsis sp. NPDC051045. The sequence continues at coordinate 379,547 of NZ_JBFBCC010000003.1, forward strand.
ACCGCATCGGCGGCTCCTTGGGCACCGCCCTGCTGGCCGCGATCCTCCACAACGCACTCACGGCCGCGCCACCGCCGGCCGCGTTCGGCACCACGTTCACGTGGGCGCTGGCGCTGTCGGCGCTGACCTTGGTCCCCGCACTTTTCTTCCCCCAGAGGAGTTCACGTTGACTCTCCGCCTCCTGAGCGTCCACGCCCACCCCGACGATGAGTCCAGCAAGGGTGCCGCCACCCTGGCGCGCTACGCCGCCGAAGGCGTCGACGTCTTGGTCGCCACCTGCACCGGTGGCGAACGCGGCGACGTCCTCAACCCAGTCCTGGACACCACCGAGACCTGGGCGGACCTCCCGGCGATCCGCCGTCGTGAGGTGGCCGCGGCCGCCGAGATCCTGGGCGTCCGGCAGCGTTTTCTCGGCCTGGTCGACTCCGGCTTGCCCGCCGACGGCGACCCCCTACCCGACGGCTGCTTCGCCGCCCTGCCGCTGTCAGCGGCGGCGGCCCCGCTGGTGGCGCTGATGCGCGAGTTCCGGCCGCAGGTGGTGATCACGTACGACGAAACCGGCGGCTACCCACACCCGGACCACATCCGCACCCACGAGGTGACGGTCGAAGCGTTCACCGCGGCCGCCGATCCCGCGCGTTATCGCGGCTCGGGCGACCCGTGGCAACCACAAAAGCTGTACTACCAGGCCACCCTGAGCCGCGCCTGGTTCCAAACCCTGCACGACGCGACCTTGGCCGCCGGCCTCGAGTCCTCAATGGCCGAAGTCCTGGACGAACTTCCGCCCGACAAGCTCCCGGTCACCACCAGAATTCGCTGCGAAGCGTTCTTCGCCACGCGAGACCGAGCCCTCCTGGCCCACGCCACCCAGGTCGACCCGGCCCACCCGTTTTTCGCCCACTCACGCGAAATCGAGCGGCAAGCCTGGCCCTACGAGGACTACCACCTGGCCCACCCGCCCCCCGGCCCCAACCTCGAAGACGACCTCTTCAGCGGAGTAACCCCATGACACAAGTCCCGTCCCCGATCACGCGAGTTCCGCCTTCAATCACGCGAGTTCCGTCCCCAAACACGCAAGAACCGGGGCGGGGACCCCCGTCACGCGGTGACCCGGAGCTCCCGCAACCCGCGGATCACGAACTCCGGCCGTCGCCGCGGAGTCTCGGCCAGACGCAAGCCCGGCAGCTTCTCCGCCAGCGCACTCAGCGCGGCGGCGATCTCCACCCGAGCGAGAGGAGCACCCACGCAGTAGTGAATTCCGAGGCCGAACCCGAGGTGGGCGTTGGGCGTCCGGCCGATGTCCAGGCGGTCCGGGTCGTCGAACACCTTCGGGTCGCGGGCCGCGGCACCCAGCAACGCGCCGATCTTCTCGCCACGGGAAACGACATGTCCACAGATCGACACGTCCTCGGTCGCCGTCCGCTCGAACAGCTGCAGGGGCGCGTCGAACCTGATCAGTTCCTCGACGCACGAATCCAGAAGGGCAGGTGAAGCCAGCAGCCGCTCCCATTGGTCCCGGTGCGTGAGCAGGGCCGTGATGCCGTTGCCGAGCACGTTGACCGTCGCCTCGTGGCCGGCCATCAGCAGCAGTACCGCGGTCGCCACCAGCTCGTCCGGCGTCAGCTCGCTGCGCAGGAGGTCGCTGATGATGTCCTCGCCCGGTGAGTCCGCGCGGGCCGAAGCCACTGACCGGACGTACTCGACGAACTCGGCGGCTGCCCGCTCGGCGGCGTCGCGTCCTTCCTCGGGGAGGTCGTACTCGTACATCTTCACGATGGCGTTGGACAGCTGGACCATCCGCGGCCCGTCGGTGCCGGGGACGCCCAGCAGCTCGGCGATCACCGCGACCGGCAGCGGCTGGGCGAGGTGCTCGAGGAGGTCGGCGCTGCCGTCGGCGGCGATCGCGGCCGCCAGGTCGTCGACCATCCGGGTGGCGAGCGTCGCGACCATCGGACGCAGCCGCTGGACATGGCCACGGCCGAACGCGCCCGCGATCAGGCGGCGTAGGCGGGTGTGAGCCGGCGGCTCGTTCTCCAGGAGCGAGTTGCGGTGCAGCAGGTTGAAGGAGGCGAACCGTTCGAGCGGCTGGGCGTCCTGCCAGATCCGGCCCAGCCCGCGGTGGCGCAGCACCGCCGACGACGCGGCGTGCGACACCGCGATGGCGAGGCCCAGCCCGTCGTGGAAATGGACGTCGCCCTGCTCACGGAGTTCGGCGAACGCCGGGTACGGGTCTTCCAGGAACGCGGGATCGCGGGGGTCGAACACGTCGCGAGAGTAACCCTTCGATAGCGTCTGAAGCCGAGCCAGAGGAGGCAGCAGTGGGCAAGGGCGCGCGCAAGAAGGGTCCCAAGCAGGCGTCGGACCGCAAGCCGAAGGTGCGTGACGTCTTCGTCGGCCAGCCGTTCGAAGGGCTGGCGGCGGAGCCCGAGCTGATCGCGCTGCGCGAGTTCGTGCCGTCCGCGACGGCCCAGCTCACCCTCGCCGACGGTGGCGACGTCACCCTGGGGACCGTGCTGCCGATGGCGGCGGCCGCGTTCGTCCGCTCGGACGGCCGGCGTTACCTCGGCCTGCAGGTGCAGACCCGCTCGTCCGACATCAGCCGTGACCTCGGCCGGTCGCTGAAGTGGCTGCTGGACGCCAAGGAGGGTGACGTCCTCGGGGTGCCGGACACCACGACCCCGCCGTCCGCCGATGAGCACGCGCGTCTCCAGGACCTGCTGACGCCGGGCGCCGAACTCGACGTCACGCTGCACACGGACTTCGGCTGGTGGCTGCCCGAGGATGCGGACGCGACCGGTGACGTCGCGGTGTCCCTCGAGCGCGCCAACGCCGCGATCATGCCCACCGAACGGCTCGGCTCGGGTGCCTACTGGGTTCTCGCCGGCGAGAAGGCCCACCTGCGCTGGGTCCGGCCGGAGCCGGAGAACCTGCTGCTCCAGGCGCTGGCCCGGCTGTCCGCGGCCGGTGAGCTCGGCCTCGGCGAGGGCTCGCGCTACGCGGGCTCGTTCCGGGCCCACGGCCTGCTCGTCCCGGTCTGGGACCTCGACTCCGAGGCCCACGCCCGCGAGTGGGCGGAGGCGAAGGACGCCCTCGGTGCCCGTCTCGAGACGGCGCTGAAGTCGCTCGACGACGAGCCGCTGAACGCGACCGAGCGCCGCGCGCGGGACGGCCTCATCGGCCGTCAGCTGACCCTGCGCTGACCGCCGTCGGAGGGTCCCGGACCATCGGTATGAACCGGTGGTTCCTCACCGCTCGATGAGCGTTCAACCAGGCATTATGTGGCGTACCAGACACCACAGCCGGATCGCGGCGGTGGGACGATTCTCGGTGTGATACTTCACATCTGCGGGGCGGCCGACTGGGCCGAAGTGGGTGAAGGCGGCGAGTACCAGCCGCCTTCACTGGGGGAAGCCGGGTTCATCCACTGTTCCGACTTCGGCACGGCACACCTGCCGGCCAACGTCCTCTACCGGGGCCGCACCGATCTGGTGCTGCTCGAGATCGACCCGGCGAAGGTCGGGTCCCCGGTCCGCTGGGAAGACGGCGTGCCGCCGCATCCGGCCGGGATCTGGTTCCCGCACGTCTACGGTCCGATCCCGCGCGAAGCGGTCGTCGGCGTGCACGAATTCCGAGAGTTCGACGGCGGCGGTTTCCGGCTGCCCGACTCGCTTGCCCACCGCTGACGTGGGCAGATCATCACCCGGCCGAGCGATCGCGAACCCGGCCGGCTACGCGGGCAACCTGAGGGGGCTGTGATGCGTGTTGGGGAGGAAGGCGACTCGGCTTCTGGCTACCCGACCCCGATGGGAGGCGATACCGTGACCGCTGCGGCACCCGTCTTCACCGGGGGAGACACTGCGTCGACCGGTACCGATCCGACCGGCAGCCACGGCGGAACGGGTACCGGTGAGCGGATTGTCTCCGGGCCGCGTCCGCCTGCTTTCGGCCGGGTTGCCACCCCGGTGACCAGCGCAGGCCGAGGGAGGGCCGCGACGTTGCCGGGTGAGTTCATCGACTTCGGTGATTTCGTGCAGGCCACCCTGCCGGGCTTGCTGCGGTACGGCCACGCGCTCACCGGCAACCCGCACGACGCGGCGGACCTGGTGCAGACCGTGCTGGAAAAGATGGGCTCGCGGTGGTCCTACGTCCACGAGAAGACGGGCGACCCACTGGCCTACGTCCGCCGGTCGATGGCGAACGCGCACGTGAGCCGCTGGCGCCGGACGCGTCGCGAGAACCTCGTGGCGGATCTGCCGGACACCAACCCGCACGTGCCGTCGGACCCGTTCGAGCACGAGCCGCTGTGGCGTGCGTTACGAACGCTGCCGCCGAGACAACGCGCCGTGATGGTGCTGCGTTACTACGAAGGTCTCTCGGAAGCGGAGATCGCCGGTGTCCTCGGCGTCACCCAGGGCACCGTCAAAAGCCAGGCCAGCAAGGCGATCGCGTCGCTACGGATGAAGCTCAAGTCGGTCGACGGCGAAGGGAGTGGTGCGGGTTGAACATCTCCGAGGACGAACTGGAGCAGCGCCTGCGCGCGCTGTTCGCCGACGAGCGGCTGGACTTGCCGCCGCCGCCGCCCGATGCCGGCACCGTCATCGTCGCCGGTGCGCGCCGGCGTCGCCGTCGGCGCCATACCGTCCAGGCGGTGGCCGGGGTCGCGGCGGCCGTGGTCACCGTCGCGGGTGGGCTGACGATGATCCGGCTCCACACGGAGGACGGCACCGCGGTGATGTCCGCCGACGGGACCGGAGTCAGCGTCAAGCCACCCGAAAACCTCACGCAGGGCCGGCCGCCCGAGCCGTCGACGCCCGGGCCGACCAGCACGCAGAGCATCCAGGCCACTGCGCCTCCGGGAGCATCGACGCGGACGCCGCCGCGGCCGTCGTCCACCCCGTCGCCGTCCACGCTCGCCGACGTGACGAGCGGGCCGCTGCTCGCGGCCGACGGCTTCGGCAAGCTCAAGCTCGGCATGTCCGAGGCCGACGTGGCCGCGCAGGCCGTCACCCTCAGCGACGCGCAGGCCGGGGCGAGCTGCACCGTCTACAAGGCACAGGGCAACGGGGTGCCCGCGGCCGCGAGCGTCGTCATTTCCAAGGCGGCCGGGCTCGTCGTCGTCACTCCGGACGTGGCCGTGCACACCGCCGAAGGCATCGGTGCCGGGTCCACGAAGGACCAGGTCCTCGCCGCCTACCCCGCGGCCAAGGAGGAGTCCGGTGACGTCGTCGCCCCGGCCGGTACCACCGCCGAATACCGCTTCCGGCTCGGCGAGACGGGCGTCGTGCAGACGAGCCTGACGAGCGCCACCCAGGACTGCGCCGGCTGAGTGCCGACCGCATGCGGAAACCCGGGCTGTCCACAGGGGGAGAGCCCGGGTTTCCGGCTTCTTGCGAAGCGAATTACCGCGTGGTGGGAGCGGAACTCAGAGCTTGCCGCCGGCCACCGGGGGCATCTGCGAGTCGGTGCCGCCGTCGCCGACGGACTCGCGGTACAGGTGCGCTTCGACCTCGAACAGGTTGCCGTTCGCGCGCTTGACGACGTTCAGCAGCGTGCTCATCTGCGAGATCTCTTCGACCTGCTCCTTGAGGAACCACTGCGTGAACTGCTCGCTGATGTAGTCCTCTTCGGCACGCGCGGCCTTCACCATCGCGGAGATGTCGGTGGCGACCTCCTTCTCCTGCTCGAGCGCGAGCTCGATGAGCTCGGTGACGCCGGAGAAGTCGTTGCGCACTTCCCCGGTGCCGGGGATCTCGACGTGGTGGTCGCGGTCGAGCATGTACTGCACGAGCGCCATCGCGTGGTTGCGCTCTTCGACGGACTGCTTGTAGAAGTGCTTCGCCAGCTGCGGCAGGTCCTCGGCGTCGAACCACACCGCGAGCGCGATGTACTGCTGGGACGCGTTGAACTCGTTGTGGATCTGCGCCTGCAGCAGTTCGTAGAACTTCGAGCGCGGCTCTTTCTTCTTGGTGAGGGCCATGCGCACCATGATACGGCAGAATTCGATTTTCGACCACTTGCGACTGGTGATCTGGCCCCTATTAGGGTTACCATTCCTAAAGAAGACTCACCTAATTTAAGTAAGCCTTCCCTAATGGTGTACGCCTTTTAGGGAAGGCTTGCATCACAACGGATCGCGGCGTACCGGGCAGGACATGCACCGCGGACCGCCCCGGCCGGAGCCCAGTTCGGAGCCCGCGATCGGCAGCACCTCGATGCCGGCCGCCTCCAGCCGCTCGTTCGTCTCGACGTTCCGCTCGTAGCCGACGACCACGCCGGGCGCCAGGGCGAGGGTGTTGTTGCCGTCGTCCCACTGCTCGCGTTCGGCCGTCACGGGGTCGAGGCCGGTGTCGATGACGCGCAGCCGGTCGATTTCCATCGCCTCGGCCGCGGCCACCAGGAACGGCGCCGGACCGGCGACCTTCACCCCGCCGTCGCCGGTCGGGCGCAGCGTGAACGCCGTCAGCAGGTCGCGCGCCAGCGGGTACATCACCACCGCGTCGGCGTCGACCATCGTGCACACCGTGTCCAGGTGCATGGTCGCGCGGGACTGCTCGATCGGCACCGCCAGCACGGTGTGCGCGATGCCGTCGGCGAACACCGACCGGGCGAGCGACTCCGCGCCGGCCGCCGTCGTCCGCTCGCCGACGCCGATGGCGAGCACGCCCGGCGCCAGCAGCATCACGTCCCCGCCCTCGATCGGCGCCGAATGGGCGCCGTACGCGCGGGCGGCGTGGCGGAACTGCGGGTGGTAGGCGTAGATCAGGTCGAGCACCGCGGTTTCGCGGCGCCGCGCGGGCATGGTCAGCGACGAAACCGCCACCCGATCGGCGATCCACACCGACGAGTCGCGGGTGAACAGCAGGTTCGGCAGCGGATCGACGGCGAAGTCGTGCGGGTGGTTCATCATCCGCACCAGCGACGCGCCCTCCGCCGACGGCAGCTCCTCGAACGTCATCCCGGCCATCAGCACCTCGGCGAGGCCGGCCGCGTCGACGCCGGAGAGGTGTGACCGCAGCGAGTCGGCCAGGTCGCCGCCGAGCCGCCGGTCGTCGACCGCCGCGTGCACGCCCGCCGCGTGGGCCCGGTCGTCCTCCAGGGCCGTCCGGAGCGCGTCGGCCAGCAGCAGGACGTCGACCCCGCGGCTGCGCAGCACTTCGGCGAACGCGTCGTGCTCGGCCTGGGCCCGGTCGACCCACGGGATGGAGTCGAACAGGAGCTGGTCGTTGTTGCGGGGCGTCAGCCTTTTGAGCTCGTTGCCGGGCCGGTGCAGCAGCACCGCGCGCAGGGGTCCGACTTCGCTGTCCACCCGGGGAGGTGTCGTTTCGTCGATCACCCCCCGATCTTAGTCAGGGCAACCAGGAAACGTGCCCCTTCAGCAGGGCATATCCGACGAAGGACACGAAGTCGAACAGCGTGTGCGCGGCGACCAGCGGCCACAGCCGGTTGGTCTTCTGCCACAGCCGCCCGAAGATCAGACCCATGATGAAGTTGCCGACGAACCCGCCGAACCCCTGGTAGAGGTGGTACGACCCGCGCAGCACGGCGGCGCCGAAAACGGCGTTGTTCTCTCGAACACCGAGCTGCCGCAGCCGCGTCAGCAGGTAGCCGATGACCAGCACTTCTTCGGCGAAGGCGTTGCCGAACGCCGAGAGCGTCAGCGAGATCGGCCGCCACCACGTATCGCCCAAAGTGGACGGTTGCACCGCCAGGCTGAACCCGAGGTGGTAGGAGACGAAGTACAGCGCCAGCCCGGGAAGCCCGATCACGGCGGCGAGCACGACGGTCAGGAGCGTGTCATAGCCCGGTGACCGGCGGTCCAGCCCCAGCCGGGTGATCTTGATGCCCGCGCGCCACAGCAGGTACAGCCCGAGCGCACCCCAGCCGACCAGCTGCGCCGCCGACAGCAGCTGCTTGAGCAGGTCGATCAGGCTCGCCGCGGCCTGCGGCACGTTCAGCTGGGTCTGCTGCTGGGCCAGCGGCACCGGCTGCAGCAGCGAGTCCACAAGGGACAGCAGGCTGCGCACGCCGGACATGCCCAGCGTGATCCCGAAGACGATCAGGAGCTCGATCTTGATCGCACGGCGCTCGGCGGGGTCCTCGATCGTCCCGGGGAACTCGGGGCGGTCCGGGGCCAGCCACGATCGCGCGGTGAACGTCATGCGCGCACGCTACCTTCGGGGTATGCCGAGGAGCATCGCCACCAACGAAACCGTCGACCGCGCCGCGCTGGTCGAGTTCCTGTCCACCCGCCACCGGGCGATCCTGCTGACCACGAAGGCCGACGGCGGCCCGCAGCTTTCGCCGGTCACGTGCGGCGTGGACGCCGAGGGCAGGCTGGTCGTCTCGACCTACCCGAAGCGCGCGAAGGTCGTGAACGTCAAGCGCAACCCGAAGGTCTCGGCCTGCGTTCTGTCCGACGAGTGGAACGACCAGTGGGTGCAGCTGAACGGCACCGCCGAGGTGCTGGACATCCCGGATTCGGTCGAACCGCTCGTGGACTACTTCCGCAGCATTTCCGGCGAACACCCGGACTGGGACGAATACCGCGAAGCCATGGTCAAGCAGGGCAAGAGCATCATCCGGGTCACGATCGAGAGCTGGGGGCCGATCGCGAAGGGCGGCTTCCCCGCCGAACTAGCCTGACCTCCCGCGCAGGAACGGGCAGCCGACCAGCCGTCGCAGCTCCGACGCGAGCTGCGACGGGTCGTCGACGGACTTCGAGAACGCCAGCCGCACGTCGTGGTCGCCCGTGTCGGACTCGACGCGCAGCCGCAGCCCGAACCGGTCGAGCCCGAGCGGGCGGATCCGGCCGCCGCGCAGCCCCGGCGGCAGGTGCTTCGCCAGCTGCTCGACGACGTCGGAGTGGTCGCTCTCCAGGTGCCGCAGCCACCGGGCCTCGTAGTCGTGGAACGGGTCGGGTGGCGCGGCGCTGAACATGTGCGGGCGCAGCGAATGGGTGCCTTCGGCGTCGGCGAGCACGAGCGAGGCGGGGGTGAGCCGCAGCAGTGTCACGCCGTGGCCGACGTCGAGGAGCCGTTCGTCCGGCCGCGTCTCGGCGATCGTCACCGCCCGCGCGCGGGCCGACACCGGGGACAGCGGCCGCAACCAGCCGGTGATCCACAGCAGTCCGCGGATCGGTTCACGCAGGTCGACCGGGGCCTGGTCGGCGATTTCGACCATCACCGCCAGCTCCCCGCGCTGGGTCTGCTTCGCCGAGCGGACCATCGGGTGGTCGTCGGGCAGCAGCACGCTGACACTGCCGCTGTGGTGCACGTGGTGCAGGACCGGCACGACGCGTTCGCCGTTCAGGTCGGCGCGGTCGCAGGTGGGCAGCAACGACGCGGGGCCGTTGCGGGTCGCGATCGTCTTGGCGCGCTCGGCGGGGTTCGGCGCCGGCGGGCGGCGGACGGATGTGGGGGCCTCGGTCACGGCTCACCTCCTACTTAGGTGAGCCTAACCTGAATTTGCCGGTCTGGATAGTCGTGGCGATCACGTCGCTTCCGCTGAACGGCGCATCCGGTAACGCCGGTGCCCAGTTCGTCGAAAAGGCGGGTAACCACTCCGAACCCGGTGGGGGCTCCGCGTGCAGATCGTCCCGTTTCCCGAGCGCGTGCGCGCTTTCGAGCTCGACCCCGCCATGCCGTCCGGTGCGCTGCCGATCTTCGGCGAGTACCTCGACCGCCTCGGCCGGAACACCACGAACCGCCGGCTGGTGGGGGGCTTCTTCGTGGTGTTCGGAATCGCCCAGTTCTTCGCCGGTGCCGGGGTGGCCCTGGCGATCGGGACGTTCGCGCTGGCCGGCTCGATCGAGGCGTGGTGGCTGCACCGCGCGTACGTCAGGGTGCCCGAGACGCGGTTGAAGCGGGAGGCGTTCCGGCAGGTGGACATCACCGCCGACGGCCTGGTCGCGGCCGGGCGGACGGTCGGCGTCCGCCTGCCGGACGGCCGGTGGCTGCGCGTCCGGCTCGACGAAGCACACCGGCTGCTGGTGGCCGGGCATCGGCGGGTCTGGCTGCTGGGGCGGGGCCCGAAGGTGTTCGTCGGCTTCTCCGGCGTGGTGCGGGTTCGCCGCGCCCGGATCCACGACGCGCCACCGCCGGGTGCGGTGCGGGTTCCGGAACCGGCCGGGTCCGGTTCACCGAGGCTCGACCCGGTGCTGACCGCGCACCGCCGCCAGATCGCCCGCGACCTGCGGGTGACGGCGGCGTTCCTGCTGGTGCTGGCCGGGTTCGCGGGATGGGTCGGGCTCGACTTCCCGGCCGTGGGGTGGGTCGCGTGGACGTTCGGGGCCGGCGCGCTGCTGGGTGCGCTCACGGCGCTGCTGCGCTCGATCGCCCACGACCGCCCCCTCGCGGCGGACCACTGGACGGAGCTGCGCGCGGTCCTCGACGGCCCGGTGCGCATGAGCCGCCACGGCTCGGCCCGGCTGAGCGGCTTGACGATGCTGGCCGACGGAACGGTGGTCGGCTTCCGGCTGCCCAAGGCGGACCCGTCGATGGCCGCGAACATCGCGGCGACGGGCCGGCTGTGGATCGCGGGGGTACCGAAGCCCGGAGGGGCGAAGACGGGCGTGCCCGGTTATCCGGTGCTGGGCACGGTGTGGCTGGGCTGAGCGCCAAGTCCGGCCGGCAACGCGCGTGCGTCGTCCTGCCGGGCTACCCGGTGCTGGGCACGGCCTGGCTCGGGTAGCGCGCCCAGTTCGGCCGCCACGCATCGGCGGCGCGCTCGCTCTTCGCGAGGTAATTCCGCAGCGTAGTGAGGCCAGGGTGCGCGTTGCCCCGGCGCCACACCAGTGAATGCGGGTACACCGGCACGGGCTCTTCGACCGGCACGCGCCGCAGGTCGTGCTCGGGTGGCCACAACACCCGGCTCCCCGCCCCGACCAGGGTCGCCACCTCCGTCGACTCCGCGATCGTGTCCAGCACGACCTCGGTGCCGAAGTTCGGCCCGGCCGCGTCGATCGACAGACCGAACGCGGCCGCGAACTCGGCGTAGTACGCGCCCCACTCGGTCCCGGGCACCACACCGGGCATCCAGATCCGATGCCCGGCCAGCTCGGCTGGAGCCACCGAAGGCGATTCGGCGAGCGGATGCCCGGGGCCGCACAACAGCTGGATCGGCTCGTCGAGCACCCACTGTGCCTCGAGGTCCTCGGGCAGCGCGAGGACCGTGCGGAACGACGCATCGATCGAGCCGTCCCGGATCGCGGCGACCGCGGTGTCGAAGAGCGTCGCGACCTCCAACGCGACGTCCGGGTGGGCCTCGTGGAATCCGCGCAGCAACGTTGCCGGGCACAGCCGCCGGCCGATGACGTCGATCCGGAGCGGCCCGGTGCGCACCGACGCAAGCGCTCGCAGCTCGGCCGCCAGCAGTTCGCGGGCGTGCGGCAGGAACGCCTCGCCGTCGCCGGTCAGGCGGGCGCCGCGCGCGGTGCGGGTGAACAGCCGGGCCCCGAGGGTCTTCTCCAGCGCCGCGATGCGCTTCGAGACCGCCTGCTGCGTGATCGACAGGTCGGTGGCGGCGTCCTGGAACCGGCCCGCCTCCACAACGGCGACGAAGGTGCGCACGGCGTCGAGGTCCACGACGACCGACTCTAGATTCACAACGCCGCGTTGTGGCTCGCCGCCGCTTCGGTTGTTTGCTCCGGACGGCGGTTCCTCGCTTTGATCTCCCGGTGATGCGCGGGCGGTCGCTGGGGCCGCGGTTCAGGTGGCTGTGGTCGGCCTACGCCGTGAGTGCCTTCGGGACCTGGCTCGGGTTCGGGGCCTTCCCCCTGCTGGCCATCCTCGTGCTGCACACCGGGCCGGTGGCGGTCTCGGCACTCGCCGCGGCCGGGCCGGCCGTCGGGGCGCTCGTCGCCGTGCCGCTGGGGCCGTGGGTCGATCGCCGCCGGAAGCGGCCGGTGCTGGTGGCGATGGATCTGGTCCGGTTCGCCTCGCTGATCAGCGTGCCGGCCGCCTACGCCCTCGGCGTGCTGAGCTTCGCGCAGCTCCTCGCCGTCTCGGTGGTCGTCGCCGCGGCGGACATCACGTTCACCTCGGCCGGCGGGGCTTACCTGAAGGGGCTGGTGCCGCCCGAGGACCTGCTCGTGGCGAACGGCCGGTTCGAGGCGACGAACTGGACCGCCACCGCGCTCGGCCCGCCGCTCGGCGGGGCCGCGTTCGCGGTGCTCGGGCCGGTGACGTCGGTGGTCGCCAACGCCGTCAGCTTCCTGCTCTCCGCCCTCGGCCTCCGCGCGATCGCCGCGGACGACGAGCCGCGTCCGCGGCCGACCACCCGGCTGCGTGCCCGTGACCTGGCCGAGGGGTGGCGCACGATCCTGACGCACCCCGGTCTGCGGCCGCTGTTCTTCAACGTCCTGTTCTTCAACGGCCTCATCATGGGAACCGAGCCGCTGCTCGCCGTGCTGATGCTGAACCAGCTCGGGTTCGCGCCGTGGCAGTACGGGCTCGCGTTCGCCGTCCCGTGTCTCGGCGGCCTCGCCGGCTCGCGGCTGACCCCGCGGCTCGTCGAGCGGTTCGGGCGGCACGCCGTGCTGCTGACAGCGGGCAGCCTGCGGGCGTGCTGGCTGCTCGCGCTGGCCTTCGTGCCGGGCGGCACCGGCGGGCTGGTGTTCGTCATGGTCGTCGAACTCGGCCTGATCGTCTGCTGCAGCGTGTTCAACCCGGTGCTCGCGACCTACCGGCTCGAGCAGCTCCCGGCGGACCGCATCGCGCGGACGCTCTCGGCGTGGTCGGTCAGCACCAAGGCGGCGATCGCCGCGCTGACCGCGAGCTGGGGCCTGCTCGCCGGCTTCACCGGCGCGCGCGTGGCGATCGGGGTTGCCGGGATCCTGGTCCTGGTGACGCCGCTGCTGCTGCCCCGCCGCGACCGGACGCCGGTGGCCGCCTAACCCAGCGACTTCCGCGTCGCCTGCTCCGTCTCGAGCACGCCCTGCCGGATGCCCTCCAGCTGGTCGCTCAGCTCCCGCACCGCGCCGGTGTCCACGGCGACGTCCGTCGTCGCGGCCGTCAGCTCCGCGACCCGGGCCACCAGGCTGTCCAGCCCGAGCGCGCCCGACTGCAGCTGGGCCAGCAGCTTGTCCCGGGCGCCGGAGAGCCGCGCGTGCACGTCCGCCTGGGCCTGCACCGCCGTCAGCGCCTGTTCGAGATCGCCATGGACCTCCGGGTTCGCCGTGCGCAGCTCGCGTTCCAGCCGACGCCGTTCGTGCGCGACGGCGTCGAGGTCCACCCGGGAGAGGGCCAAGCCGGTCGCCGAAGCGCGGCCGGCCAGGCGGTGCAGGGTCGACAGCGTCTCCTGGACCACCGCCTCCATGTCCGCGACGCGCTCGGCGAGCGGACCGGAGCTGAGGGACCCGCTGAGCGAGACGAACCCCTCGGCCGCGCCTTCGGCCCGGCGCAGCCAGTTCTCCTCGGCCGACCCGGGCGTGACGTCGAGCACCCGCGGCACACGCCGTTCCGGCTCCTTCTCGCGGGTGGCGACGGCTACGCCCGCCCACGCCGCGAGGACGGCGACGCCGACACCGGCCGACGCGACGACCGGCAGCTGCACGGCCCACGCCACCCCGGCCGATGTCGCGGCGAGCAGCAGTCCCCACGGTTCGGCGAGCTCACGGGCGAACTTCATGACCGGAGGATCTCAGAAATTCGAGATCACGGAGGTGAAGACCTGGTTGATGGAGTCCGGTTTGGACGAGTCGTACTCCGATCCTTCGGTCGCTTCCGCGATCTGCTTCAGCACGCCCTGGTCGGCGTCCCCGCCGTAGGCGATCGTGAACAGCCGGACCGTCTCCGCGTTGCCCTCCGGCCGCAGCTGCGGCACGAGGTGGTCGAGGTCGATGCCGCCGGAGTCCTCGTTGCGGCCGTCGGTGAGCACCACGACCGCGTTGATCGCCGCCGGGTCGAGGTGGGCGTTCAGGTACTCGTACGCGGCCAGCGTCGAGTCGTAGAGCCCGGTGCCCGACTGCGGCGTCAGCCCGCTCAGCCGCATGGCGAGCGTCTCTTTGCCGCTGTTCCCGAGCGCCTGCACCGGGAGCAGCTCCTGGTAGTCCTTGTCGCCGTCGAGCCGGGTCGAGAACTGCCACAGCCCGACCTGGTCCCGTGGCACGAACTGGCCGAGCGAGTCGATCGCCGCCTGCTTCGCCAGGTCGATCTTGCTCTTGCCGGTGCCCTTCACCTCGTCGCCCATCGAGCCCGAGACGTCCACGACGAGCAGCACGTTCGCCTTCTTGCGCAGGTCGGTCCACGTGGCCAGCAGCTTCGACAGCACCGTCGGCGACGGCGGCTGCAGGAAGCTGATCTTCGCGTCCGGCTGGACGCCGTTCGCGGTCGTCACCTGCGGGCCCGGCTTGCCGTCGAACGACCGGAAGCCCAACGCGGCGAACCGCTGCTGCGTCTCCGGCCCCCGCAGGTAGCCGAGGAAGTCCGCAGCGATCTGCTTGCGCGTCGGATCGGCCCAGTTCAGCGTGACGAACGGGTGGTCGGAGTTGAGCGTGCCGTCCGCCGGGTAGATCGCGACGATCGGCACCTTCGGCGGTGCGTGCTGGCCGACCTTCGCCGGGTCGTTCGTCGGGTTGCCCTGGTTGTAGCCGATCAGCGAGCTCTCCTCGACGGTCACCGCCGAGATGTAGGACAGCGCCGCACCGCGGTCGTCGGCCTTCTGCAGGTTGGTCAAGAAGGTCAGCGTGTTGTCGCCGTAGTGCACGATCGCCTGCTCGATGTTCGAGACGAACTGCTTGGCCTCGGGCTTCTCGAGCGCGGCCGCGGTGAGGTCGGACGACGTGCCGGTGGCCGCGTAGTACGCGCCGATGGTGGCGTTCAGCCCGGCGGTCGAGATGTTCGGGTTCGTCTTGCCGAGCCGGAACTTCCCCCACTCCGGGTGGCCGTACTTCGCCCAGCCCGCGGGGTCGGTCGCGAGCGTGGCGAGGTCCTTCCAGCCGATCGGCTTGGCCGGCCAGCCGAGCGCCTCGGCCATCGGCTTCGGCATCGCGACGGTCAGCGGGGAGTTCGCGATCGACTGCGGGTCGCCGTCCGGCACGATCGACGCCGAGTCGCCCTTCGCGTTGACGCGCAGCAGGTTGACCCAGCCGCTCGCGGCCGGCGTCCAGACGTCCGGGCGCGGCCCGTCGGTGGCTTCGTTCCAGCCGTTCGCCAGCGCCTGCATCGCGACGCCGGAGGACTTCGATTTCACGACGACGTCGACGCAGTGCCCGGCGACCGACCGTCCGGAGTAGGCCTTCGCGGCTTCCTGGACGATGCCGGCCTTCTCCGGCGAAGAGGCGATGGTCAACGCGACCGCGTCCGAACCGGTGCATTTCGGCTGGTCCGCGTCGTCACCCGAGTCGCTGGTCCAGTACCGGATGCCGATGATCAGGCCGGCGGCGACCACGATCGCGGCCACGAACGGGAGGAACTTTCTCTTTCGCCGTGCTGGTTGGGAATTGATCATCGAGGGCCTCCCCGTTCCGCCGGAAATTCCATTATCGGCCAGCGGAACGAGGGCGGGACGGTAATTCCGGAACTTGACTATCCCTTAGGGCCGCGGCGCGACCACGTCCAGGCGTAACCGGGGTCTTCGGACGCGTCGGCGGCTTCGCCGAGCTCCAGCGGCGCGAACGTGTCGACCATGACCGCGGTCTCGTCGAAGAACTCCGCGCCGATCGACGCCTCCGCCGCACCCGGCTGCGGGCCGTGCGTGAAGCCGGACGGGTGCAGGGAGAGCGAGCCGATCCCGATCCCCGAGCCCTTCCGGGCCTCGTAGTTGCCGCGCACGTAGAACATCAGCTCGTCGGAGTCGACGTTCGCGTGGTTGTACGGCACCGGGATCGAGTCCTTGTGGTAGTCGACCTTCCGCGGGCAGAAGGAGCAGACGACGAAGTTCGGGCCCTCGAACGTCTGGTGCACGGGCGGCGGCTGGTGCACCCGGCCGGTGATCGGCTCGAAGTCGTCGATGTTGAACGCCCACGGGTAGAGGCAGCCGTCCCAGCCGACGACGTCGAACGGGTGCGTCGCGTAGGTGTAGCGGGTCAGCCCGGCGCGGTGGCGCACGAGCACCTCGACGTCCTCGCCGTCCTCCAGCAGCGGCTCCGACGGCCCGCGGATGTCGCGCTCGCAGTACGGCGAGTGCTCCAGGAACTGGCCCTTCGCCGACAGGTAGCGCTTCGGCGGCCCGATGTGGCCGCGCGCCTCGAGGGTGAAGAGGTTGATTTCGCCGTGGGGGACGACCCGGTAGGTGCACGACGTCGGGATGACGACGTAGTCGCCGTCGCCGGCCTCGATGCGGCCGTAGATCGTCTCGAAGGTCGCGGAGCCGCCGTGGACGTAGAACAGCTCGTCGCCCGCCGCGTTGCGGTACAGCGGGCTGGGCGCGGTCGCCGTGACGAACCCGATGGTGACGTCGTTGTTGCCGAACAGGCGGCGGCGGTCGGTCACCGCGTCGGCTTCGCCGCCGAACTTGAGGTCCTGCGTGCGGAACGCCCGCGGCTTGAGCGGGTGGTTCGGGGTCAGGGACCCGCGGTCCTCCTCGACGGCGACGGCGTCGACGATCGCCGTCGGCAGCCCACGGTGGTAGAGCAGCGCGGAGTCGGCGGAGAAGCCTTCGACGCCCATCAGCTCCTCGGCGTAGAGGCCGCCGTCCGGCTTGCGGAACGCGGTGTGCCGCTTGTGCGGGATCTCGCCTACTCGCCGGTAGTAAGGCATCGACGTCCCCTTCTGACGTGTCCGGTGTGCGAACGATTTTGTTCTGATGTCGTACGCTACTAGCGTGTCAGTCGTGTCAAGCGCTGTGGAACTCACGCCACCCGGCCCCCGTGGAATTCCCCCGCTGTTCGCGAGGCTCGTCGACGATTCGGCGCTGTTCCCTCCGGTCGGTGCGGCCATGCCCGAAGCGCTCCGTGCGCACTTCGTCAGCCGGGAGTCCGAACACGCCGGTGTACTGGGGGTTTTCCTCTGCCAGGCCTCCCGGCTACCGGAACTGATCACCGAGCTGATCAAGATCAAGCCGAAGCAGCCCCTGCCGCTCTCGCTGATCATCGACACCGGCCTCGGCGGCGTCCCGAAGGCGATCTCGATCGTCGAGTCGCGCAGTGAGCTGCTGGCGCTGCGGATGGTCGAGATGCCCGCGCCGTCGGACGTCGACGAGGTCTGGCTGGAGCGCGTTTCGGAGTTCGTCCCGGAGGACGTCATCCGGGTGGTCGAGCCGCGGCGCGGCGTCGGCTGGCTCGACGGCGTGCGGAAGGTGATCGAGCACGGCAGCTGGCCGAAGATCCGCTGCGGCGGCCAGGCGGGCGAGAACTTCCCCAGCGTCGACGAGGTGGCGGACTTCCTCGCCGTCGTCAGCGGGTCCAGTGGCGCGTCGTTCAAGGCGACGAACAGCCTGCACCGCGCGGTCCGGCACACCGATCCCGGCAGCGGGTTCGTGCACCACGGCTTCCTGAACCTGCTCGTGGCGTCCGCGCGCAGCCTCGCCGGCGGCGACGTCCGGGCGGCGCTGGCGTCGACCGACGCCCAGGCGCTGGCCGACGAGGCCCGCGCGCTGTCCGAGCCGGCGGCGAAGGCCGTGCGGGCGCTCTTCGCGTCGTACGCGGCGGCCTCGTTCGAGCAGCCCGTCGCCGACATGGGCGAACTCGGCTTGCTGTGACCAGCCGGGAGGGGTCGCTGACGCTCGACCGGGGGTTGGCGCTGCTGCAGGCAGTCGCCGACGCCGGCGGGGACGCGGCGACCATCTCCGAGCTGGCCGTGGCCATCGGGGCCAGCCGCGCGGCCGTCTACCGGCTCCTCGTGCCGCTGTCGGAGCGCGGGTTGGTGTGGCGCGACGGCACCAAGGTCCGGCTCGGCGTCGGGCTTCTCCGGCTGGCCGGGCAGGTGCTGCCGCAGCTGCGGGACGCGGCCGGCCCGGTCCTGCGCGAGCTGGCCGAGAAGGTCGGCGCGACCGCGCACCTGTCGGTCGCGCAGGGTCCGCAAGCGCTTGCGGTGGCCGTCGTCGAGCCGTCGTGGACCAGTTTCCACGTCGCCTACCGCGTCGGGAGCAGACACTCGCTGACCGCCGGCGCGGCCGGCAAGGCGATGACCCTGCGTCCCGGCGGCAGCGGCTGGGTGACGTCGACGGGTGAGCTGCAGGCGGGCGCTTCCGGCGTCGCAGCGCCGGTGCGCGGGGTGCCGGGACTGCGGGCGAGCGTCGGCGTCGTCTCGATGGAGCCCCTGAAGGCGGCCGACGTGGGCCCTCAGGTCGTCGCGGCCGCCACCCGGCTGGCCGACATCCTGAAGACCGACGGCTAACGCAGCGGCCGGACCATCGTCAACAACAGCGCGACGTCGACGGTGAACAGCAACCGCTCGAAGAGACCCAACGTGACGTCCTGGTGCGCCGGGCCGAGGACGAGCGTCAGCACGAACCCGCCGAGCACCACGCCGACGCTGGCGAAGCTCGCCGTGGCCAGGCGCCGGATCGTCGTCCGGCGGGGTTCCCAGGGGCAGCGTTCGCGGCCCTTCTTCGTCAGCACGAACGCGGCTGCGGGCAGGGCGACGAACGCCGTGAGCGCGGCGAAGTTGTGGACCTGCCCGGAGAGCGAACGCGCCTGCCCGTCGGGGTCGACGGGCACGAGGCCGCACACCAGCAGGCCGGCCGACCAGATGCCGAGCAGGCCGCAGACCGCGGTGGTGCCCGGTCGGTGCGCCTTCGCGATGCCGGCGAGCAACGCCACCGAGCCCAGCGACAGCGCCAGGCACATCACGCTGAACACCGGCGCGGCCGAGGACGTGCCGAGCTTGCCGTGGACGTACTCGGACAACGTCTGCCAGATCGGGCTGACTTGGGCGGAGAGCCGCAGGTGCAGGGCGATCGAAATGGCCACGGCGAGGCCGATGCCGCCGAGCGCGATCCGGCCGTGCAGCGGCGAGACCGCGGTCGAGGGTTCGTTCACCTGGTGCTCTCCCTTTCGTTGCCGAAAGGTTACCGGGTGAACCTGTGAAGGAGCGGTCAGAAGGCCAGCTGGAGCAGGGCGAACGCCGCGAACCCGGCGAACGCGAACCCGGCGCAGCGCTGGATCAGCTTCGGCCGGATCCGGCTGCGGAGCTTCCCGCCGATGAACACGGCGAGCCCGGCGACCACGACGAGCGCGCTGAAGGCGCCGACGCCGACGGCGAAGGGGTTGCCGATCCGGGCGGCGAGGCTCGCCGTCGCGAGCTGGGACGCGTCGCCCCACTCGGCGGCGAAGAGCACGCCGAACGACGTCATCGCCGAGCGCATGAAGGACAGCGGCGAGGGGCCGGCGCGCGAAGCGTCTTCGCCCGCTGCGTCGGCTTCGCTGAATCCCTCGCGGAGGAGCATGAAAGCGCCGAGGCCGAACATCCCGGCGACGACCAGCGAAAGGACTACGTCCGGCAACAACGTCAACACGCTGCCGAACGCGACCGCGATGACGCATTGCACGGCGAAGGCCGCGCACACCCCGGCGAAAACCGGCCAGCCGCGGAAACGGGTGGTCAGCACCAGGGTCGCGACGAGCGTCTTGTCCGGCAGTTCCACAGCGAGGACCAGGCCGAACGCGCTGATCAGCGCCACCATAGCGGCAGTCATGAGTATTCTTTCGCCCCTTTCACTGCAACGATAAAGGGGCATCTCTGAAAGCCGCAAGCTGATGGCTACCTCGAAATTGCCTGATCGGCAGCCATGAATTCGGCGTCCCGGGGGGTCACACAATTTTTTTCGGCGTGCCGAATTTTCGGTTGTGGCCTGCGGTAGGTTGATCGGCATGGGGTCTGAGGCGCGTGCTGCGCAGGTCGAAGAGGTCATCCGCCGGTTGGAAGCTCACTACGTCTTCCCGGACGTTGCCGCGAAGCTGGCGGAGGTGCTTCGCGCGCGTCTCGGCGAAGGCGCGTACGCGGACCTCGGTGACCCGGAATTCGCGACGGCCGTCACAGCGGACCTCCAGTCGGTGAACGACGACAAACACCTGCGGCTGCGTCACCACCTCGACCCCGTCGCCGTGGACGGTGACGCGGAGCACGCGTCCGAAGACTTCCGGCGCGTCGCCGAGCTGGAGAACTTCGGGATCGCCTCGGTGCGGCGGCTCTCCGGCAACGTCGGTTACCTCGACACGACCATGCTCTACCCGGTCGACCTCGCGGCGCCGTCGGTCTCGGCGGCGATGACGCTGGTCGCGTCGGCCGACGCGCTGCTGATCGACGTGCGGCGCAACCGCGGCGGCGACCCGGAGACCAGCGCCTTCCTGCAGAGCTACCTCGTTGACGAGCGGACCCACTACCTCGACTTCTACGAGCGCGACGGCGACCGCGTCACCCAGATGTGGACGCTGCCGTACGTCCCGGGGCCGAAGTTCGGCGGTACCAAGCCGATTTGGGTGCTCACCGGCCCGGCGACGTTCTCCGGTGGCGAGGACCTCGCGTTTTCGCTGCAGCGGCAGGGCCGCGCGAAGACCGTCGGCGAAGTGACGCGGGGCGGCGCGCACCCCTGCGATCGGTACAAAGTGGACACTTACCTGGACGTGACGGTGCCGATCGCCCGCTCGTACGACCCGGAATCGGGGGAGAACTGGGAGGGCGTCGGCGTGCCGCCGAACATCCCGGTCGCCGCGGACAAGGCCTTCGACACCGCGTACGCGCTGGCCCTCCGGCACGTCCTCGAGCTGGGGGATTCGGGCCCGCGGCGGCTCGTCGCGGACGAGGCGCGGAAGGCCCTCGACCAGCTGTAGGACGTTGGTCCCGCCACGAACGGGACCAGTTGATCTGGCCGCGTCACCAGGGCCGGAGCACGCTGGACCACGTGGAGGTCCTCGATCTAGCAAGGTGGCAGTTCGGCATCACCACCGTCTACCACTTCCTGATGGTCCCGCTGACCATCGGGCTGTCGATCCTGGTCGCGGCGATGCAGACCCGCTGGGTCCGCACCGGTGAGCTGCGGCACCTGAAGATGACGAAGTTCTGGGGCAAGCTGCTGCTGGTCAACTTCGCCATGGGCGTGGTGACCGGGATCGTGCAGGAGTTCCAGTTCGGGATGAACTGGAGCGCGTACTCGCGCTTCGTCGGCGACGTCTTCGGCGCGCCGCTCGCGATGGAAGGGCTGGTCGCCTTCTTCGTCGAGTCGACGTTCCTCGGCCTGTGGATCTTCGGCTGGGACCGGCTGCCGAAGAAGGTGCACCTGGCGTGCGCGTGGGCGTTTTCGCTGGCCACGATGGCCTCGGCGTACTTCATCCTGGCCGCGAACTCGTGGATGCAGCACCCGGTGGGCGTGACGTTCGAGAACGGCAAGCCGACGATGAACTCGATCTGGGCCGTGCTGACGAACAACACGGCGCTGGCCGCGATCCCGCACACCCTCGCCGGCGCGTTCTCGGTGGCGGCGGCGTTCCTGGTGGGCGTCGCGGGCTGGCACCTGTGGCGGCGTGGCGACCACGAGGACGTCTGGCGGTCTTCGCTGCGCCTCGGCGGCTGGGTCGGCGTGGCCGCGTTCGCGGTCCTCGCGTTCACCGGCGACGCGCAGGGCAAGCTGATGTTCGAGCAGCAGCCGATGAAGATGGCGTCGGCGGAAGCGTTGTGCCACACGGAAAAGCCCGCGAGCTTCTCGATCATCGCGATCGGCGACGTGTCGGGCGCGAACTGCGAAGACGTGAAGACGTTCAACGTGCCCGCGTTGCTCTCTTTCCTGGCGCACAACGACTTCACGACCGAGGTCAAGGGTGTGGAGAACCTGGTCGCGGAGTACCAGGCCAAGTACGGCACGAACTACCCGGACGACCCGGCGCTGGGTTCACTGGCGGGCAAGCCGATCGACTACGTGCCGAACCTCCCGGTGACGTACTGGGGCTTCCGCATGATGATCGGCTTCGGCGCCGTCTCGGCGGGCATCGGCGTCCTGGCCCTGTGGCTGACCCGGCGCGGCCGCACCCCGGGCAATCGCTGGTTCCCCTGGCTGGTCCTCGGCGGCATCGCGACGCCGTTCCTGGGCAACAGCGCCGGCTGGATCTTCACCGAAATGGGCCGTCAGCCGTTCGTGGTGGTCCCGAACCCTTCGGGCGTCGACGGGGTGTGGATGTTCACGGCCCAGGCGGTTTCGCGGCTGACGACGGGCGAGGTGTGGACGTCCCTGATCGCGCTGACGAGCGTGTACGCCGCCCTCGGCGTGGTGGAGCTGTTTCTGATGCGCAAGTACATCCGCGGCGGCGTCGACGCGGTGATGCCCCCGCCGAAGCAGGACTCCGACAAGACGGACGGCGACACGCTCGCCTTCGCGTACTGAGGTGGTGGACTCGATGAACACGCACAGTGCTGAAGCCTCCACTCTCGCGAGTTACCCACAGCCCACCTGTGGACAACTCGGCTGGTTGTGGACAACTCACGGCTACCGCGCCCGAGGAGTGACCCGATGACCCTCGCCATCGTCTGGTTCGTCGTCATCGCCTTCTTCTGGCTGGGCTACCTCTTCCTCGAAGGCTTCGACTTCGGCGTCGGCATGCTCCTGCCGGTGCTCGGGCGCGACAACACCGAGCGCCGCGTCATGGTCAACACCATCGGGCCCGTCTGGGACGGCAACGAAGTCTGGCTCATCGTCGCCGGCGGGGCCATGTTCGCCGCCTTCCCCGCCTGGTACGCCGGGCTGTTCTCGGCCGCCTACCTGCCGCTCCTGCTCGTGCTGCTCGCCCTCATCGGCCGCGGCGTCGCCTTCGAGTACCGCGGCAAGGTCGACTCCGAGCGCTGGCGGCGCAACTGGGACCGCGTCATCATGATCGGCTCGTGGCTCCCGCCGCTGGGCGTCGGCCTCATCCTCGCGACCACCGTCCTCGGCCTGCCCCTCGACGCCGACGGCAACCGCGTCGGCTCCGCGTTCGCCGCCGTCCGCTGGGACACCCTGCTCGGCGCGGTCGCGATCACCGCCTTCTCCATCACCCACGGCGCCGCGTTCCTCGCTCTCAAAACCAGCGGTGACCTGCGGCGCCGGGCCAACAACCTGGCCGTGAAGGTGCTGCCGGTCGCGATGGTGCCGATGGTCGCGTTCCTCTCGGTCGTCCAGTGGCGTGCCGGCACGCTGTGGACGCTGCTCGCGTTCGGGATCGGCGCCGCCGCCGCGGTCGTCGCCTGGCTGCGGCTGCGCGCCGGCCGCGACGGGCAGGCGTTCGCCGCGCTCGGCGTGGTCATCGCCGGGGCCGCCGTCACGATGTTCGGCGCGCTCTTCCCGAACGTCCTGCCGTCGACCCTCGACGCCGCCAACACCCTCACCATCGAAGGCTCGGCGTCGAGCCCGTACACGCTGACCGTGATGACCTGGGTCGCCGTCTTCGGGGCCCCTGCGGTCCTGATCTACCAGGGCTGGACGTACTGGGTGTTCCGCAAGCGCATCGGCACCCAGCACATCCCGGCGGTCCACGCACCATGACGCAGCATTTTTTCGGGGGTCCCGGGTGGCGGAGCCCCCGGCCCGGGGCGGAGCCCCGGTTGTTGCAGCTTCCCGGGCGCGCTCCCCATCCCGCCTCGGAGTCCACAGTGGACTCGGCGCGGCCGGGAAAGGGCCCGCTCGGCGCGCTGCCGGCCCTCGTGCCGGCCGTGCGCCGAGCGCTGGCCCTGGTGGGCTTCCTGTCGCTGGTCAACGCCGCCGCGCTGGTGGCACAGGCGTTCCTGCTCGCCGACGTCCTCGCGGCGATCGTCGGAGCAGGTTCCGGGGGACGCACCGCCCAGCTGGCCGCGCTGCTCGCGCTCGTCGCGACGCGCGCGTTCACCGGCTGGGCGGTGCGCACGGTCTCCGCTCGCGCCGCCGCGACGGCGCAGCGCGAACTGCGCGCCAGGGCCGTCGACCACGCGCTGCGCCTGGGGCCCGAGTGGATCGCCCGCCGCGGCCACGGCGAGCTCACCGCGCTCACCACGCGCGGCCTCGACGCGCTCGACGCCTACTTCCGCGAGTACCTCCCGGCGCTGGTGACGGCGGCCGTCGTGCCACTCGGCGCCGGCGCGGCGATCCTGTTCGCCGACTGGCCGTCGGGCGTGATCGTCGCGCTGACCGTGCCGCTGCTGCCGATGTTCGCCATCCTCGTCGGGAAGTACACCGCCGACCGCGTCGCCGGCGCGACCGACGCGACGCACCGGATGTCCGAACGGCTCCTGGAACTCGTGCGCGTGCTGCCGGTGCTGACCGCGTTCCGCCGCGCCACCGCGCAGGCCGAGACCGTCCGCCGGCTGTCCGAACGCCACCGCCGCGCGACGCTCAAGACGTTGAAGGTCGCCTTCTCCTCGGCGTTCGTGCTCGAACTGATCGCGACGCTGTCGGTGGCGCTCGTCGCCGTCGTGATCGGCGTCCGGCTCGCCGGCGGCCACCTGCCGCTGGCCATCGGGCTCGGCGTGCTGATCCTCGCGCCGGAGTGCTACCAGCCGCTGCGCGCGGTCGGCGCCGCATTCCACGCCAGCGAGGACGGCGTCGAGGCGGTCCGGCGCGTCGCCGAGCTGCTGGCTCTGCCCGTGCGTCCCGAGGGGACGGCGATCCCGTCGCGGGGCGAGCTGCGGGTGTCTTCGCTCCGGGTGGCGCGGCGCGGCGGGTTCGCGCCGGACGGCGAGTCGTTCGCGGTCCGGCCCGGCGAGACGGTCTGGCTGCGCGCCCCGAGCGGCGGCGGCAAGTCGACGACGCTCTCGGCGCTGCTCGGCTTCGTCCCGGCGCACGACGGCGCCATCACCGTCGGTCCGGTGGACCTCGCCGACGCCGACCTCGAGCGCTGGCGCGAACAGGTCGCGTGGGTGCCGCAGTCGCCGGTGTTCGCCGGCGGCACGGTCCGCGAGGAGGTGGGCTCCGACGCGGTGCTCGCCGAACTCGGGCTGGCCGGGCTCGGTGACCGGCCGGTCTCCCGGTTGTCATTGGGCCAACGTCAGCGCGTCGCCATCGCTCGGGCGCTGGAGCGAGTGCGCAACGGCGCCTGGTTGCTGTTGCTCGACGAACCGACGGCCCACCTCGACGAGGTCAGCGCGCGCCTGGTGCTCGACGCGGTGCAGCGCGCCGTCGACAACGGCGCCGCGGCGATCATCGCGGCCCACGAACGCACGGCGGCGGTCGACCTGCCGTCCGAGGACGCGGCCGCTCCGGAAGCGTCCACAGTGGACGACACCGGCACGCCGCTTGGGTGGCGCGCGCTCCTCGACGGACGGCTCTTCGGCGGCGCGGCGCTGGGCGCGGTCGCGCTGCTGGCCGGGGTGGCGCTGACGGCGACGTCGGGCTGGCTCATCGCAAAGGCGTCTCAGCAGCCACCGATCCTGACCTTGACGGTCGCGGTGGTCGGCGTCCGCGCGTTCGGGCTCGGCCGGGCGGGGCTCCGGTACGTCGAGCGGCTGGTCACGCACGACGCCGCGTTCCGCATCGCCGGCCGCCTGCGGGTGCGGCTGTGGAACTCGCTGGTCCGGCTCGGGCCCGCGCGGAGCCTGCGCGCGGGCGAGGGACAACGCCGGCTGGTCACCGACGTCGACACCGTGCGCGACTTGCTGCCTCGGGTGGTGTCGCCGCCGCTGGTGGTGGCCCTGGTCGCGGCCGGGGCGATCGCCGTCCAGACGGCGGTGCTGCCCACGGCCGGGTGGACGCTGGCGGCGGCGGTGGCGCTCGGGCTGTGCGCGCCGTGGGTGGCCTTGCGTGCCGAACGCCGGGCGACGTCGGCGCTGGCGGCCGGCCGTCGAGAAGTGGCCACCCGAGTGCTCGTGATCTTCGAAGCGGCGGCCGAACTGCTCGCTTTCGGGAGGGCTGCGGACCATCGCCGCGCCCTCGCGGACGCCGACACCCGCTTGGTCACGCAGGCACGCCGGCAGGCTTTCGGCGCCGGCGCGGCCGAGGCGCTGGTCACGCTGGTGTGCGGAGCGGCCGCGGTCGTCAGCACGGCGCTCGCGGCTCAGGCCGTCGCAGGTGGGCAGCTCGACCCGGTCCTGGCGCCGCTACTGGCGCTGGTGCCGCTCGCGCTGGCGGAGGTCTTGGCGCAGCTCCCGCCGGTGGCGCAGCACTGGGACACGTTGCAGCGCGCTCGTCACCGTCTTGCCGACACGCCGGAAGAGCCGTCGTCGCCGGTTTCGCGGACGGGCGTCGCGCTGCGGGGAGCGGACCTCGGCTGGCCGGGCGGCCCGGTGGTGCTGCACGACGTCGACGTCGACCTCGCGCCGGGCACCTACGCCGCGGTGGTCGGCCCGAGCGGGGCGGGGAAGTCGACGCTCGTCGCCGCGCTGCTGGGCTTCCTCGCGCCTCGGAGTGGGGTGGTCGCCGTCCCGCAGGGGGTGGCGTGGGCCCCGCAGGAGCCGATGCTCGCCGCGACGACGGTCGCCGAGAACCTCAGATTGGCCGACTCGGCGGCGACCGAGGAGGAGTTGAGCGAGGCGTTGCGCCAGGCCGCGCTCGCCGACGTCCCGCCGGAGACGGTGCTCGGCAGCGGCGGCAGCGGACTGTCCGGCGGGCAGGCGCAGCGGGTGGCGCTGGCGCGGGCGCTGCTCGGAGCGCCGTCGGCGGGACTCGTGTTGCTGGACGAACCCACCGCGCACCTCGACGAACCGACGGCCCAGGCGGTGCGCGCGCACCTGCGGGAGGCGCTGGCGGGCCGGACGGTGGTGCACGTGACGCACCGGGCGGACGAAGCGGACGGAGCGGACGTGGTGCTCGAGGTCCGCGACGGCCGGGTCGTCACCCGGGTGCCGGTCACGTGATCGATTCCCGCTGTGTCCTTGCCGCGCCGCCACCGCGCCGCGCGATAATGACGGAACTCATGGATCCGACGCTTGCCGCGCGGGCATTGTCCGCCGCCACCGAAATCACGAGCACCGCCCTGTCCGGCGACGACCCGGGAGCGGTGCTGGACACGGTCGTCGCCAGGGCGGCCGAACTCGCCGACGCCGACCTGGGGCTGGCGATGGTCAGCACCGAGGACGGACGCGTGGTGGTCGAGGCCGCGCACTACGCAACGGCCCACCCATCGGCGGACGCCCACGGCAAGCCCGGCGAGGGACAGGCGGGTTCCGGTGGCCCGGAGTCGGAGGCTCACGGTGGTGAGCCGCCGGTGGCGCTCGGTGGCACCGAAGCGGTCGCTGGGCCGGTGGGCGATGCGCGCCTGGGTGCCGGTCCGACGGCCGACCAGCCGGCCACGCCGGCGGGCGGTGCGAGCATCGGTAACTCCGTCCCACCAACCAGCCGCCCGGAGCGGGGTGCCGGTGCCGGAGACTCGCTGCGCGGCCTGACGCTCCCCGCCGACTCCGCGGCTGGGCGGGTTGCTCGGGGCGGTGAGCCCGTTTCCAGCGAGGACTTCACCGTCGATCCGCGTACCGCGCCCTACGTGCCCGCCGAGCTTCACGGCTACGGGCCCTTCGCCGCCGCGCCGTTCGGGTCTGGGGGGCGGGTGCTCGGGTCGCTGACCGTCTACCGGAAGCGGGGGCGTGAGCCGTTCTCCGCCGGGACCGTCGAGATGCTGGTCGCCTTTGCCGCGCAGGCCGGGGTGGTTCTCGCGCTCGCCGAGGGGGCCAATGCGCGTCACCGGGTCGCGCTGTACGAAGAGCGGGAACGCATCGCTCGCGAGCTCCACGACGTCATCGTCCAGCGGCTCTACGGCGCCGGCATGCAGCTGGACCGGGTCCGGCGCAACATGCGCAAGCGGTTCGCCCAGGCCGACGGGGCCCGGCTGTCCGACGCGATCGACCAGCTCGACCAGACCATCGAGGAAATCCGCGGCACTGTGCGCGCGCTGCGGTCACCGGAGCCTCGCCACGACACCGGCACGCCCACCGACCTCGCCGAGTCGGCGCGCGGCGAGGTCCGCATCGCCGGCGAGCTGCTCGGCTATCCGCCGACCCTGGAGCTGTCCGGCGAATTCGCCGACATCCCCGCGGAACGCGCCGACCACATCCGGGCCGCCCTGCGCGAAGCACTGTCCAATGTGGTCAGGCACTCCGGCGCCAGCGAAACCCGCGTGACGCTGACCAGGGACTCCGGCGGCGTGAAACTCCGCGTCCGGGACAACGGTTCCGGCGTTCCCCAGGGCGTCGCCACCCGTGGTCTACGTCATCTCGCCGAACGCGCGGACGCCGCGGGCGGGAAGTTCTTCCTGAACTCCTCACCCAGTCTCGGCACGCTCGTCGCGTTCGACCTGCCACTCGACTGACCCGTACTCCTGCGCGACTCACCCTTCTCGGGTCATCCGGCCTCCCTTCCTCGCCCTCGTCATGATCTTACCGACCCGTCGAACATATATTCGACTCACGTTCGAGTGAATCTTGCGCGGAGAAAGCGCTGATCGACATGGCGGACCGTGACGAGAACAGGAAAAGGACGCAGCGAACGGCGGATTGCGAACGGCCGGTTACTTCTCGCGCCGCGCGATCCAGGCGGCTGCCTGGGTCCGGCGCTGCATGCCGAGCTTCGCCAGCACCGACGTGACGTAGTTCTTCACCGTCTTCTCGGCGAGGAACAGCCGTTCGGCGATCTCGCGGTTCGACAACCCCTGGCCGATCAGTTCGAGCACGTCGCGC
Source organism: Amycolatopsis sp. NPDC051045 (assembly GCF_040682955.1). NCBI lineage: Bacteria > Bacillati > Actinomycetota > Actinomycetes > Pseudonocardiales > Pseudonocardiaceae > Amycolatopsis > Amycolatopsis sp. NPDC051045. Next base: position 408,025 of record NZ_JBFBCC010000003.1, read on the forward strand.
TCGCGTTCGGTCAGCGTCGCCAGCTCGTCCGTCGGCGGGTGCCGCATCTTGTCCAGCACCCGCGCGGTGCTCACGGGGTCCAGCAGCGAGTGCCCGGCCGCCACCTCGCGGACCGCGTTCACCACGTCCTGCCCCCGCACCTGCTTCAGCAGGTAGCCCGCGGCACCGGCCATGATCGCGCCGACCATCGCCTCTTCGTCGTCGAACGCGGTGAGCATCAGGCAGGCCGGCGGGTTCGGCTTCGACCGCAGTTCGCGGCAGAGCGTGATGCCGTCGCCGTCGCCGAGGCGGACGTCGACCACCGCGACCTCCGGCTCGACGTGCATCGCGACCGCCAGGGCCTCTTCGACGCTGCTCGCCTCGGCGACGACCTCGATGTCGGGTTCGTCGCCGAGGAGGTCGCGGAGCCCGCGGCGGACCAGTTCGTGGTCGTCGACGAGCAGTACCTGGATCGGCATACCCCGAGGTTACGGGGTGCGCGGACGCCGCGGTGGTGACCGGTCGGCACCGTCACACGTGAATTACCTCAAACGTGTGACCGCGAACCCCGTAACATTCCGGCCGGTACGCATTTCCCTTGGGCGGATCCGCAGGTCGCGGCGCAAATGGCGGAGAATCACGGGCCGCGCCGCTCTTGGTGGACTGCTGGCATTTACGGAATTCCGGAATGGTCCGTAACAGCCCCGCCGACGCGGCGATAGTAACCACACAATCGCCCCGAATCCCTTGGGAAGGAATTCCGTTGTCCTTGTTTCGCCGCGCCCTGACGACGGCCGCCGCCGTCGCCGGGCTCGCTCTCCTCGGCCCCGTTCCGTTCGCCTCCGCGCAGCTCGCGACGCCCCTCGTCGGCGACAAAAACTGCCCGGATTTCCAGTACCAGGAAGACGCCCAGGCGGTTCTCGACGCGACACCGGGCGATCCCAACGACCTGGACCGCGACAAGAACGGCATCGCCTGCGAATCGCTCCCGCACCGGCCGAAGCAGAGCACCACCGCCACGTCGACGGCGAAAAAGCCCACGCACTCCGCATCGAAGACGGCCACCAAAAAGCCCGCCACCGGTAGCCAGGTGAAGGTCAAGCCGGTCGGCGGCGTCGCCACCGGCGGCGGTGCTCCCGAGGACGAGGTCCCCGGCTTCCTGGTGCTCAGCGGCACGCTGCTCGCCGCGACGGTGTCCGGCGGCATGGTGCTCTACCTGCGCCGGCGCCCGAGTTGAGGCACCCGCGCCTGTGGCCGGCGGTCGCGGCGGTCGCCGCCGCGCTCGGCGTGGTCCTGGCCGTGGCCTTCGTCCTCGTCCTGTCGCCGAAGGCGCCGCAGGAGATCGCCCCGCCGAGCCCGGCCGCCACGAACCCGCCGGGCACCGCGAGCATCGCGCACACCACGGCAGAGGCCGCCGACGGCCTCCCCGCGGCGAAACCGGCGTCCCTGACCATCCCGGCGATCGGCGTCCGGGCCGACGGGATCACGGACCTCGGGCTGACACCGGACGGCGCGCTGGAGGTCCCGGGTGACGCCACGACGGTCGGTTGGTTCACCGGCGCGCCGTCTCCCGGGGAGCCCGGCCCGGCGGTGCTGGCCGCACACGTCGACTACAAGCACGTGCCCGGCGCCTTCTCCCGCCTGAAGGAGCTGCGTCCCGGCGAGCAGGCCGAGGTCGGCCGCGCGGACGGCCGGACCGCCGTCTTCACCGTCTACCGCGTCGACCGCTACGCGAAGGCCGCGTTCCCGACCGACCAGGTGTACGGCGACACGGCGGTGCCCGAACTCCGGCTCATCACCTGCGGCGGGGCGTTCGACCGGGCGAGCGGCAACTACCTCGACAACGTCGTGGCCTACGCGAGGCTCACCGCCGTCGAAGCCTGAGCCAGGTCGATCCGCGCCAGTTCGAGCCGGCGGTACGCGCGTTCCCCGAGCGACCAGACGTCCAGGACGTCGCCGTCGAGCTCGGGGTAGGCGATCACCAGGTGCTCGGTGGTGTCCCCACGGTAGACGACGTCCGCCGGGAGCCCGGCTTCGAGCTGCCAGCAGAGCTGCTGCTGCTTCGGCGTGAGCCGGCCTGCGTAGCGGTCGCTCATCGCCCGCGCGAGCTGGCCGCGCAGCAGGGCCGGGCCGCTCACCGGGGCGGCCAGCAGCCGTTCGGCGTGGCCGGCGGGATCGGGCGGCAGTTCGCCGGGCTCGGGGTCGCGGACGGCCACCGTCGGCTCGGCCTGGTCACGGGCGGGCAGCACGATGCTCCCGTCCGCGGCGTGGCGAGTCGGCGCGTAACCGGCTTCGCGCAACGCCTCCAGCGTGCCCGAAGCGTCCACAGTAGACGTCAACACGGTCGGCGCCACCGCACGCAGGCCGAGTTTGGCGAGCTTGCGGTGCGCGGCGAGTTCGGCCAGCACCGCGGGTTCCCCGACGACGACGCTCGCGACGTCGATCACCTGCGCCTCACCGTGCCGCCGCGCGACGTCGTGCACCAGGTACACCAGCGGCTGCGGCAGCTCGCCGGCGGCGATCGCGCCCAGGTCGTCGAGCAGTTCGGCGGTCGTCGCGCCCTGGTCGAACGCCCGCCGCACGGACGCCGGGGAGAACCGCCAGCTGGTCGCGGTGCCCTGGGCTTCGCGGTCGGCGACGCGGTCCAGCAGCGCGGCGAGCCGGGTGTCGGGCGAGCCGGGCACGATCGCGGTCAGGTCGGTGCCGAACAACGCGGTCGTCCGCGCGCGGGAGACGAGTTCGTCGGTGACTTCGACGAGCGTGTGCGGTGCGAGCAGAGCGCGCCCGGCCGCGGTCACCGCGCCGTGCGCGACGACGCCGAGCAGCTCGCCCTCGGCAAGCGCGTTCCGGACGTGCGCGGCCAGGTCGTCGGCCGGCAGCATCGGCGCGTGCCACTCGGCGAGCCGGATCAGGGCGCCGACGTCCGTGATCGCGTCGCCGGGACCCAGCCGCGCCAGCAGCCGCACGACCAGCCGCCGCGTCAGCGCTTCGACGTCGACCTCGAATTCCGGCGGCGCCGGATCCCACCAGGTCGTCAGCAGCAGGCGGTACAGCAGCGCCGGCGTGGGCCGGGCGAGGTCCGGGTCCGGCTTGAGCGTGGGCGGGGGTGCTTTCTGGCCGCGGCGCGGCGGCGGTGGCTCGTCGGCCAGCAGCAACCCGGCCTGCGCTGCGAGGTCGATGGCCAGCTCGATTTCCGCCGCCGTGGCCCCGGTCTCCTTGGCCACCTTCTTGATCAGCCGGGCCCCGATCGTGCCGTCCTTGAGCAGCGGCAACGGCTCCGCGGCGGCCAGGTCGAGGACCGCCGACACGCGGTCGAGCAGCCGCAGCGCGGCGGACGACGATGCGGCTTCGGCCGCCTCGGCCCCGGTGTGGGTGACGGCGTACTCGGGTTCCGCAGGTGTGAACGGCAGCTGGTGGTCCGGCCCCCGGAGCGCGAGCGACACCTCGATCGGCATGGCCACGGTGCCGTAGTAGGTCCCGAACAGGAAGCCGTGGTCGAACGCCCAGCCCGCCGGGGCCAGGCCCTCGGCCTCGGGAACGCCGTCGGCCATGTCCAGCAACAGCTTGCGGGTCCCTTCGGGCGCGGTGGCGAAGAGCTCCCGGACGCGGTCCCCGTCGCGGAAGAAGCGCACGAGCCCGAGCAGGAGTTCCGGCTTTCGGGCGGTGCCGGGCAGGCCGAGCACTTGCGACAGCTTCGCCAGCCGGGTCGTGCCGAGCTCCCCGAGCAGGTTCGCGACGGGTTGGCCGAGACCTTCGGCGTGGAAGCTGTTGCGGTGCAGCAGTTCCGGCAGCATGATGCCGTCGGCTTCGCGCCACAGCAGGGCGTGCTCGGCCAATTCGTCCACTGAGGACTCGACGGTGCCGGTGCCCGTGCCGAGCAGCCGGGCGACTTCGCCGACGGGCGCCGGCCGCTGCCCCAGCGCGTAACACAGCTGGACGGCCCGCACGACCTGGACCAGCGGCATCGGCAACCCGAGCAGCGCGGCATCGACGGACTCGGCCGACGCGAGCCGTGCCGCGACGACGTCGAGCCGTCGCGGCCACGGTTCCTCGAGCACGTCCGGCCGGTGGGCCAGCACTTTCGCCAGCGCGTCCCGGTCGAGGCCCGCGAGCCTGCCGAGCAGTTCGTCGGCGGTGGTCATCGGCCCAGATTAGATCACCGTTCGCAGGCCACTCCGTCGCCGTCGCGGTCGAGCGCGGACCGGTAACCCGGCTCGCCGCGGTACAGCGGCGCCGCGCCGGCGGCCTTCGCGGCCGAGCAATTCGCGTAGTAGGCGCTGTGGTCCGGTTCCGGCGCCGGTGCTTCCGCGGTGGTCTCCACCGGCGGCGGCTTGGGAGCGGCCTTGGTGGCCGGAGCCGCCGGGGCAGGCGTCGGCGGCGGTGCCGGTGCCGGTGCGGGCGCGTCGATGGTCCCGTTGCACGGCGGTCCCCACAGCCCGCTGACGGCTTGCCGGGCGGCGGTTTCGGTGGCGGCGAGCGCGGGCAATGCGGCGGTGGCCGCGTACTTGAGATAGCCCTTCTGAATGGCCAGAGTCGCGTAATCCTGGCCGTCGGGCAGCGTGAGGGCGATGCCTTGCGCCGTTTCCGCGCCGAGCGTGACGGCTTTGCCGGAAAGCGTCGTGGCGGCCCAGCCGAGTGATTCCGCCGAGTAGCAACCGGTGGTGGCGACGGGTGCGGTGACGCCGAGGACGTGCACCGTCTTGCTGGTGCCGTCACTGCCGTTGATGACGACGTTCGCGCCGTCCGTCACGCTGCCGACGGTGTAGGCGACAGCCGCGGGCGTGGGCGTCGGGGACGAAGACGTGCTGGTGGACGGGGGTGTCGAAGACGACGGAGCGGCGGCGGTCGTGAGCTTGGGGTCGGGGGTCTTCCCGAAGATCGCGCCCAGCACGAACAGGACCGCGAAGGCGGCCAAGACGATCTTCAGCCAGTTCGGAAAACGCTTCTTCGGCTGCATGCGGGATTTCCTCGTTCCTCGAGCGATGTGCCGACGGTGTACTCGGGAAATCTCCCGCCGTTGTTACGGGATAGCTCGTGATCGACCATCAGTCGTTATCCGGCGGAATCTTGCCGTCACGATCACGTCACGAACCACGGTTCTTCGCCGAAAAGCTGTCACAACGGCCGAACGGGAAACGACCTGCGGACGTGATCGAATCCCTCCCGTTGCTCGGCGCCGGCGGCCATCCCGCCCAGGGCGTCGACTTCACCGCCGTGGAAATCCGGACCACCGGGTTGCGCCCCGGGCGCGTCGTCGAACTCGCCGCGGTGCGGGTCCACGCCGACGGCTCGATCGCCGGTGAGCTGTCGACACTGGTCGACCCGGGACCCGGCGTGCCGCCCGGATCGGCCCTCGTGCACGGCATCACGCGTGGCGAACTCGACGGCGCGCCGTCGTTCGGTGCCGTTCTGGGCTCGCTGCTGAACTTCTGCCGCGGCAGTGTCGTCGTGGCGCACGACCTGCCGTTCGTCGCGGCTTTCCTGGGCCACGAGGCCGCACGGCTCGGCACCGGGGTGCCGGTGCTGCCGGGCGTGGGCACCCTGGAAGCCGCGCAGACCGCCGTCCGGCTGCCCAACTACCGGCTCGCCACCGTGGCGCACGCCCTCGGCGTGCCGGCGCGGCCCGGGCCGTCGGCCTTGTCCGGTGCGCGCACGATCGCGCAGCTGGTCGTCGCCCTGTTCGAGCGGCACGGCTTCACCTTCGCGGCACCTCCGGTCCTTCCGGCGCTGCCGCGGTTCGCGACCGGTCCGCTGCGCCCGCGTGAGGTGGCGGAGCCGGCCGAGCCGGGGTGGATGGCCGAGGCCGTCGAGCGCGTGGTGACCGGCCGGGGTGGCGACGCCTACCTGGACCTGCTCGCCGGCGTCGTCGCCGACCAGCACCTTTCGCCGGACGAGGTGGCGGCTTTGGCCGTACTGGCCACCGAGGTGGGGTGGCCGGAGGACCGGGTGCGCTCGACGCACGAGCGGTTCGTGGCGGCCGTGCGGGAGATCGCGGAACGGGACGGCGTGGTGACCGCGGCGGAAGCGCGCGAGCTCCGGCAGGTGGCGACCGCACTCGGCGTCGCCGACGCCGGTGACCTGCGGCCGACCGCGGGCGGGAAGCCGACGCGGGTGCTGGTGGTGGGCACCACCGCGGCGGCGGACCGGCTGCGGGCCCGGGTTCTCGCCGAGGGCGTCCAGCTGGCCAAGAAGCTGACCGCGAGCGTCACCCACCTCGCGGTGGACGCGACCGTGCCCGCGAACGACCCCCGGCCGGCGCGCGCCGCTGAGCTGGGCGCCGTTGTGCTCGACGTCCGCGCCGCGCCCATGGCTCTCGGTTTCGAGCCGCCGCCCGCGCCGCCGGCCCCGGCGCCCGCCGGGACGTCGAAGCTCGTCGGTGGCCGGATCCTGATGGGCGTGGGGCTGCTGCTGATGTTCGTCGTCGTTCTCGCGATGTTCGGTGGGACGCCGTTGGTGGCCGGGATCTTCTTCGCCTTGTTCGGGATCGGGGCCCTGCTCGGCGGGTGGTGGCTCGCCGAGCCCGCGCCACGCTGACGCCGGTGCGGTGCCCCCGTGCGGGTGGGGTGAGCGGGACCCGGTTCACTGGGGGCCATGGCGGCTATTCCGGAGCTCGCGCTGCGGCAGATCGAACGGTGGTGCGCCCAGCGCGTCCCCGAGCACCTTCAGGACCAGGTCCGCGTCGAGTGCCGGACCCGGGGCCGCGCGGTGACCATCGTCGAACGCCGCGCGCCCTGGTCGCCGCAGGCCGGGCCCGACTGGACCGAGCAGAAGATCGCGCAGCTGCGGCTCGACGAGTTCGGGATCTGGTCGGTGTGGTGGGCCGACCGGAACGGGCGGTGGCTGAGCTACCCGGACGCGCCGGTCGCCAGCACGCCGCCCGCCTTGCTCGCCGAGATCGACCGCAACCCGAACGGCGTGTTCTGGGGCTAGGCCGGCGGCGGAAAGCGCACCTCGTTGCGGTCGATCTTCGCGTGCGCCGTCTCCGCCAGGTCGACGCCGAGGCGGTCGGCCAGCTGCAGGAGGTACAGCGTGACGTCCGCGATCTCGTCCAGCACCTTCTCTTTCAGCGAAGGATCCTCGCGCCACGCGTCGGATTCCTCCGGGGTGAGCCACTGGAACAGCGAGGTCAGCTCGCCGACCTCGCCGGAAAGCGCCATCACGAGGTTCTTCGGGGTGTGGTACGGCTCCCAGGCTCGGGCCGCCGCGAAGCCGCGCAGGCGCTGGGTCACGTCGTCGAAGGTCACGGGCGCGATTGTCCCGCCGTCACCACCGCTTTCGGGGGTCCGGGTGGCGGAGCCCCCGGCCGGGGCAGCCCCGCTTGTCACGGTGCGCTAACGGCCGTATGGCGGACTGGCGTTGACCGGTGAATCTCTCACTCAATAGGTTGGACTTCGTCGGGATGCTTGCGGGGCCCAAGGCTGGGAAAGGAACGTCTTGAAGTACCTGCGATCCGTCCGCGGCCGCATGCTGGGCATCGCGTTCATCCCCGGCGGCGCGCTCGTCGTCGTGGCCGTGGTGATCGCGGTTCTCCTGGTCCACCAAGCGGTTCGGACCCGCGACGTCGCGGTGGAGACGGCGGCCGTGGCGGACCGGACGGCCCGCGCGGTGGTCGCGTTGCAGGCCCAGCGGAGTGCCGCGATGGCCGCACCCGACCAGCGGAGCGCCGTGTATGCGAGTTACACCCAGCGGATCGAGGCCGCCATCGCCGGGCTGCGCGATTACGCCCGCCACGCTCCGGACGCCGAGTCCGCCTACCAGCAGACGACCGCCGTCGAGCTGCTTTCCGTCGCCGAAGGCATGGACCGCTCCGATTCCCTCGCTCTGGCCGGGCTCGACAACGTGACGCGGGGGTCGTTCACCTCCGCCGTCGCCTCCTACCGAGCCGACCTGGCCCGGGTCGTCCCCCAGCTCACCGAGAGTGGCCGGATGGCGTACGAGTCGCTCACCCGCAGCGCCGAATGGAGCAGGCTGGCCGCGGTGGAGAACGCGTTCACCGCCGCCGAACCGCTGCCCGTGTCCGAGTCGACGTGGCGCAGTGCCGTCTACGCGGTCTCCGCGCAGCTCGGCCTGCTGTACACCCAGCAGAGCCAGTACGCCGTGCAGCTGACGCTCGACGACGGCCGCCGCACCCTCGCCGGCGCCCTCGCGGCGGGCACGGCGCTCTTGCTGTTCGCCGGGCTCCTGATGGTCGTGGTGCGGCGGCTGGTGGCGCGGGTTCCGGTGCCGGTCGTCCCGATCATGGTGCCGACCGTCCGCCCGGCCATCCCGTGGCCCCGCCACGTACGGTCACCACGGTCGACGCTCCCGGAACCGTGGCCACTGAAAGCCGTGCTCGACGACCTGCGACGTCCATGAGCCGCTTACCCGGCGTCACGAATTACTCCGAAAAGAGCACGCGGTTGGCCCACGTGCGTGTCTGCGGCCGTCGGGCAGACTGGTGCGCGTGAGTCGCCCCTCGGATCTTCGCCCCTACCTGCGCACTTTGGACGCGGAGACGCTGGCGGACCTGCTGCACGCCCAGGCTGAGCGCGACCCGGAACTGCGGCATTCGCTCGAACTGCGCGCCGCCACCCAGTCCGGTGACGTCAGCGAGGCGCACCGGCTGCTGGACACCGCGGTGACCGACGGGAACGTCGAGTACACCGCGAAGGTCGGCGCGGTCCTCGACACGCTGCAGCGGATGCTCGACGCCGGCAGCCGCGCCGACCTGGGGCCGCTCGCTCGGCGCACGGTCGACGACATCAGCGAGGTGCTGGAGCAGACCGGTGACCACACCGGCGACCTCGCCGAGCGGCTGGACCGGGCCGTCGAGCTGTACGCCCGCGCGTGCACCGCCCGGCCGCCGGACCCGGAGAAGCTGGCCGACTGGATCCTCGAGGTCGAGTTCGACGGCCCCGGCCGTCCGGTGATCGACCTCGCCGAGTTCGCGACGGCGCTGGGCGAGCCCGGCCTGCGCCGGATCAAGTCCACTGTGGACGACGTGCTCGCGGCGAGCGGGCCGGGCCACCGCCGCGACGTGGCCGAACGGCTGCGGGAGCAGCTGGCCGAGGTGCTCGGCGACGTCGACGAACTGGTGGCGATCCTGTCGGCCAAGCCGCCGCGCGTGGACGTCAGCCTCAAGATCGTCCGGGTGCTGCGGGCCGCGGGGCGGCACAGCGAGGCCATCGCGCACGCCGCCCGCGCGCTCACCCACGACAAGAACGGCCACGCGCCGCCGCTCGAGCCGCGGGAGGACGACGAGACGGCTCGCCGCCGCCAGGAGTTCGACGCCAAGCCGGGCCGCGAGACGTACGCCGCGCTGCGCGAGGCCGCGACGGCCGGCGGGAAGTGGACGGCACAGCGCCGGACTGCCCTGACCCGGCTGCGCGAACTGGCCGCCGAGGGCGTCGAGCCGGCCGACGAGCTCGTCCGCGTCCTGCTCGACGACGGCCGTCCGGACGAAGCCTGGCGGGCCTGCGTGCGGTTCGGCGCGTCCGGAGAGCTCAAGCTCGAGCTGGCGGACCAACGGGCGGCCGACCACCCGGCCGAGACGATCCCGGTCTTCCGCGAGCAGGTCGAGGAGCTCATCGAGCGCAAGGATCCGGCGGCCTACCAGGAGGTCGCGCGTCGGCTGAAGCTGTTGCGCACCCTGCACAAGCGCGCCGGAACGCCGGACGAATTCACCGCTTACCTCGCCGCGCTGGTGGAAACCCACCGGCGGAAAACCCGGCTGATCACGGAAATCCGCACCGCCCGCATCGCCTTGCCCAAACCCGTAACCTCCCCGCGCACCCCTCGTTGACCCGGGTGAACCGGTGTTACACGTGCACCGGGACACCGTGAGCGCGCCAAGGCGTCGCGGTGGCCCAGTTCCGTCGTTTCCCGCTCGGCGCCTCCCCGCCGGGCCAGCGGCGGGACCCGCGCCAGGGCCACCGCGACCGGCTCCGCTGTCAAACCGGGGCTTCGCCCCGGGCCGGGGGCTCTGCCACCCGGGCCCCCGCAAGAAACGGGTGAAGTGAAACCATGAAGCCATGAGCCCGGTCAGTCGCGCCCGCAAGAAGGCACCGCAGCCCGTCACCCACAGCGTGACGGGCTTGTTCAAGGACGTCCTGAACGACTTCTCGGCGCTGGGCGCCGACCCCGCGCCGGTCGACGTCGAGCTGCTCGCCTCCGAGGTGCTCGGCCAGTTCCACGACCTGCCCGTCGAGGACGGCGAAGAGCCGCTCGGCCTGGAGCTCATCGCCTTCGCGCAGCGCAAGATCACGCCGGGCGCGGCCGCGCTGCTGGCCGCGCTGAAGGTCGTCGCCGAGACCGATGTCGAGCGCAAGGCCGCCGACGCCGGCCTGCAGGTCGTCCTCGGCCGCGGCATCCCGCAGCCCTCCTGGGCCACCGGGCTGGGCCGGGCCACCGCCGGCGAGTGCTGGCGGACCGGCGACGTCTACGGCGACGAGTCGTCCCTGCTCTGCGTTTTCTCCCACGGCGACCAGGCGTACGGCCTGCTCGCGCTGCTCGACTTCACCGAGGGCGGCCGGGTGCGGGACCTCGTCGTGATCGACGGGCCGGCAGATGTCATAGCCGAGATGCGGGAGCAGTCCGACGCCGACCCGGAGCTGGTCGTGTTCGAGGCGGTCGACCCCGCCGAGGCGCACCGCCTGATCGCCGACGGCCTCGCCGCCACCGACCACCTCGACGAGGCCGACGTCAGCGAGGACTACGCGCGCTTCCACGCGGTCGCGCTCCTCTGGTGCCGCGCGCTGCCGGAGCCCGCGCTCGTGCCCGAGGTGGCCGAGTGGTCCGACGCCGAGCGCGCCGCCGTCGTCGAGCAGTTCGTCGCGGCGAGCGGTGAGGACGCCGGCGCCGCGCGCGCCATCGGTGGCCTGCTGCTCGAGCACGGCGTGCGCACCGACCCGGGCAACCCGCTGCGCGTCGGGCCCGAGAAGATCGCGCGGTTCCTCGAGGGCGTGCTGGGCGAGGAGTACGAACTCGACGCCGACCACGAGGACGCCGTGGAGCCGGTGGTGCTGGCCTGGGTGCAGTGGACGGGCGAGCGGGCCGGGCTGACCGAGACCGCGATCGCCGCCCTCGACGAGGCCGTCACCGACTACCTGAGCGAGTACGCCGACGACGACTCCCCGCTGGAGCGCTACTTCAGCGAGCTCGGGGACCTGTCGCCGAGCGAACTGGCCGACGCGCTGGAACGGCGGATGTTCGCCGTGCCGTCGCCCACCACGGAGATCGACGAGGAAGAGGTCGACCTCGACCCGACCGACCCCGAGCAGCGCCGGGCGCTCGTCATCGCCGAAGCCGACGAGGACGAGGACGAGCAGCGGCTGATCCTGCGCGCGACGATCGTCGACCAGCTGTGGGACAACGAGCCCGCCGACGTCTGGCAGGCCGTCGAGCGCCTGCAGGAGGGCGAGCTGGACCGCGGCGAAATCTTCGAGCAGCTGATCGACACGCTGGAAAACACCCTGCTGGACGGGGAAAACCTCGAATACGACGCCGACGCCTACGTCGAGGCGCTGGCCGAGCTCTGACGGCTAGGGGAGGGGGCCCGCGGGTTCGGCGGGCTTCCCCTTGCGCCGGCGCTCCTGCAGCCGGTCGTCGAAGTCGACGACGAAAGTTCCGGCGGCCATCGCGATCAGCAACGCCAGACCGAGCACCGCACCGACCCACGTGAGGATCATCGAGAACATCGTGGGCCTCCTCCCAGCTCAGAGCCGTTTTCCTGACTCCTTCAGGGTGTCTTTCCCACCCGTGCCCCGGTATCGGCCAACCGGTTACGCCTGAACGCGGCGCCTCGGCCGATCGGCCGGAATCCGGCGCGGAGAGTCGCCGGACCGCGACGAATCGTGGCTGCGCACTCGCTCAGCGTGCGAATGCGCGGCATGTGGGTGACGGGCCGCGTGACCGGTCGGCGAATCAGAGCTTGCGCAGGCGAACCCGGTTGATGGCGTGGTCGCAGTCCTTGCGCAGCACCAGCGTCGCCCGCGGCCGGGTCGGCTTGATGTTCTCCATCAGGTTCGGCTCGTTGATCGAGTGCCACAGGTGCCGGGCCTCGGCGCGGGCCTCGTCGTCGGGCAGGCCGGCGAAGTGGTGGAAGTGCGACGCCGGGTCCGCGAACGCCGTGTGGCGCAGCTCGAGGAACCGCTCGACGTACCAGCGCTGGATGTCGTCGGTGTGCGCGTCGACGTAGATGGAGAAGTCGAAGAGGTCGGACACCATCAGCCGCGGCCCCGGCTGCAGCACGTTCAGGCCCTCGACGATGAGGATGTCCGGCTGCTGCACCACCTGCTCCTGGCCGGGCAGGATGTCGTAGGCCAGGTGCGAGTACACCGGCGCGGCGACGCGCTCGGCACCCGACTTGACCTCCGTGACGAACCGCAGGAGGGCGCGGCGGTCGTAGCTCTCCGGGAAGCCCTTGCGGTGCATGATCCCGCGCCGCACCAGCTCGGCGCGCGGGTACAGGAAGCCGTCGGTGGTGACCAGGTCGACGCGGGGGTGGTCCGGCCAGCGCGCGAGCAGGGTGCGCAGGATGCGGGCGGTGGTCGACTTGCCGACCGCCACGCTCCCGGCGATGCCGATCACGTACGGGACCTTCGTGCCGCGGGAGTCGTCACCGAGGAACGTCGTCGTCGCTTCGTAGAGCCGCTGGCGCGCGGCGACCTGCAGGTTGATCAGGCGGGACAGCGGCAGGTAGACGTCGGCCACCTCGGCCAGGTCGACCTGCTCGCCGAGGCCGCGCAGCCGCAGCAGCTCGGCCGCGGTCAGCGGCAACGGCGTGGAACTCCGCAGTTCTTTCCATTGTTCCCGGTGCAGCTCGACATACGGGCTGAGTTCGCGGACCCGGGTCATCGCACACTCCTCCGGCCGTCGCCTGCACCGACTGTCCCGCGGGGGTCCGGGTGGCGGAGCCCCCGGCCCGGGGCGAAGCCCCGGATGTCACTGCGGACGTTTTACCTGCTCGATCAACGGTAGGGCTTGTGGCCGGTGAAAGCGCTGTGATGTAGTCCACCCCCTATCCGGGGTTGATCACCCAGCGTCACGCTTTCCGAAGACCTCGTCCCAGGCCGCCGCAACCTGCCGGGCGCAGGTCGCGGGTGCGAGACCGCCGACGCCGGTGCCGAGCCCCGGCATCGCGATCGTGTCGACGAAGTCCCGCACCGGGCCGTGGTCGAGGTGGCCGTCGCGCCACGTCAGGAACACCGCGCGGGCGGCGAGGTACGGGTGGACGGTGTCGGCGGGCAGCCGTTCGCCGGGTTCGCGCATCGTCGGCGCGCTGATCAGCCAGGCCGGCTGGGCTTCGCCGGTCGGCACCACGACGGCGTCGCCGATCGGCAGCTCCCCGCCGTGGAAGGCCAGGACAGCGCTGCGGACGCTCTGTTCCACGCCCGGGAACGCCCGCGCGTAGACGGCGTCGATACCGCCGCGCATCCAGCCGTAGGAGTTGGCCGGGCTGACCACGGCCTGGGCGACGACGTCGAGCACCGACCCGCGGTGCACCCGGACCCGGCCGGCCAGCTTTCGGGCAGCGGCGGTCCAGGCCTCGGCGAGTGGTTCATCGACGGCGCACAGCACCAGTTCCGGGGCGCGAGGGGAGATCGGCGGCTGGACGCCCTCACGGCCGGCGTGCGTGCCCGATTCGGCGGTCACGCCCCCAGCATCGCAAAAAATGCCACCCGGCGTAACCGGTTCCCGTACCGGCTGTCCGAGTGAATGTCGCCACGACGTGGCCCCGTAGCCTGGGTGCTGTGCCACGGATCGCATACTTCGGCCCCCGAGGGACCTTCACCGAACAGGCCGCGCGGGTGCTCGCCGCGGGCGAAGAACTGATTCCGGTCGAGACCGTCCGGCTGGCGATGACGGCCGTCCGCGAGGGCGAGGTGGACGCGGCGTGCGTCCCCATCGAGAACTCCGTCGAAGGCGTGGTGCCCGCCACGCTCGACGCGCTGAGCGAGTCGACCCCGCTGGTCGCCGTCGCCGAGGCCATCCTCCCGATCCACTTCAGCGTGCTGACCCGGCCCGGGGGCGGTGAGATCCGGACCGTCGCCAGCCACCCGCACGCGCTGGCCCAGGTCCGCGAGTGGCTCGAGGCGAACCTGCCGGGCGCGCACCCGGTGGCGTCGTCGTCGACGTCCGCCGCCGCGGTCGGCGTGCTGGAGGGCGACTTCGACGCGGCGGTCTGCGCGCCGGTCGCGGTCGAGCACTACGCCCTCGAGGTGCTGGCCACCGAGGTCGCCGACGTCACCGACGCGGCGACGCGGTTCCTGCTGGTCCGCCCGCCGGGTGAGCTGCCGGAGCCGACCGGCGCCGACCGGACGTCCGTGGTCGCCGCGGCCGCGAACCGCACCGGCACGCTCGCCGAGCTGCTCACCGAGCTGGCCACCCGCGGCATCAACCTGACCCGGCTCGACGCCCGCCCGACGCGCAGCAACTTCGGCGAGTACCGCTTCTTCATCGACTTCGAGGGTCACGTGGCCGAACCGCGGATCCTCGACGCGCTGACGGCGTTGCGCCGCCACTGCCGCCAGCTGCGGTTCCTCGGCTCGCACCCGCGCGCCGACGGGACCCGCACCACGATCGAGCCCGGCTTCGGCAACGACGACTTCGTCGAAGCGGCCGTGTGGGCCGACGCGGTCCGCAAGGGGGACCTGGCGTGAGGCTGCTGCTCATCCGCCACGGTCAGACCGAAGGGAACGTCCGCGGCGCGCTGGACACCGCCCTGCCCGGCCCGCCGCTGACCGAGCTCGGCCGGCGGCAGGCGAGCGACCTGGCGGCGCGGCTGGCGGGGGAACCGCTGGTCGCGGTGTACGCGTCGCAGGCCACGCGCGCCCAGCAGACGGCGGCACCGCTGGCCGCGCAGTTCTCCCTGGACGTGCAGGTCGTCGACGGGGTGCACGAGGTCGTCGCCGGTGACCTGGAGGGAGCGACCGACCACGCGTCGATCCGGACCTACATGGACACGGTCCGGCGCTGGACGCTCGGCGAGCTGGCCCCGGCGCTGCCCGGCGGCGAGAGCGGCACGAGCGTGCGCACCCGGATGCTGGACGCCGTCGGCCGGCTGCGGGCCAAGCACGAGCAGGCCGACCCGGACGGCGTGATCGCCCTGGTCAGCCACGGCGGCGCGATCCGACTGGGCGCCGAGTGGCTGGCCCCGAACGTCCACCCGGACGTGGCCAACGCGGCGCTGATCCCGAACACGGGTCTCGTGGAGCTGGTGGCCCAGCCGGACGGCCAGTGGCGCTGCCTGACCTGGGTCGATACGCCGCTCTGATCGTCACGAACGTGTGATCCCGTCACGTTTAGAACACGCTTGGTGGGGAATTTACGAAACCAGCCAACCCGCCCGCGACCCGGTACGTCTACCCAGTAGCACCACACCAGGGAGGCGATTGACATGGTTCGAACGAAGCTCTCACGGTGGTTCCCGGTCGTCGCGGCTTCGGCGGGCGCCCTCGCGCTCTCCGCCTGCGGCAGTGGCGGCACCACACCCGCGGCGAGCAGTTCGACGCCGTCGACCTCGGCGTCGCCGACCGCCACCACCACGGTCACCACCGCCACGTCCAGCTCGGCCGGCACGACACCGGCCGCGCCGCCGGTCGCCCAGCCCGCGGACAACGGGCTCTGCAAGGCCGGGGACGTCAAGCTCTCGCTCGGCCAGGGTGACGCGGGCGCCGGCTCGGTCTTCCGGCCGCTGCTCATCACGAACTCCAGCTCGAAGCCCTGCACCATCCAGGGCTTCCCCGGCGTGTCCTACGTGGCCGGCTCGGACGGGCACCAGGTCGGCAAGGACGCCTTCCGCGACGGCACCAAGGGCAACGCCGTCAAGCTGAACCCCGGCCAGACCGCGGCCGCCGACATCCAGTTCGTCAACGTGCGCAACTTCGACCCGGGCACCTGCCAGCCGACGTCGGTGAAGGGCCTGCGGATCTACCTGCCGCAGGAGACCGCGTCGAACTTCGTGCCGTCCGACGGCACCGCCTGCGCCAGCACGAAGATCCCGGGCAACCAGCTGGCCGTGAAGACGGTCCACCCCGCTTAAACGCGGGCACAGATCTCCTTGGCCTGGGTCAGGTGCCGCTGGCCGGCGATGTCGTTGAAGTGCAGGCTGAGCACCATCCGGCTGACGCCGTCGATGTGGTCGGCCAGCGGCTGGTAGTTCGCGTTCACCTGGGCGGCGGCCGCGGACAGCTCGCGCGCCGCCATCATCCGGTGCAGCCGTTCTCCGGTCAGGCCGGGCGTCAGCGACGGCCGCGCGTCCCGGCTCGTATCGGGCAGCTCGCCCACGCGGTCGAGCGCCTGGCACGCGGCGACGGCGTCTTCGAGCGCGCCGGCGTGCACGCCCGACAACCCCCACAGGAGCCCGAGCACGCCGCCGCCCAGCACGAACCCGGCCACCGAGCACAGCACCAGCAACCGGCGTGACGGCGGGGGCGACGGAGACTCGGCCGAAGATTCGGTGAAGTCGGGATCGGCTTCGGTGCCGGTCCCCGGGTCCACGGTGCGCATGGCTGCCTCCTCACGACCGGGTGAGGAGATATTCCAGCTCACATTCCCGGATCGTGGTGGGTCAGAGCCGCGGCTGAGTCCGATTCGTCACCGAGGGAGAAGCGCCTCAGCGCGCCGAACGCGAACGCGGCGATCACCAGCATCGCCACGCCGGACACCGCGAACGTCCGCGCGGCCGTGCCGAGCCGCTCGGTCAGTACGCCGCCCAGCAGCGCGCCCACCGGGATCGCGCCCCAGACGACCGTGCGCCACACCCCGAGCACCCGGCCGAGCAGCTCGCCGGGCACCAGCGTGTGCCGGGCGGTCGCGAGCACCACGTTCACCGCCACCACCGCGGCCGCGAACAGGCCGAACAGCGCCGCACCGGCGACCGGCGAGCGCACCAGGCCCATCCCGCCGAACCCGAGGCCGCAGCAGATGATCCCGCCGACCACGACCGCGCGACGGCCTGCCGAACGCACCAGCCGCGGGGCGGTGCCCGCGCCGATCAGCCCGCCGATCCCGCCGACGAACGCGAAGAACCCGAACGTCGCGTCGGACAGGTGCAGGTCCTCCAGGGCGTACAGCACCAGCTGCGCCTGGGCGAGCTCGCTGACCAGGCTGAGCAGCCCGGCGACGACCACCAGCCGCAGCAGCAGCGCGTGCCCGCGCAGCCAGCGCAGACCGTCGCCCAGCTCGGTGCGCAGTTTCGCAGGCCGGACCGGCCGTTCCGCCTGCCCGCGGTAGGTGCCCGCCAGCCCGAGTAGCACCGCGGCCGCGAGCGCGAACCCCGCGGAGTTGAGGATGAAGGGGAACGCGGCGAAGAGCGCGAACGTCAGGCTGCCGACCGGGCCGCCGAGGAACGTCTGGCCGACGATCTCGCAGGCCTGCAGCTTGCTGTTGGCCGCGTCGAGCGAACCGTCGCCGACGACCGCCGGGATCAGCGCGTTCGCCGCGCTGTCCGCGATCGTCTCGGCCGTGCCGATGATCAGCGCGGTCAGGTAGACCAGCCAGATCGTCATGCCGCCGGCGGCGACGAGCACGGCCAGGACGCCGACCGCGACCGCGCGGGCGGTGTTCGCGACGATCATCGCGCGCCGCCGGTCGATCCGGTCGACCAGCGCGCCGGCGACCGCGGCGAACAACAGCCAGGGCAGGAACTGGGTGGCGGACAGCCCGGCGATGAGCACGGGGTCGCGGGTCAGGGTCGTGGCCAGCAGGGGCAGGGCCACCTTGCCGATGCCGTCTCCCAGGTGGGACGCCGCGCTCGACGTCAACAGCCACGTGAGTCTTCGGCCGCCTCCGTCGTTCCGGGCTTCGTCCACTGGGCCTCCCCGCACGAATCGAAGTCACCCAACGAATTGCCTAAGAGGATAACGGCGGTGATGGCTGCGCGTGGTCACGTTGTCACTACACGTAAAAACTCGTGACAGTTTCCCGGAGCAAGTGCGGAAAGCGGTGGAACCTGGTGGCGCGACGGGGAAATCCGTGCCGGTTCAGCCCCAGCCGAGCTCGTGGAGCCGGGCGTCGTCGATGCCGAAGTGGTGGCCCAGCTCGTGCACGACGGTGATCAGGACCTCCTCGACGACCTCGTCCTCGTCCTCGCACATGGCCAGGATCGGCTCCCGGTAGATCGAGATCCGGTCGGGCAGCACCCCGCCGTACGACGAGGTCCGCTCGGTCAGCGCGATCCCGTGGTAGAGCCCGAGGATGTCCGGCGCCTCGTCGTTGAACTCCTCGACGAGCACGACGACGTTGTCCATCGCGCGCGCGAACTCGGGCGGCACCTCGTCCAGGGCCTCCGAGACCAGTTCTTCGAACCGCTCCCGGCTCATTTCGACCGGCATCAGCCGCTCTGCTTCGTCGACGGCGGGGTGGAGCCGAGCGTCGCCGGACCGCCGCCGCCGTCCGACGGCGGGCCGCCGTCCGACGGCGGGCCGCCGTCCGACGGCGGGCCGCCGTCCTGCGGCTGACCGCCGTCGGCCCCCGCCGGGGCGGCCTTGATGCTGCCGGTCACCGCCTGCAGGCCGCTCTTGTCGGGCAGCGCCGCCGCGACCTTGCAGTTGACCTTGGTCGAGCCGGTGTCCCAGCTCTCCTGTTCCCGCAGGTCCCAGGTCAGGATCAGCTTCTTCGCGTCGAGGTCGGCGCCGCCGGTGTAGTCCGAAGCCGCCTTGTTGCACTCGGTGTCGAGCCAGGCCTTCTGGTCGTCCTGCGAGGGGTAGCCGTCCTTGAACTTCGTCTTGAGGTCGAGGGTCGCGACGATCTCGTACGAGTGCGGCTTCGTGCATTCGACCGGATCACCGACGCCCTTGCCCCGCAGCGCCAGGCAGGTGCCCGGCTCGAAGATCAGCGACTGGTCCTGGTCCTTCGCCGGCCCGGTCGTCGGCAGCAGCTTGCCGCCGGGGCCCGCCCACTGCAGGCCGCACCGCAGCTGGCGGTCGCCGTCTTCCCACTGCGACGGCGTCGGGCGGAGCAGGTTCGTCGTGAGTTTCCCGTACGGGTCGAGCTTGTGCCCGAGGTACGGCTTCACGTCCGCGGTGCACTTCTGCTGCGCGATCTGCTGCCACTGGTCCAGCGTCGGGACGGGCGCGCCCTCCGGGTACTGGGGGCCGAGGTCCACGAGCGCGGTCACCTCGAACAGGTGCGGCTGGGTGCAGGCCACCTTGCGCGCGTCGCTCGCGTCGAGGTTGTCCCAGGTCAGGCAGCTGCCGGGCGGGGAGTGGAACGCCTCTTCGGCGGCCGCGGACAGCTTGCCGGCGCCACCTCCGGACCCGCCGGTGATGCCGTCGCTCCAGGAGAAGACGACACTGAGGGCGAGCGCGATGAGCGCGCCCGCGAAGATCCCGCCCATCACGACGCGGGTGCGCAACGTCTGCGTGGCGGTGGGGAACCGATCGGCGCTGGGAGACATCGCAGTCCATGATGCCCGCGCCGCGCGCGACGTGCGCGATCCGGGTGGTTAGGGTGGGTCACGGTTTCGTGGTGGCCGGGATTACGGAGCGCACATGACGCAGGACGACAACACCGGGGACCAGCCGGCCCCCGAGCCGCCGAAGCGCGGCTCGATGAGATTCCAGGACGGGAACACCCAACCCCGCGAGCCCTCGCTGGCCGAGCAGCGGGCCCGTCGGCAGGCGCTCGTCCAGGAGGAGCAGGACGCGGAGCTGGCCCGCCAGGCCGACGCCAAGGCGGCGACGCGGCGCAAGATCCTGATCGGCAGCGGGGTCACGGTCGGGCTCGTCGGCCTCGTCGCGACGTTCTACACGGTCGCGAAGCCGAACAACGTCACCGCCGTCTGCACCGACGCGAGCGGCGTCGTCCAGAACGACGACAACTGCGACGAGAACTACGTGACCAGCCACGGCGGCTACCACAGCGGTGGCTTCCTGTTCCTGCCGATCGGTGGCGGCGGCTACAACAGCTACCGCTACAACTACGGCGGCAGCGGCGTGATCGGGCAGCGCGTGTCCGGCGGCTCCTACGACCCGCCGTCGTCGCGCAGCAACGTCAACACGAAGTCCGGCAAGTCCGTCCAGCGCGGCGGGTTCGGCATCAGCGGCAAGAGCGGCAGCACCGGCGGGACCGGCGGCAGCGGCAAGAGCGGGGGATCGTAGGTGTACCGGGACCGGCGTGAGCCGCGGCGCGACTGGCAGCGGATCGTCGAGGAGCAGGGACTCGTCTACGGCACGCCGGCCCGCGACAGCAGTGGCCGGGTGCGGCCGTACTGGGACGAGTCGGTGCACTACGTCTTCGACATGGACGAGGTGCTCTCGCTCGAAGCCGACGTCGAACTGCTGCACTCGATGTGCCTGGAAGCCGTCGACAACGTCGTGACGACCGAGGGCTACCAGCGGTTCGGCATCCCCGAGTGGGTCTGGCCGCACATCGCCGAGTCGTGGAAACGGCAGGACCCGCACGTCTACGGCCGGTTCGACCTGCGCTACGACGGCAAGTCACCGGCGAAGCTGCTGGAGTACAACGCGGACACGCCCACCACGCTGCTGGAGGCGTCACTGCTGCAGTGGCACTGGAAGACCGACGTCTTCCCGGACGACGACCAGTGGAACTCGATCCACGAGAAGCTCGTCGAGCGGTGGTCCTTCCTGCGGGACAAGTTGCCGTCCAACGAGCTGCACTTCACCTGGTCGGCGGCCGACCCGAGTGGCGAGGACAACGTCACCACGGCGTACCTGCAGGAGACCGCGGCCGAGGCCGGGCTCGACACGGTGGGCCTGGCGATCGAGGAGATCGGCTGGGACCCGGTGCTCAAGCGGTTCGTCGACCTCGAAGAGCGGCAGATGGCAACCGTGCTGAAGCTCTACCCGTGGGAGTGGGTGGTCGACGAGGAGTTCGGCCGCCACGCCGTCGAGTCGCTGCCGCGGACGCTGTGGATCGAGCCGCTGTGGAAGATGATCCTCTCCAACAAGACGCTCCTGGCGCTGCTGTGGGAGAACTACCCGGGCCACCCGAACCTGCTGCCCGCGTTCGCCGACGACCCCGGCATCCTCACCGAGTACGTCCGCAAGCCGAAGCTGGGCCGCGAGGGCGCGAACGTGCAGATCGTCGCGACCGGGTACGAAACCCAGACCGGCGGCGTCTACGGCGCGGAAGGCTTCGTCTACCAGGCGTTCGACCCGCTGCCCGAGTTCGACGGCTACCGGCCGGCGCTCGGCGCGTGGATCGTCGGCGACAGCTCCGCGGGGCTGGGCATCCGCGAGACCGGCGGCCTGGTCACCGACGACGGTGCCGCATTCGTCCCACACCGCATCCCCGAAGCGTGATACAACACCGTCGCTGATCAGCCCTTTCTTCCTGGGAGACAATTCGTGAACACGACCCTTGCGCTGTCCGACACGTTCGGCTCCGACCTCGTGCGGGGGATCGGCGCGATCCTGCTGTACGGCGTCATCGGCCTGCTGCTGATGTTCGCCGGCTTCTACGCGATCGACTGGACCACGCCCGGCAAGCTGTCGAAGCTGGTGCACGCCGGCCTGCCGAACGCCGTGATCGTGACCGCGTCCGGGCTGCTGGCGATGTCGTTCATCGTCGTCGTGGCGATCTTCAACTCGGCGAGCGACCTCACCGAGGGCCTGATCACGTCGCTGGTCTACGGCCTGCTCGGGATCATCGTCCAGGTCGTCGCGGTCCGGCTGCTGGAGTGGGCGACCCGCATCGACGTGGCATCGACCATCGAGAGCGAGAAGTTCGCCCCGGTGAGCATCGTCGTCGCGGCGGCGCACATCGGCCTGGGTCTCGTGGTGGCGGTCGGCATCTCCTGAGGCGTGGCCGCGCTGGTCCGATCGCACTAGCGTGGAGTTCGTGCGCCTGCTGAGGACACCGGACGACCGGTTCACGGACCTGCCCGACTTCCCCTTCGAGCCTCGCTACGCCGAACTCGCCGACCCGCACGGCGGCGTGATCAGAGTCGGGTACGTCGAGGCCGGCCCGGCCGACGGTCCGGTCGTGCTGCTGCTGCACGGCGAACCCAGCTGGTCGTACCTGTACCGCAAGATGCTGCCGGTGCTGGCGGCCGCCGGGCTGCGCGCGATCGCGCCGGACCTGGTGGGGTTCGGCCGGTCCGACAAGCCGGGCGCACTGCCCGACCACACCTACGCCCGGCACGTCGAGTGGATGCGCGGGTTCGCGTTCGACGCGCTGGACCTGCGCGACGTGACGCTGGTCGGCCAGGACTGGGGCGGCCTGATCGGGCTGCGCCTGGTCGCGTCGGAGCCGTCCCGGTTCTCGCGGGTGGTGGCTTCCAACACGGGCCTGCCGACCGGCGACGTGGACATGCCCGCGGCGTGGCACGCGTTCCGGGAGGCGGTGAAGAAGGCCCCGGTATTGGACGTTGCGCGGTTCGTCCAGTCGGGGTGTGCGTCGGTGCTTTCGAAGGCCGTGCGGGCGGCGTACGACGCACCGTTCCCGAACGAGATGTACAAGGCCGGCCCGCGGGCGATGCCGGGGCTGGTGCCCCACCGGCCGGACGACCCGGCGTCTCCGGCCAACCGGGCCGCGTGGAAGACGTTGACGGAACTGGACATCCCGTTCCTGGTGGCGTTCTCCGACGGCGACCCGATCACGGGCGGCATGGCACCCGTCTTGCGGCGCTCGATCAAAGGCGCGCAGGGACTGGAGCACCCGGTCATCGCGGGGGCCGGGCACTTCCTCCAGGAAGACGCGGGCGAGGAGCTGGCCGAGCACGTGGCGAGGTTCGTGCGCGGTTGAGGAAAACCGGCGGCCGGCGGCGCAAAACGACCACGACGTCACCAGACCTCCCCCCGCCCCTCATCCCAGGTGCACTTCAGGCGACGGTCGGGTTTGTCAAGGCACGCTTTCCCGCCTTGACAAACCCGAGCGGCGGCTGACACTCCCACCGGAGGGGCGGGGGAGGTCGGACCCGCCTCTGCCGCGGCAGAACGCCGCGGCACCGAGGTGGAACAAAAGAACTAAAGACTGTCCTCGCCGGACGGGCAGGCTCCGGGATGCCCCTGGGAGCGCTGTCCTCTCCCCTTCGCGTGTGGGCCGCTGGGTGGTCATCCCGTCGCCTGATTGAGGCCTATCACTTTGAGCCAGGCCCGCAAGCTTGCGTTGTCGTCTTGCTTTGGTCTGTGGGTTGCGGGCCTGGCTCAAAGTGATTTTTGCGGCCTCAGGCGACGGGATGACCACCCGGCTCCTATGAATTGGAGGTCAGGTCAGCGCCGCGTGCGTTGCCGCCAGGGAGTCCACCAGGATGTCCAAGCCCTCCTGGGCCTCCTCCGCGGTGAGGGTCATCGGCGGGCCGAGGCGCAGGACGTTGCCGTGCAGACCGCCCTTGCCGATCAGCAACCCGCGCTTCTTCGTCTCCTCCAGCATCCGGGCCGCGGCCGCGACGTTCGGCGACGTCGTGCCCGGCTCGATCAGCTCGATCCCGATCATCAGGCCCTTACCGCGCACCTCCGCCACGATCGGCGAGGAAGCAGCACGCAAGCCCGACAGCAATTGGGCCCCGCGGGCCGCGCAGTTCGCCTGGAGGTCGTGGTCCTTGATGTAGTCCAGGACCGCCGTCGCGCCGGCCATCGAGACCGGGTTGCCGCCGAACGTCGAGAACGACTGGGCCTGGAAACAATCGAGCACGTCTCCGCGGGCCACCACGCCGCCGACCGCCAGGCCGTTGCCCAGGCCCTTGGCGAACGTCATCATGTCCGGCGTCACGCCGTGCGCCTCGATGCCCCAGAAGTGCTCGCCCGTGCGGCCCCAGCCGGTCTGGACCTCGTCGGAAATGAACAGGACGCCGTAGGAATCCAGCACTTCCTTCATCGCCCGGAACAGCCCGTCCGGCGGGAGGCTGAACCCGCCGACACCCTGGATCGGCTCGGCGATCAGGCACGCGACGTCGCCCGCCGTCGCCGTGTCCAGCACGTCCTGCAGGTCCGCGACGCACGCGTCGATGTACTCGGCGTCCGGGAGGTCGCGGAACGGGCTTCGATAGCGATACCCGCCGTGGACGTAGTTGACCTTGACCGGGCTCAGCGCCGACGCCGACCAGCCGCGGTTGCCGGTGATCGCGACCGTCCCGAACGACCGGCCGTGGTAGGAGTTGCGCATCGCCAGCACCTGGTTGCTGCGCCGGTACTGCGTCGCCAGCATCAGGGCCGTGTCGTTGGCCTCGCTGCCGGAGTTCGTGAAGAACACCTTCGCGTCCGGGATGCCGGACAGCTTCGCGATCCGCTCGGCCAGCTCGACCTGCGACCGGATCAGGTACAGCGTCGAGGTGTGCAGGATGCCCGTGTCGAGCTGCTTGCGCACCGCGTCGCCGATCTCGGCGACGTCGTAGCCCATCGAGTTGGTCAGCACCCCGGCGAAGAAGTCCAGGTAGGTGCGGCCCTGCGCGTCGGTCATCCGGCGGTCGTGCGCGTGCACGATCTCGATCGGCTCTTCGTAGAGCAAGGACATCCAGCTGGGCATCACGGCGCGGTGGCGGGCCAGCAGCTCGGTCATCGGACGCCTCTCTGCAGGGCTTCACGGTCTCCAAGGAGTATGAGGACGCCGTGAACAGCGCTTCAACGATCAGACTGTCGGGATAACCCAGTAGGGCCGCACAGTCTGTACGGACTACCCTCAGTCCTCGTGATCGACCCCAGGACTCTGCGCGACAACCCGGAAGCCGTGCGCGCGTCGCAGCGCGCTCGTGGTGAGGACGAGGGAGTGGTCGACAAACTGCTGTCCCTCGACTCCCGGCGCCGGTCTTCGATCGCGGCCGCCGACAAGCTGCGCAACGAGCAGAAGGTGCTGGGCAAGCAGATCCCGAAGGCGCCGCCGGAGGAGAAGCAGCAGCTGCTGGCCACGGCCAAGGAGCTCGCCGCGCAGGTCAAGGCGGCCGAGGCGGAGCAGAACACCGCGTCGGAGGAGTTCGACCAGCTGTTCCGGACCCTGCCGAACCTGGTCCACCCGGCCGCGCCGGTCGGCGGCGAAGACGACTTCACCGTCGTCAAGCACGTCGGCGAGCCGACGAAGCTCGGCTTCACCCCGCGCGACCACCTCGAGCTGCTCGAAGCCCTCGGCGGCGTCGACATGGAACGTGGCGCGAAGGTGTCGGGTTCGCGGTTCTACTTCCTCACCGGCGTCGGCGCGCAGCTGCAGCTCGGCCTGCTCAACATGGCCATCGCGCAGGCGCTCGAGAACGGCTTCACGCCGATGATCACGCCGTCGCTGGTCCGCCCGGAGATCATGGCCGGCACCGGCTTCCTCGGGCAGCACTCGAGCGAGATCTACCACCTCGCCGACGACGACCTCTACCTCGTCGGCACGTCGGAGGTGCCGCTGGCCGGCTTCCACTCCGACGAGATCCTCGACCTCAACGACGGCGCCAAGCGGTACGCGGGCTGGTCGTCCTGCTACCGCCGCGAGGCCGGGTCGTACGGCAAGGACACCCGCGGCATCATCCGCGTCCACCAGTTCGACAAGGTGGAGATGTTCGTCTACGCCAAGCCGGAGGACGCCGAGGCGGAGCACGAGCGGCTGCTCGGCTGGGAAGAGGAAATGCTGGCGAAGATCGAGGTGCCCTACCGGGTGATCGACACCGCGACCGGCGACCTCGGCACGTCCGCGCACCGCAAGTTCGACTGCGAGGCGTGGATCCCGACGCAGGAGACCTACCGCGAGCTGACCTCGACGTCCAACTGCACGACGTTCCAGGCCCGCCGGCTGTCGATCCGCTACCGCGACGAGAACGGCAAGCCGCAGATCGCCGCGACGCTCAACGGCACGCTGGCCACCACCCGCTGGATCGTCGCGATCGTCGAAAACCACCAGCAGGAGGACGGTTCCGTCCGCGTGCCGGAGGCCCTGCGCCCGTTCGTCGGCGGCCAGGAAGTCCTCACGCCCCGCTGAATCGGCGGATCCCGCGGTGCTCCCCCGTTCGGCCCAGTACAGTCCGGGCCGAACGGGAGGACTCATGCGGATGAGGTGGCAGGCCGCGCTGGCCTTGACGGCCGTGGCCGTGGTGACCGGCTGCACGGCGACGGTCGGTGGTTCGGCGTCGCCGGTGCCCGGCCAGGGCCCGGTCGTCCAGGCGGTCGACGCCTGCACGCTGCTCGACGAGGCTCAGGTCGACGCGCTCGGCTACGAGTCGCCGGGCCGGTCGATGCCGGAGAACAAGAAGCTCCGCCAGCCGCCGATGTGCCTGTGGAGCTCGAAGGACGACGTCGAGCCGTCGGCCATCCTCAACATCGGTCTCGCCACGGACCTGGACTTCAACGAGTACGTCTCCGGCGCCGTCAAGAAGTCCGAGCCGCAGCGGATCGGCGGGCTGAGCTGGACGCAGTACGCCTCGATCCTGGAGAGCGATTGCGTGCTCTACACCATCCTGGGGGCCAAGTCGTTCGCCTACGTCAGCGTCTCGGCCGGCAAGCTCGAAAGGTCGTGCGAGCTGGCGAAGGTGACGATCCCGCAGGTCGCGGCGCACCTGCCCGGCGGGCAGGACGCCCCGCCGATCACCCCGACCGGCCCGGTGAAGACGGAGCCGGGCGGCCCGCTGCTGGCGGTGGACCCGTGCACGATGCTGAAGCCGGACCAGGTTGCCCAGCTGAAGAACATCTCGCCCGCCGGTGAGAAGGACAACTCGTCCACGGTGCCGAACGCCACCTTCTGCCTCTGGGACGACACCGACGGCGACGACGGCCAGAAGGCGTTCGAGGTCTGGCTGGGCCCGAGCACGCCGGTGGGCCAATGGCCGGGGGCCAAGGGTGTCGAACCGACCGAAACCATCGACGTCGGCGGCAAGAAGTGGGGCCTGTTCCCGAACATGGGCGGCCTGCGGGTCACCTGCGGCGCGACCCTGGCGATCACCGAAACCTCGTCGGTGCAGGTGGTCAGCGGGTTCATCGGCGACGACACGAAGACCTGCGACCTCGTGAAGCAGGGCCTGCCGCTGGTGACCGCGAACCTGCCTGGCTAGCCCTCGGAAACCTGGTCCGCGATGTGGCGCGCGATCTCCAGCGCGCTCGTCGCGGCCGGTGAGGGCGCGTTCAGGACGTGCACCTGGTCGCGCGCGGTCTCGATGAGGAAGTCGTCGACGAGCGAGCCGTCGCGGCGCATCGCCTGGGCGCGCACACCGGAGCCGTGGCGGACGATGTCGTCCGCGGTGACGGCCGGGACGAGCCTCGCGAGGCTCGCGGCGAACCGCTTCTTCGAGAACGAGCGGCGGACCTCGTCGAGCCCCGTCGGGACCGCGTACTTGCGTGCGAGCCGCCAGATCCCGGGGAAGGTCGCCACCTCGGCGACGTCCTTCGCGGAGAAGTCGCCCCAGCGGTAGCCCTCGCGCCGCAGCGCGAGCACGGCGTTCGGGCCGGCGTGCACGCTGCCGTCGAGCATGCGCGTGAGGTGCACGCCGAGGAACGGCAGCGTCGGGTCCGGCACGGGGTAGATCAGGCCCTTGACGAGGTGCCGGCGGTCCGGCTTGAGCTCGTAGTACTCACCGCGGAACGGCACGATCCGCGCGGACGGCGTCAGCCCGGCCAGCCGCGCGACGCGGTCGGAGTGCAGGCCGGCGCAGTTCACGAGCGCGTCGGCCTGGACGACGTCGTCGCCGGTCGCGACCTCGACCCCGCCGTTGCTCCCGGCGCGGATGGCCACGGCGGGTGAGTTCAGCCGGAGGTCGACCCCGGTTTCGTCGAGCAGCCGGACGAGCGCGTGGCAGACCGCCGGGAAGTCGATGATCCCGGTGGATTCGACGCGCAACGCGGCGACGCAGGCGACTTCGGGCTCGTACTCGCGGGCTTCTCCTGGCGAGATCTTCTTCGCCGGGACGCCGTTCGCCTCGGCCCGCTCGGCGAGGGTGTTCAGCGCCGGGAGCTCCCTCTCGTCGGTGGCGACGACGAGCTTCCCGCACACCTCGACCGGCACGCCGTACTGGCGCGCGAAGTCCACGATGGACCGGTTCCCGGCCACCGACATGCGCGCCTTGAAGGAGCCGGGCTTGTAGTAGAGCCCGGCGTGCACGACGTTCGAGTTGTGCCCGGTCTGGTGGGCCGCCCAGCGGGATTCCTTTTCCAGGACGGTGACGTCCAGCCCGCGCCTGGTCAGCTCCCAGGCCACGGCCAGACCGACGATCCCGCCCCCGACGACCACCACGTTGCGCACGATCGACCAGGCTACGCGAGTGCCTGCCGGTAGTGCGCCTGGCGTTACCTAACGATCGTCAGGTACGGTACCTAACTGATGTCAGGTAAGCGATTGACCCGGGAAGCGCGGCGCGAGCGGATCCTCGCCGCGGCCGCGGAAGTGTTCGCGTCGGCGGGGTACGACGCGGCCGGGATGCGCGAGGTCGCCGCGGCCGCCGGGATCAGCACGCCGGTGCTCTACGACCACTTCCCGGCGAAGGCGGAGCTGTACGCGGCGCTCCTGGAGTCCGAAGTGGACGGATTGCTGGCCGGCTGGGGCTCGCTCCCGCCGTCGGACGATCCCGAGGTGCTGTTGAGGAGCCGCGTCTCGGCGATCTTCGCGTGGATCGAGGCCCACGAGCGCGGCTGGCGGATGATCTTCGCGGAGACGCCGTCGGATCCGGCGGTCGCCGCGGTGCACCGCCGCGGCCAGGAACGCTCGACGGCCAACCTGGCCGCGTTGTTCGACGGGGTGCCGCTGGACCTCACAGCTCGCATTCCGCGCCCGCTGGCCGACGAAGTGCTGGCGGAGGCCTGCAAGAGCGCGCTCAACGCGGTCGCGACGTGGTGGTGGCGCCACCGCGAAATCCCGCGCGACGAGGTGGTGGCGCTGACGGTCGACCTGCTGTGGCGAGGACTCGCCACGCTGATCAAGGGGGAACGATGAGCACGGAAACGTACCGCCGCGCGGCCGAGTCGGGGGACGTGGACCTGGCGATGACGGCGTTCGCGCCGGACGCGGTGCTGCATTCGCCGCTGACGTCCCGGGTGCGCTTCACCGGGCACGAGCAGCTGCGGTCGCTGATCGAGGTGGCGTACGCCCACCTGACGGACATCCGGTTCCACACGGACGTGGGTGACGAGCGGACCCGCGTGGTGGTCTGCACCGCCCGGATCGGCGGGGAGCCGATCGAGGAGGCGACGGTGGTGCGCCTGAACGCCGACGGGCTGATCGAAGAGGCGACGTTGTTCGTGCGGACCCTGCCGGCGTTGGTGGCGTTGATGGACCGGTTCGGGCCGGACATCGCCCGCCGGAACGGGCGGCCGGTGGCGGCGCGGGTGCTGGGCGTGCTGGCGAAGCCGCTGCTGGCGATGGTCCGCTCGGGAGACCGGCACGCGGTCCCGCTGGCGGCTCCCCGGCCGGTGTCATGACCCTCGGCGGTCAGTCCACCAAGCCCGCCGCGGTCAGCGCTTTCTGCGGGCTCATCCCCGCACCCGTCCCGTAGGCCCGCTCGAAACCCTCCGCACCCAACGCCGTCACCACCCTGGCCCGCACCGAGGAGGCGTCCGGGTCGCCGCTGATCGCCGTCCCCCGCACCCCGGCCGCCGCGCCCAGCAGCATCGCCGCCTGTTCGGGAGAAGCCGCCGCCCCCGCCAGACCCTCCAGGGCGAACGCCACCACGTCGCCCGCGTTCCGCTGCCGCCCGGTCAGCAACGCCGAACGGTGCAGGCCGGCCGCTTCGGACGGACGGCCCTCCGCCAGCGCCAGCCAGCCCAGCGAGATCAGTGCCGCGGCGCGGGCCGTCTCCGCCGAGAAAGAGCCGCCCGGGCACTCCGCCAGCGCGCGTTCGCACAACTCACGGGCCGCCGCCAGGTCACCGGAGAGCCGGGCCAGGGTCGCCAGCCCGATGTACGCCGCCGCGCGGGTTTCGGGCATGCCCGAACGGCGGGCCGTCGCCGCCGCCCGTTGGTAGTCCGCGCGAGCGCCGTCGAAGTCGCCCTGCAGGAGGCAGGTCCAGGCGCGGCGGCAGATCAGGTCCGCGGCGTCGTCCGTCGCGCCGATCTCGTGCATCAGGCCCAGTGCCTCGTCCATCAGCGGCAGCGCGGCCGCGTGCTCCCCGCGCCAGGTCAGCAGCTGCGACAGGTGATCGAGGGCCATCGACAGGCCCCACCGCTCGCCCAGCGCCCGGAACTGGGCCGCGCCCTCGCGCAGGCCTTCCTCGGCCCCGGCCAGGTCGCCCGTCATCATCGCCCGCAGGCCCATGCCCGTCGGCAGGAGCGCCCAGCTCCAGGCGTCATCACCCGCCAGCAGCGCTTCGCCGCGGCCGAGCAGCTCGTCGTCGTCGCCCGGCGGGCCGACGACCACGCCGAGCAGCATCACGAGCATCGGGTTCCGGAGCGGCCAGTCCGCGTCCGTCGCGTACTGCCGGACCAGCGGCAGGTACTGCTCCAGCGACTCGTGCGGCGAACCGGACATCGCCCCGAGCACGCAGACCAAGAACTCCTCGAGGTACTCCTCGCGCAGCTCCGGTGGGCACCGCGTGACGACGGCCAGCGACCACCCGGCGCCCTCGAACCGCCGCCCGCGCATCCACCAGTACATCGCCAGCAGCGGCACCAGCCGCAGCGCGAGCACGACGTCGTGTTCGGTCGACCAGCGCAGCGCGGCCAGGATGTTGTCGTAGTCGGCGTCGATCCGCGCCAGCCACGCCAGCTGCTCCGCGGTCCGCAGCATCGGGTCCGCTTCCCCGGCGAACCGCAGGAAGTACTCGGCGTGCGCGCGGTGGAACGCCTCGGCCTCGCCCGCTTCGGCGAGCTTCTCCGCGCCGAACGCGCGGATCGTCTCCAGCATCCGGAACCGCCCCCCGACGGCCTCGACCAGCGACTTGTCGGCCAGCTCCGGCAGCAGGTCGACGTCCGCGCCGCACACCTCGGCGGCGGCCGCGGCGGTCGCGCCGCCGGAGAACACGGCGAATCTCCTGGCGAGCTCGCGTTCTTCGCCGGTCAGCAGGTCCCAGCTCCACTCGACGACGCCGCGCAGCGAGCGGTGGCGTGCTTCGGCCGTCCGGCTGCCACGGGCCAGTAGCCGGAACCGGTCGTCGAGCCGGGCCGCGATCTCGCCGAGGTCGAGGGTCCGGACGCGGGCCGCGGCCAGCTCCAGGGCCAGTGGCAGGCCGTCGAGGGCCGCGCAGATGTGCTGGACGTCGCCGATCGTCGACTCGTCGGCCGCGAACTTGGGATCGCTCGCGGCCGCGCGGTCGGTGAACAGCCGGACGGCCGCGAACTTCCTCGCCTGCGCGGCGGACGTCCCGGGCGGCGGGACGGCCAGCCGCGGCACCGGCGCCAGCTGCTCGCCGGTGATGCCGAGCGGCTCGCGGCTGGTGGCCAGCACCCGCAGCCCGGGGCACGCGGCGAGCAGGCGCGCGGCCAGCCGGGCCGCCACGTCGACGACGTGCTCGCAGTTGTCGAGCACCAGCAGCACCGAGCGATCGCGCAACGCCGACACCAGCCGCTCGACGGGGTCCTGCGGGCCCCCGCGCGAGCTCTCGCGCAGGCCGAGCGCGGCCAGCACCGCACCGGCGACGTCGGCGCCGTCGTGCGGGGCCAGCTCGACGAACGCCACCGGACCGGCCTGGGCCGCGGCGACCTCGACGGCCAGCCGGGTCTTGCCGGTGCCGCCCGGCCCGGTCAGCGTCACGAGCCGGGCGCGGGTCAGCAGCTCGGCGACCTGCCGCAGCTCGCCGTCCCGGCCGACGAAGCTGCTCAGCTGCGCGGGCAGCGCCGGGAGCACCGGCTTCTCGGTTTCGCCGCGAAGTGCCGAGAGGTGGGCTTCGGCGAGCTCCGGGCCGGGATCGGCGCCCAGCTCGTCGGCCAGCGTGCGGCGGGCGTCCTCGAACGCGGCGAGCGCGTCGGCCGGCCGTCCCGCGGCGGCGAGCGCCCGCACCAGCTGCGCACGCGGCCGTTCCCGCAGCGGCTGTGCGGCGACGGTCTCCCGCAGGCCGGCGAGGACGTCCTCGGCCTGGCCGAGCCCCAGCCGGGCCTCGACGTGGTCGTCCACCGCGTCCGCTTTCAGCTGCTCGAGCCGCGTGGCCTGACCGGCGGCGAACGGCGCGTCCGCCAGGTCGGTGAACGCGGGCCCGCGCCACAACGCCAGCGCCTCGCCCAGCACCTCCGCGGCTCGCGCGTGCTCGCCGTGCTTCAGCAGCGCGCGGCCTTCGCGGACCAGACGTTCGAAGCCATGAACGTCCACTTCGTCCGGTTCGACGGCCAGCCGGTACCCGGCCGCGGTGAACTCGACCGGCGCGAGCGCCTTCAAGGCCGTCCGCAGCCGCGAGACCTGCGACTGGAGGGCGTTCGCCGCGCCGTCGGGCGGGTGCTCGCCGTACATGCCGTCGATCAGCCGCTCGGCGGGGACGAACCGGCCGGCCTCCAAAGCGAGCAGCGCCAGCAGCGTCCGCGACCGCGGGCCGCCGACCGTCACCTGCGTGCCGTCCGGACCCCACGCGGCGACGGCCCCCAGCACCCCGAATCGCATGGGCCCAGCCTAGGACGTCCCCGACCTGCGGTAGGCCCCGCTCGAACGGGCAGTTCGGCGTGGGCCTGTGAATCAGCTGAGCACGCGTCTATACACTTCGCCGGGTCCCCACGCAATGGGAGAGGTATGCCCCCAGAGAGCATTGCCCTCGGTCAGCCGACCGTCGGTGAAGAGGAACTCGCCGCCGTCGCCGAAGTGTTCCGGTCCGGCTGGCTGGCCGGAGCGGGCCCGGCGTGCCGGCGCTTCGAGGAGCGGTTCGCCCAGGTCACCGGCACGGCCCACGCGCTGACGACCGCGAACTGCGGTTCGGCGCTCTTCCTGGGGCTCAAGGTGCTGGGCGTCCGGCCCGGCGACGAGGTGATCGTCGGCGACTACACGTTCCCCGCGACCGGCCACGCCGTCGTGCAGGCCGGCGCGACGCCGGTGTTCGCCGACATCCGCCCGGACATCTTCAGCGCGGACCCCGCGCACGTCGAAGCACTGGTCACGCCGCGGACGGTCGGGATACTCGTCGTCGACGTCGCGGGCCAGCCGGGTGACTTCGACGAGTACCGCGCGATCGCCGACAAGCACGGCCTCTGGCTCTTCGAGGACGCCGCCTGTGCCGCGGGAGCGACGTACAAGACGCGCCCGGCCGGCAGCCTCGCCGACCTCGCCGCGTTCTCCTTCCACGGCCGCAAGGGCATCACGGCGGGGGAGGGCGGCGCGCTGGTCTCCGACCGCGAAGACCTCATCGCGCACGCCCGCAAGCTGCACACCTACGGCATCGAGCCGGCGATCAGCCGCGAAGGCTCGGACACGCTGCCGATCCCGGAGTTCCACGAGCTCGGCTACAACTTCCGCATGTCGGACGTCCAGGCCGCGATCATGAACGTCCAGCTCGACCGCCTGCCGGACCTCCTCGCGGCCCGCCGCTCGGTCGCGAAGCGCTACCACGAGGCGTTCGAGGACGTCGACGCACTGACCGTGCCGGTCGAACTGCCCGACCGCGAGCACCCGTGGCAGGCCTACCTGCTCACGGTCGCCCCCGAGGTCAGCCGCGACACCCTGGCGCTGCGGATCCGCTCCCGGGGCGTCCAGTGCAACTTCGGCACGTACGCGTCGCACCTGCAGCCGATCTACGGGCCTCAGGCCCCACTGCCCGTCTCCGCCGACGCGTTCGCGCGTCAGCTCGCCATCCCGATGCACGCGAACCTCACCGATGCCGAAGTCACCCGCGTCGCCGAGGTCGTGCGCGAAGCCGTGCAGTCCCTGTCCTGAAGCCGCCTACCAAGGAGAAATTGGTGTCCGACAAGAAGGTGCTCTTCACCGGGGGCGGCGGGTTCATCGCCGCGCACGTGATCCCGCTGCTGCTCGAGGGTGGCTACACGGTCCGGATCTTCGACAACATGACCCGGGGCGACCGCGCCCGCGTCGACGAGTTCGTCGCCACCGGCAAGGTCGAGCTCGTCGAGAAGGACGTCCGCTACGGCGGCGCGGTGCGCGAGGCGATGCGCGGCTGCACGCACGTCATCCACTTCGCGACGGTGTCGATCAACAAGTCGATCGCCGACCCGCACGAGTCGATCGACATCAACATGATCGGCAACCACAACGTGTTCGCCGCGGCCGCGGACGAGGGCGTCGAGCGGCTGGTGTTCGCCTCGACCGCGTCGGTCTACGGCGACCCGAAGCGGCTGCCGATGCACGAGGACGACGAGCTGCGCCCCCTCACGCCGTACTGCATCTCGAAGCGCGCCGGCGAGGATCTGCTCGGCTTCTACGAGCGGCAGAAGGGCCTCTCCTGGAACGCGCTGCGGTTCTTCAACGTGTACGGCCCCGGCCAGAAGATCGAGGCCTACTACACCTCGGTGATCAACCACTTCATCCAGCGCCTGCGCAGCGGCCGGCCGCCGATCATCGACGGCCGTGGCGACCAGTCGATGGACTTCGTGCACGTCGCCGACATCGCACGGGCCGTCGTGGCCGCGCTGGAGTCGGAGAAGGCCAACGTGCCGATCAACATCGGCACCGGCATCGACACGTCGATCGCCGCGCTGGCCAAGATCCTCATCGAGGCGGTCGGCGTCGACGTCGAGCCGCTGTTCAACGAGCGTGACGTGCTGGTCTCGCGGCGCGCCGCCGACATCACCCGCGCCCGTGACGTGCTGGGCTGGGAGCCGCGGATCACCGTCGAAGACGGGATGCGGGATCTGGTCAAGGAAACGGAGTGACTGCCACCGCGGGGCCGGCCAGAGGGCGTGCGATGCGCATCGCGGTGGTGAACAACTTCTTCCCGCCCCGCGTGGGTGGCAGCGCGCACATGGCGGCGTCGCTGGCGGCGCAGTTCGCCGCGGCCGGGCACGAGGTGCTGGCCATCACCGCCGCCTACGGCGAGGCCCCGGCCGAGGAGGAGCGTGACGGCTACCGCGTCGTGCGCTTCCCGGCGACGAAGATGCCGCAGATCGGCCTGTCGATCGACTTCGACATGAGCTTCGCGTCGCTGCGCCCGGGCAACTGGCGGCGGCTGTGGAAGCTGCTGGACGAGTTCAAGCCGGACGCGATCCACCTGCACGGCCAGTTCTTCGACCTCTCGTGGCTGGCCGGGATCTACGCGCGACGGCACGGCATCCCCGCGCTGCTGACTATCCACACCCTGCTGATCAGCGACAACAAGCTGTACGGCGGCGTGTTCCGGCTGCTCGACGCGGTGCTCGTGCGGCCGCTCCTCGCGTACATGCGGCCGCGGTACGTCATCCTCGACAAGCTGGGCGTCGACTACTGCGTCGAGCGCTACGGCACCAGCGACGCGAACTCGGAGTACTTCCCGATCGCGGTCGACACCGGCCACTTCGCGAAGCCGGTGACGAAGGACGTCCGCGCGGAGCACGAGATCGGCGACGCGCCGCTGATCGTCTCCCTCGGCCACGTCATCCCGCTGCGCAACCGGCTGCCGCTGATCGAGGCCCTGCCGTCCATCTTGGCCAAGCACCCGGGGGTGCGGGTGGTCGTCGTCGGCCGCGTCTACCACGACGCGTTCCTGAAGCGGGCCGCCGAACTCGGGGTTTCGGACGCGCTGGTCGTTACGGGCGCGGTGCCGAAGGAGGACGTCCCGGCGTACTTCGCGGCGGCGGACATCGTCACGCACGACCTCAACGGCGGCTGTGGCACGGCGTCGCTGGAGGCGATGCTGTCCGGCACGGCCACGATCGCGTCGGTCACCGAGGACAACTACCCGGGCATCGAGCTGCGCAACGGCGAGAACGTGCTGCTCGTGCGTCCGGACGACGCGGAAGCCGTGGCGCGTACGGTGATCGAACTGCTCGACGACCCGGAGAAGCGGGCGCTGATCGCCCAGCGCGAGAGCGAGCTGGTGCGGTCGAACTTCGGCCTCGACGTCGTCGCGGAAGAGCACCTTCGAACTTTCGAGAAGCTGGTGTCGGAAGCCCATGTTCTTCGATGACGAGCGCAGCCACCGGCTGCGTCCGCAGATCCTGACCGAGCTCGTCTCGCAGTACATGAACGACGCCGAGCGGGCTCAGTTCTACGGGCTCCCCTCGACGTGCCGCGTGCGCGAGCGCGTGAAGATCATCAGCCCCGAGAACCTGAAGATGGGCGACCACTGCTGGATCGGCGAAGGCGCGGCGCTCGACGCGAGTGGCGGCCTGGAGATCGGCGAGCACACCAGCATCGGCCTGAACACGCTGATCTTCACGCATTCGAGCTGGCTCGCGAACATGACGCTGCAGAACCATCCGGGCAGCGACCTGATCGAGCGCAAGCCGGTCAAGATCGGCAAGGGCTGCTTCATCGGCGGCCTGGTGGTGATCATGGCGGGCGTGACGATCGGCGACTTCGCCACGGTCCAGCCGAACTCGGTGGTGGCCAAGGACGTCCCGCCGCGCACACTGGTGGCGGGCAACCCGGCCCGCGTGTTCCAGCGCTACGACGAGGAGTACATCCAGTCCGAGGCGGAGCGGGTCCGCGCGGAGAACGCCCGCCGCCGCGCGATCGCGGAGGAACGCGGCGACGACGCTCCCGGCTGGGGCGCGCCCTCGGGTGACTTCTCGGAGTAGCTCCACCGCTCCTGGCGCCGGCCGGTTTTGGATGACGGCGGCGCCGGCGCCGGACGTCGGCGCCGCCGTCGTGAAAACCGCCCGATCGACCCGGGGTCGTCCGGCGGCGAAGTCTTACGCACGGAACCGCACGCAGGACAATCTAGTACGCAGTGACCGAGCGCGAGGTATCGGTTACGCAACGTTTCAGTCGCTGGAGCTCGAGGCCCGCTGCCCGTCGACGCGGGCAGGATGGGAAAGCAACCTTCCCACGCCTCGGCCGTCGCTGAGGAGGACGAAAGAGGTGACGATGGCGCGCGGCGACGAGGAGTTCGCGGAGTTCGTCCGCGCGTCGTCGGCCCGGCTCACCCACGCCGCGTTCCTGCTCACCGGTGACCGCCACCAGGCGGAGGACGCCGCCCAGACCGCCTTCACCCGCACGTACGCGGCCTGGTCGCGGGTCCGGCACAAGGACGCCTACGGCTACGCCCGGACCGTCCTGATGAACCACGTCATCGACGGCTGGCGGCGCCCGATCCGCGAGTACGCCACCGAGGCGCTGCCCGAGCAGCAGGACCGCCTCGACGTCGGCAAGGCCGTCACCCAGCGCGCGTGGCTCACCGCGGTGCTCAAGACGCTGACCGACCGCGAACGCGCCGTCGTCGTGCTGCGCCACTTCTTCGACCTGCCGGAAGCCGACGTGGCCCGTGAGCTCGGCGTTTCACTGGGTACCGTGAAGAGCACCAACTCGCGGGCGCTGGCCAAGCTGCGGGTCGAGGCCGACCCGGAGGACACGCTGATCGGAGGGAGCGGGCGGTGAACGATCTCGACGACTTCCGCGCCGCCCTCCGGCAGCCGCCCGGCGAGCCCTTCGCCGAACCCGACCTGGCCAAGATCATGGCCGACGGCACGCGGCTCCGGCGTCGCCGCCGCGTGCTGACCGGCACCGCGGGCGTCGCCGCCGCGGCCGCCGTCGTGCTCGTCGTGGTGTTCGCCATCCAGCTGCGGCAGCCCGCACCCGCGCCGGTCGCGCGGCCGCCGGCACCGGCGCCGTCCGTGTCCACGACCGGCGGGCCGCCCGCGGACCAGGCGATCGGCGACGTCGTCGGCACCGGGATCCGGGCCCGCGCCGGCGAGCTCGTCTTCTACGCGCGGGCCATCGACGTGGCGCAGCTGCCGGACGTCCGCTTCGGCCTGGTCGCCGGCATCCGGTCCGAGAATTCGCTGCAGTCCGTGCTGGTGACGAACGAGGTCCGCGGCTCCGACCGGTCGTTCGGCTTCCACGCCACCGACGGCGGCGAGACCATCGGCGACCAGCTCATCCCGGTCTTCGGGTACTTCGCCGGCCCAGCGGCCAGGATCACCACGACGGTCCACGGCACCACGGTCGAAGCCAAGCTGGCGAAGTGGACCGCGGACCCGAACGTGGTCTTCTTCTGGTTCAACCCCGACGCCGTCCCGGACTCCGCCGTCCTGACCCCGTTGATCGCCTACGACGCGGACGGCAAGCGGCTCACCAAGTAGGCGGTACCCGCCGGGGTGGCGCGGGCGTAAGAACCCAACCGTGACCTCACGACGAGCTTTCCTCACCGCGTCGGCCGCTCTCGGCATGGCGTCCGTGGCCGGCGTCCCGGCCGGCGCGGCCGAACTCGGAGACCGCGGGCCCGGCGGGCCGGTCCGCCCCCAGCGTCCGGATCCGGAACTGCGGGCGCTGCTCCGCCGAGTCGACGAACGGCTGATCGAAGCGACCGTGCGGCGGCTGGCCGCGTTCGGCACCCGGCACACGCTGTCCGCGCAGGACGATCCGGCGCGGGGCATCGGCGCCGCGCGTGACTGGCTCTTCGCGCAGTTCCAGCAGGTCGCGGCGGCTTCCGGGGGACGGTTGAGCGTCGAGCTGCAGTCGTACGTCCAGCCGCCCGCCGACCGGATCCCGGTGCCGACGACGATCACCAACGTCGTCGCGACCCTGCGGGGGTCCACCGATCCCGGCCGCGTGTACGTCGTTTCGGGGCACTACGACTCGCGCCGCACCGACGTCATGGACTTCACCGGGGACGCGCCCGGAGCGGACGACGACGCATCGGGCGTCGCGGTCTCCCTGGAGCTGGCCCGGGTGCTCTCGACGCGGCAGCCGGCCGCGACGATCGTCTTCGCCGCCGTCGCCGGTGAGGAACAGGGCCTGTACGGCTCGCGGTACCTGGCGCGGCAGTTCAAGGCGGCCGGCACCGACGTCCAGGCGATGTTCACCAACGACATCGTCGGCTCGAGCCGCGCCGACGACGGCACGCGCGACCCGTCGACGATCCGCCTGTTCGCCGAGGGTGTCCCGACGGCGGAAACGCCGGCCGAGGCCGCGCTGCGCCGCAGCATCGGCGGCGAGAACGACTCACCGCCGCGGCAGCTGGCCCGGTTCGTCAAGTCGGTGGCGGAGAACGACGCGACCGGCATGACGGTCCGGGTGATCTACCGGCGCGACCGCTACCTGCGCGGCGGCGACCACATCGGCTTCCTGGAACAGGGGTACCCGGCGGCGCGGTTCACCGAGCCGAACGAGGATTTCGCGCACCAGCACCAGGACGTCCGCGTCGAGAACGGCGTCCGGTACGGCGACCTGCCGGAGTTCTGCGACTTCCCGTTCATCGCGCGGGTCGCGCGGGTGAACGGCGCCACGCTGTGGTCGCTCGCGACAGCGCCGGGCACGCCGAAGGGCGTGAAGATCCGCACCGCGGCGCTGACGAACGACTCCGAGCTGCAGTGGGACGCCACGCCGGGCGCGTCGAGCTACGAGGTCGTCTGGCGCGAGACGACGGCCCCGGACTGGACGCACGCCATCGACGTCGGCGCGGCCCGGACGGCCAAGATCGACCTGTCGAAGGACAACGTCTTCTTCGGCGTCCGGGCGGTGGGCCCCGGGGGCCGCCGGAGCCCGGCCGCGTTCCCGGCGCCCGTGAGTTAGGCCGCGGCCTGGGTCAGGACCTGCTCGACGACGTGGTGCGACGGCAGGATCAGGTCGCGCTCGACGTCGGCGTCGATCTTGCCTTCGAGGAGGTCGCAGAACCGGTCCAGCTGGGTGGCCAGCGGCTCCCGCGCCGTGATGAGCTCGGGGATTTCGATGACCGTCTGCTGCCGGTAGCCGAGACCGTCGGGGGTGACGGAGTCGTGCGAGATGTGCCGGTAGATCGTGACGTCGCGGCGCAGCAGGTCGATCTCGATCAGCCGGTCGAGCTCCGACACCATCAGCGACCGGACCTTCCGCTGCCCCAGCCGCGAGGCCGAAACGGTGGCCAGGCCGGTCGGGAACGAGAGGACCGTTTCGATCGTGTCCTCGGCGCCGTCGGCGGACTGCGGGTGGAAGTAGCCCGCGCCGGAGGTCACCCGCGACGGCGTCGCGCCGCCGAAGAACTGGATCGCCAGGTCGACGTCGTGCACCAGCAGGTCCCACGCGACGCCGGTCTTGATGCGCGGCGCGTACGGGCCGTGGCGGCGGGCCATCAAGTGGATCGGCTCCTGCACCAGCGCCCGCGCGGTCATGACCGCCGGGTTGTAGCGCTCCAGCAGCCCGCACATCAGCGGGACGTCCTTCTTCGCCGACAGCGCGACGATCTCCTGCGAGAGCTCGAAGCTGTTGCACACCGGCTTTTCCACCAGCAACGGCTTGCCCTGGCCGAGGATCTCCTGCGCCAGGCCGTAGTGCGCTTCGGTGGCCGATGCCAGCACGACGGCGTCCACATCGGACAGTGAGCCGATCTCGGGCGTCCACTGCGTCTCGTACCGCTCGGCGACGGCCTTGCCCGCTTCCTCGCGCGGATCGATCACGCGGACCAGGTCGACCCGCTCGTTCCCGGCGAGCACGCGGGCGTGCAGCGATCCCATGTTCCCGGTTCCGACAAGAGCGATCCGATGCGTCATGCGCCCAGTACCTCGCGAACGGTCTCGATGATGGTGTCCAGGTCGGACTCGGTCAGGTGCGGGTGCACCGGCAGCGAAAGGGCCTGCTCCGAAACGGCGCGAGCCACCGGGAAGTCCTCGACGCGCGCGCCCGGGATCAGGTCGTGCCCGGAGTAGCAGTCGTAGTCGAAGACGATCTTGGGGTAGTAGATGCCGTTGCCGATGCCGCGCTCGGTCAGCGCCGCGGCCAGCTCGTCGCGCGAGAGGAACGCGTGCGGCCCGACCAGCACGGTGTACTGGTGCCAGACGTGCTCGCGGCCCGGCAGGACCTTCGGGACCTCGAGACCCGGCGTGCCGGCGAGACCCTCCGAAAGCCGCTTCGCGTTGGCCTGGCGGGCGGCGGTCAGCTGGTCGAGCTTGGCCAGCTGCGGGATGCCGACGGCGGCGTGCAGGTCGGTCATCCGGTAGTTGTGGCCGGCAACCTCGTACTGGTAGCGAGCGCGCATGCCCTGGTTGCGCAGCACGCGCAGCTTGTCGGCCAGCGCGTCGTCGTCGGTCGTGATGACGCCGCCCTCGGCGGTGGTGATGTTCTTCGTCGCGTACAGCGAGAAGCAGCCGATGCCGAACGAGCCGGCCTGCTTGCCCTCGAACGACGCCCCGACGGCCTGCGCGGAGTCCTCGATCACCTGCAGGCCGTGCTCGGCGGCCAGCGGGGCGAGCTTGCCCATGTCCGCGGTCTGGCCGTAGAGGTGCACCGGCATGAGCACCTTCGTGCGATCGGTCACCGCTTTGGCGACGGCGTCGGGGTCGATCGCGAAGTCGTCGCGCCGGATGTCGGCGAACCGGACGGTCGCGCCGGCCTCGAGGATCGCGTTCAGCGTCGCGACGAAGGTGAACGGCGAGGTGATGACCTCGTCGCCCGGCTTCAGGTCGAGGACCTGGAGCGCGGCGACCAGCGCGGTGGTCCCGTTGTTGACGGCGATCGCGTGCTTCGTCCCGGAGACCGCCGCGAAGGCGTCTTCGAAGCGCTTGACCATCGGTCCCTGTGCGATGGCGCCGGAGCGCAGCACCTCGACGACGAGGTCCTCCGCGTCGCGTACGTCGACCACGGTGATGGGGATCATGGGCAGTCTCTCTCGGCAGGCGATTTCGGTGCGTCCGGTACAGTGAGCCGCCGGTTCTGCGCCCGGCCGCCCTGCAGCAACGCGGGCCACACGTTACCGGGCGCGGTAGCACGCCCAGTACCCAGCCGCCGACGAACGGATACCCGCCCGTGGCCAACCGCATCCACCCGACCGCCGTCATCGGCGAAGGCGTCGAACTCGGCGAGGACAACGTCATCGGCCCGTTCACGGTGATCGCCGGGCCCACCCGGATCGGCGACGGCAACTGGATCGGCCCGCACGTGACGATCGGCACGCCCGGCGAGGACCGCAGCCGTCCCCACCCCGCGGCTTGGGAAGACGCGCCGACCGGTGACCCGGAGCACGACGGCCACGGCGTCGTGCTCGGCAGCCGCAACCGGATCCGCGAATACGTGAGTGTCCACCAAGGGACCTGGCGGACAACGACCGTCGGCAGCGACGGCTACTACCTCCGCAACAGCCACATCGCGCACGACTGCCTGGTCGGCGACGGCGTCACGATCGCCTCCAACGCCGTCACGGGTGGCCACTGCCACATCTGGGACGGCGCGAACCTCGGCATGGGCGCGATCCTGCACCAGAAGGTCG
Organism: Amycolatopsis sp. NPDC051045; assembly: GCF_040682955.1. Classification (NCBI taxonomy): domain Bacteria; kingdom Bacillati; phylum Actinomycetota; class Actinomycetes; order Pseudonocardiales; family Pseudonocardiaceae; genus Amycolatopsis; species Amycolatopsis sp. NPDC051045. The sequence goes on from NZ_JBFBCC010000003.1 coordinate 450,020, forward strand.
TGATCGGGCCCGGCGCGATGATCGGGATGGGCTCGGCGGTGCGGCGCGAGATCGGCGCGTTCACCATCGCCGTCGGCAACCCGGCCCGCGTCACCGGCGTCAACGTGGTGGGGCTGTCCCGCCGCGGCCTCGACGAGGAGACGATCGAGGCCCTCGGGCCGTGGCTGAAGGGCAAGGAAGGTCTCCCGGACGTCGCGCTGCCCGAAGACCTCTCTACCTTGGTCAAGGCGTGGGACGCCCGCCCGCGCGAGGAACAATAGGAGCTGTGAGCATGCCTGAAGTGGCCCCCAAGCTGCGCGAGGTCTTCGTCGAGGCGCTGGACCTCGACGGCGACGTGGACGTCGAGAACCTGAAGTACCGCGACATCGAGGCGTGGGACTCGGTGGGCCACATGGCGCTGGTCGCGGCCATCGAAGACGAGTTCGACGTCGAGTTCGACACCGACCAGGTCATCGACATGTCGAGCTTCAAGGTCGCCGTGGACATGGTCACCGAGCTGCAGTCGAAGAATGACTGATTTGTCGGGTCGCGTCGCGCTCGTCACCGGCGGGACGCGGGGGATCGGCCTGGCCACCGTCCGCGCGCTCGTCGAAGCGGGCGCGACGGTGGTGCTCACCGGCCGTGACGAGGCCCGGGCGAAGGAAGCCGCCTCGGCGGCCGGCGCCGCGGCCGGGCTGGCGCTGGACGTCACCGACGCCAAGGCGGTGTCTTCGCTGGTCAGGGGCGTCGCGAAGGAGCACGGCAAACTCGACATCGTCGTGGCGAACGCCGGGATCATGGAGGACGCGCTCCTCGGGATGATCAAGGAAAAGCTCGTCGACACGACGCTGAGCACGAACGTCGCCGGCACGCTGCACACCGTCCAGGCCGCGGCGCGGGCGATGATGCGGAAGAAGACCGGCGCGATCGTGGTGCTCGCCTCGATCGTCGGCGAGCACGGAAGCGCCGGTCAGACGGTGTACGCGGCGTCGAAAGCCGCGGTGGCGAACATCGCACGCTCGGCCGCGAAGGAGCTCGGCCGGTCCGGCATCCGGGTCAACGCGGTCGCGCCGGGCGTCATCGAGACCGATCTCACCGCGGGTCTGAGCGAGGACGCCAAGGCGGAAAACGCCGGCAAGACGCCGCTCGGGCGCCTGGGCCGGCCCGAAGAAGTGGCGAACGTGATCCGGTTCCTGGTGAGCGACGAGGCGTCGTTCGTCACCGGCCAGGTCCTGGGGATCGACGGAGGCTTGGTGCTGTGACGTTGCTGGGTGCGGGAGCTCGGCTGGTGGACGTGGCCGGGGGCCGCACGCTGGCGGGCGCGGAACTGTCGGCCGAGGTCGGCCGCGCGATGGAAGCGCTGAGCGCGCTGCCGGCCGGCGTGGTGTTCGCGCGGATGGCGGTCGACCTGCCGAGCGTGCTGACCTACCTCGGCGCGTTCGAGTCCCGGCGGGCGATCGCGCTGATCGACCCGGCGCTCGACGCCGACGTGCTGGCCGGGCTGGTCACCCGCTTCCGCCCGGCGGCCGTGCTGTCGGCTTCGGGCGAAGCGCCGTCCGGTTACACCACCCGCGGTGCCGACTGGGTCCGCGACTCGGCCGAGGGCGTCCAGCCGCACCCCGATCTGGCCGTGCTGCTCCCGACCAGCGGATCCACCGGCAACCCGAAGCTCGTCCGGCTCTCGCGGCAGGCGATCCTGGCCAACGCCGACGCCATCGCGCAGGTGCTGCACATCGACGCCGACGAGGTCGCGCCCACCTGCCTGCCGCTGCACTACAGCTACGGCCTGTCGGTGCTGAACTCGCACCTGGTGCGGGACGCGACCGTCGTGATCGAGCCGTCCGGCGTGCTCGGCCGCGGCTTCTGGGACGCGGTGAACACCTACGGCGTCACGTCGCTTTCGGGCGTGCCGTACCACTACGAAATGCTGCGGCGGCTCAAGTTCGACCCCGCGAAGTACCCGACGCTGCGCACGCTGACGCAGGCCGGCGGGAAGCTGCGCGACGACCTGATCGCCGAGTTCAACGCCAAGATGCTCGCCGTCGGCGGCCGGATGTACGTCATGTACGGCCAGACCGAGGCCGCGCCGCGGATGACGACCGTGCCCGCCGAACGGCTGGCCGAAAAGCTCGGTTCCGCCGGGCCGGCGCTGCCGGGCGGGAAGTTCGCGGTGCGCCGGGACAACGGGTCGGAGACCACGCACCCGAAAATCGTCGGTGAGGTCGTCTACCGTGGGCCCAACGTGATGATGGGCTACGCCGACGACGAGTCGGGCCTGGCCAAGGGCGACGAGTACGGCGGCGTGCTGGCCACCGGTGACCTCGGGTACCTCGACGAAGAGGGGTACCTGTTCATCACCGGGCGGCTCAAGCGCATCGGCAAGGTGTTCGGCAACCGCGTCAGCCTCGACGATCTGGAGCAGGCCGTGCGCACGGCGGCGGTGGGGATCGACGTGGTGGCGGCGGTGGCCGCCGGGGACAAGGTCGTGCTGTTCGCCGAAGGCGCCGACAAGGACATCTGCAAGGACGCGTCGCGGGCGCTGGCCGAACGGCTGCACCTGCACGCCAGCGGGTTCGACGTCCGCCCGATCGACACCGTGCCGCTGCTGGCCAGCGGCAAGATCGACTACCGGTCATTGGAGGGGCGGGTATGAGTGTGTTCACGCGGTCGCAGGCCGACCGGGAAGCCTTGCTGCTGCCCGAGCTCGTTTCCCTGACGGCCCACCACCGGGCGAACTCCGAGGGCTACGACCGGATCCTGGCCTCGCTGGGCATCGCTTCGGATGCCGCTTTCGGCTCGATCGCCGACCTGCCGTGGCTGCCGGTGCGGATGTTCAAGACGCACGACCTCAAGTCCGTCCCGGACAGCGAGGTGTTCAAGACGCTGACGTCGTCGGGCACCACCGGCGCCGGTGCGTCGCGGATCTACCTCGACAAGGAAGCGGCGGGCGCGCAGACCAAGCAGCTGGGCGCGACGCTGCAGGAGGTCCTCGGCGGCGAGCGGCTGCCGATGCTGATGGTCGACACGATCGGCATCATCAAGAACCGCCGCTCGTTCTCCGCGCGCGGCGCCGGCGTCCTGGGCATGGCGAACTTCGGCCGCAAGCACACGTACGTGCTCGACGAGAACGACCAGCCGGACGTCGAAGCGGTCAAGAAGTTCCTCGCCGAGTACGGCGACAAGCCCTTCCTGATCTTCGGCTTCACGTTCATGGTGTGGCTGTACCTCTACGAAGTCGCACGCGACCACGGGCTCGACCTGTCGAACGGGATCCTGATCCACAGTGGCGGCTGGAAAAAGCTGATCGACCGCGCGGTGGACAACACGGAGTTCCGGCGGCGGTTCAAAGAGGACACCGGGCTCACCCGGATCCACAACTACTACGGGATGATCGAGCAGATCGGCACCGTGTTCCTCGAAGGCCCGTCCGGGAATTCGCTGTACTGCCCGGACTTCGCCGACGTCGTGATCCGGAACCCGGAGACCTGGGAAGAGCAGCCGGTCGGGGAGCCGGGCGTGATCGAGGTCGTCTCGACGCTGCCGCGGTCCTACCCCGGGCACGTGCTGCTCACCGAGGACCTGGGTGTCTGCAACGGCATCGACGACGGCGACTGGCCGGGCAAGCACTTCTCCGTGCTCGGGCGGCTGCCGAAGGCCGAAGCTCGCGGCTGCTCCGACACGTTCTCGGGAGCAGCGGCATGAGCGCTTTGACCCAGAGATTCCCCGCGGCGGCCCCGGTGGAGGTCGGCACGCTGGTCGACGAGCTGCACGCCGAACCGCCGGGCGGGCGGCTGCGCGTGGGTGACCCGCGGGTCGTCGAGTTCGTCACGAAGTTCGCCCGCAAGCTGCTGGCCCCGGCCACCGCGCGCCGGTTCCCGGAGCTGGCGTCGCTCGGATTCTTCCTGCGCAAGGGCGAAATCGCCAAGGCACTGTCCACTCTGGACACCAACGGCGGGGCCCTGCGGTTCCCGCGGGGGCTGGTGTTCCACGTGCCGCCGGCGAACGTCGACACGATCTTCGTCTACTCGTGGGCGCTGTCCGCGCTGGCGGGCAACCACAACGTCGTGCGGGTGTCGTCGCGCTCGGCCGGGGCCGCCGAGGCGGTGCTGGACGCGCTGAACGCGGCTCTGTCCGAAGTGGACGCCGACACCGCGGCCGCGATCACGGCGACCCAGCGGATGGTGACCTACGACCGCAGCGACGAGGTGAGCGGCGCCCTGTCGCTGGCCGCCGACCTGCGCGTCATCTGGGGCGGCGACGGCTCGGTCGCGGCCCTGCGCAAGTACCCCCTCGCCCCGCACGCGCGTGACCTCACGTTCCCGGATCGTTCGTCCTTCGCCGTCGCGTCGGTGGCCGGCTGGCAGCGCGCCTCGGAAGCCGAGCGCCGCGCGGCCGCCGAGGGCTTCTACAACGACTCGTACTGGTTCGACCAGGCCGCCTGCTCGTCACCGCGGGCGGTGTTCTGGGTCGGTGACGAGCCCGGAGCCCGGGCCGCCGGGCAAGAATTCCGGACGCTGCTGGTGGCGGTGCTGGAGACGAAACAGCACGTCACCGAGCCGGCGATGGCGGTCCAGAAGCGCGTCTCGGCGTACGGCGCGGCGGTCGACGGGCTGGTCAAGGGAATCGACTTCCAGGGCAACGGCCTGGCCACGCTGGAGCTGGCCGACCCGGCGGTGCTGCCGCGCGAGTGGCTCGGCGCCGGCACGTTCGCCAACGCGCGCGTGTCCTCGTTGTCCGATCTGGTGCCGATCGTCCTCCGGAAGGACCAGACGGTCAGCCAGTTCGGGTTCACGGCCGAGGAGCTGACGGCGTTCGCGCACGAGCTGGCGGGCCGCGGCGTCGACCGGATCGTGCCGTTCGGATCGGCACTGACGTTCTCGGCGGTGTGGGACGGCTACGATCTGCTCTCCGAGTTCAGCCGCCTGGTCACGGTCCAGGCCTGAGGAGGACGTCGATGACGACCGTCGAGACGCCGGAGGACCTCCCGGCTGCCGGCAAGCAGCCCAAGTCCGCCAAGGCGAAGATCCTCGACGTCGTCCGGTGGGTCGCGATCCTGCTGGTCATCGGCTTCGCGGCGAAGCAGCTGGCCGCCAACTGGGGCGAGTTCTGGCACACCCTGCGTGACGTCGCCTGGGAGTCGTCGCTGCTGAGCCTGCTCGCCCTGGTCGCGGCGATCATGGTGTCGACCTGGGGCTGGCAGGTGATGGTCGACGACCTCGGGGAACCGATCGGCTACGCCCGCGGCGCGCAGATCTGCCTGGTCGGCTCGCTTGGCAAGTACGTGCCGGGCTCGGTCTGGGCGTACCTGCTGCAGATGGAGCTGGGCCGCAAGGCGGGCCTGGCCCGCGCCCGGATCTTCACGGGCTCCCTGATCCAGCTCGGGGTGGGCATGGTGTCGGCGCTGGTGGTGTCGCTCCTGGCGGCGCCGGCGGTGTTCAGCAACAGCCCGCGTGCGCTGTGGCTGTTCGTGCTCATCCCGCTCGGCCTGGCGATGCTGCACCCGAAGATCCTGACGTGGGGCACCTCGCTGGTGCTCCGCGTGCTGCGCCGCCCGCCACTGCGGCACCCGCTGGGCTGGCGGGTGATCGGCAAGGTCTTCGGCGCCTCGACGGCGGCTTGGTGCCTGCAGGGCGTCCACCTGTGGCTCCTGGCCAACTCCGTGGGCGCCCCGGGCCTCAGCGGCTTCGTGCTGTGCGTGGGCGCGATGGCCGTGGCGATGACGGTGGGCACCTTCGCGTTCATCCTCCCGAGCGGAGTCGGCGTCCGCGAGGTGGCCCAGGTGGCGGTCCTGACGGCCAGCGGCCTCACGGTCGGCCAGGCCACGGCGTTCGCGGTGGCCTCCCGCGTGATGTTCACGGTGGCCGATCTTGTGACGGCGGGCCTCGCGGCGGTCGCGGCCCGCTCGACCCGCCCGGCGGTCACCCCCGGCTGAGCCGGTTGTCCACAGGTTGTCCACAGGCGTTACGCGCATGTGGACAACCTCGCGCCTCAGGACGTCGGCCGGTGGATCACCGCGTCCGGGTTGCGGTAGACCTCCGTCAAGAACGGCTCGCCCGCCAAACCGACCAACCCCGGCTGATAAGGCCGGCCCGGTTCGGTGGACGGCTTTCCCAAATTCACCCAGTGGATGTGCCACCGCCGCACCGCCGCCCGCACCGCGGGATCCGTCGAATAATTTCGAAAGCCGTTCGCGAGCAACACCGCGTCCCGGGGTGGTGAAGTTTCGTCGAAATGCCCGGCGACCGTTCGAATTCCCGCCAACGCGTAGGTCCAAGCGGTTCCGTCGAACCGGTCGTTCATCGCCCACTCGCCGGGTTTCGCCAGTTCGCCGAGTTCGGCCATCGCCGACTGCTCACCGGGCGTCACGCGGAGCGCCGACGGGTCCGCCGCCTGGTAGCCGGTCGAGACCCGGGCCCCGTTGGACCGGACGTACAGCCCGTTCGAAAGCACCGCGAACCCCAGCAGCACCACGGCCGCCCCCGCGAAAGCCGGCACCCGGGACGGCAGCCGGTCGCGCAGCCAGGCCTGGGTCGAGGCCAAGCCGTGGGCCGCGAGGACCGACAGCGGGATCGCCGCCATCGAGAAGAACCGGAACGGGTCGTCCCACCAGGGCCGGGACAACGCCATCACGATCGGCGCGTTCGACGACGCCACCGCCAGGTAGGCCAGGCCGGTCACCGCCGCCGTCAGGCCGATCCAGCGCAGCTCGCCGGCCCGCGCGAAGAACACGATTCCCAGGAACAACGCCACCGAGAGCCACACCTGCGGGTGCGCCTCGAAGTGCTGGAAACCGAGCAACGCGCCCAGTGCCGTCGAGGCGCGGTACTCGCTCGGCCAGCCGTAGTACGGCAGCGTGCTGGTCGCCAGCCCCAGCGCGCCGGACAACTGCAGCCACGCCACCAGCAGTGACACCACCGCGATCGGCAGCAGCGGCCGCGCCGAGGTGACCCAGCCCGAGCAGCGTGGCGATGAGGCCGGTCGCCGCCGCGAACGGCAGGCACGCCCCGACCGCCAGGTGCCCGCGCCCTGCCCACCACCCGGGCTCTGGCGATGCCGACGGAGAGCACGGTGGAGACTAGGCCGGAAATGACCCGTCGGACGCGCTGAGGTGATAACCCGATCGGCCCTTTTCAGGACGTCACTTCAACCGTCGGAGGCAACACCCGATCGGGTTATATTGACGGGTGAATTTCCCTGCTTGACTGTCGCCGGCGAAGTGATCCTCCCCCATTCGGGCAAGTGATCGGTCCACCGGAAACGCCTCGCCGCCGGCGATCGATAACCTGGCGAGGAACTGGGCGGGTGCGGTGACGAGGTGGAGGGTGCCGGGTGGTCTACGCGGTCGTGGTGGCGTGGCTGCTCGTCGCCGCGATCGTGGTGCTGACCTGGAACCGCCTCGACGCCGACCGCGGCTGGCGCGGCTTCGTCCTCACCCTCACACTCGGCCTTTCCCTGCTGCACCAGCTGCTGTTCGCGACCGTCACCGAGGACGCGCTGGTCACGTTCCGGTACGCGCAGAACATCGCCGACGGCAACGGCCCGGTCTTCAACCCCGGTGAGCGCGTCGAGGGGTACACGAACTTCCTCTGGCTGGTGCTGATCGCCCTCCCGCGCGCCGCGTTCGGCGCCGACGTGCGGACCGCCGCCGTCGGGTTCGGGGTCCTCGCCGCCCTCGGCTGCGTGCTCCTGTCCTGCTTCCTGGCCAACCGGATCGTCGCCGGGGCCGCATCGCGCGGCGCCGAGCCGCGTCCCGCGATCGGGGTGGCTGCCGCGGTGCTCACCGCGAGCGCCGGCGGCCTCGCCGTCTACGGGGCATCAGGCTCCGAAGTCCCGCTGTTCGTGCTGCTCGTCCTCGCCGTCGGCTACGCGCTCGCCGCGCGCCGCCCGGTGGTCGCCGGGGTGCTCGTCGCCTTCGCCGTCATGACCAGCCCGGAAGGCCTGGTGGTGGCCCTGCTGGCCGGGTTGTGGCTGGTGGCCGCCGCGCTGAGGCGGAAACACAGCTGGTGGGCGCCGGTGGGGTACGTGCTGGGCGCGCTCGTTTTCCTGGTTCCCCGGCTGGCCTGGCGGGCGACGTTCTACCAGCACTTCCTCCCCGCGCCACTGGCCGCGAAGCTCGGCGGGCCGCTCGCCGCGCAACTCGCCGCCGGCTGGCCGTACCTGTCCGGCTTCGCCTTGGCGCACCAGGGTTTCCTGCTGCTGGGCCTGGTCGCCGCGGTCGCGCTGCTGCTGCGGCGCACCGACCCTGCGTTTGGGGGGTTCCGGGTGGCGGAGCCCCCGGCCCGGGGCGAAGGCCCGGTTGGCACAGCTGCGTTTGGGGGGTTCCGGGTGGCGGAGCCCCCGGCCCGGGGCGAAGGCCCGGTTGGCACAGCCACCGAGGCCCGTGCCCTGCTCTGGCTGCTGTTCGCGACGGCCGCCGGGCTGGCCGCGGCCGCGGTGCTGATCGGCGGCGATCCGGGTCCGTCGTGGCGGCTGCTTGCCCCCGTGCCGCCGCTGCTCGCCGTCGCGGCCGCGGGGGTGTACGGCGTGCTCACCGTGGCCGTCGCGGGGAAGCCGTCGCCGCAGCCGAAGTCGTGGCCGGCCGGGACGCGGCTGGTCCCGGTGACCGCGGGCGGGCTGGCCGGGATCGCGGTCCTCGTTTCGGTGTTCAGCCCGGAAATGCTCGACCGCGTGCGCGACTGGCACTCGCACGGCACCGAACTCGCCGAAATCGGCGGCTGGCTCGGCGACTACCTGCCGCCCGGGTCGGTGGTCAGCGCCGCCGCGCCCGGTGCGCTCGCCGCCCACGGCGGGCAGCTGCTCATCATCGACGTCCTCGGCCGCACCGACGACCACATCGCCCGCGACGGACGGCACGACGGCGGCATCGCCACCGACTACGACTACGTCGTCAACGGCCGCCGCCCGACCGTGGCCGTGCCCGCCGACGGCGGCTACGCCGATCGCCAGCACTGCGCGATCGACCCCGTGTACGCCGGCAAGTACGAGGTCGCGACGTTCCGCCGCGTCGGCACGCCCTACTGGGTCACCGTGTACCCGCGGGCGGAACAGGCGAAGGTCCTGGTCGCCGACCTCGACCAGGGGCCGGACTTCCGCTACGTACCCTGTCCTTCGTGAAGCTCGAGGCCCCGCAACGGCAGCTCGGCGCGGAAGCACGGCTCGGGCTCGGGGTGTTCGGCGCGTCGCTCGCCCTGTTCGCGGTGCGGTTCCTGGTGCCCCGCCCGATCGCGATGTCCAACAACGGCGACGGCGCCCGCGTGCTGTGCGGCGCGGGGATCACCTGGCACGGCGGCCCCGAACCGTTCATCCACCTGGCCTACTTCGCCGAGCCCGGCGCGGCGCCGTGCCGGCCGACGTACCTGCTGACGCAGAGCTGGCTCGCGGACCTGGCCGCCCGGATCGGCAGGCTGATCGGCCTCCACGCGACGCTGAGCCTGGTCGTGCTGGGCCTGCTGAGCAGCGTCATCGCCGCGGCGGCGATCACCGCGATCGTGCTGGGCCTGCCGTACCGGCGCCGGGCCCGGCTGGCCGTGGCGGCCGCGCTCCTGCTGGTGGTCGCGGACTCGGCCTTCTTCGGGTACTTCGCCGCTGTCCTCGGCGAAGGCGCGGCCTTCCTCGGTGTGCTGCTCGCCGTCGGCGGCCTGCTCCTGACCGCGCGCGAGGGCCGATGGGCCTACGCCGGCATGGCCGTGACGTTCGCGGGCGGCGTCCTGGTGGTCAACGCCAAGGTCCAGACGCTGATCATCCTGCCGATCCTCGCGCTCGCGATCCTGCTCGTCCGGCCCGGCACACTGCGCGGCGCCCGGCGGTGGGCCGCGGCGGCGCTGGTCATCGGCGCCATCGGGACCGTCACGCTCGCCGCCCAGCAGAGCGTCGAACCGGCCGTCGCGCCGGACGGAACCCTCGCCGCGCGGCCCGGCGACGACTCGCGCGAGATCAACGTCTTCAACTCGATCTTCCTGAACATCGTCGACGGCCGGCACGACACCCAGGCCGACCTGGCCGAGCTGGGGCTGCCCCCGTCGTTCGCGCAGTACGCCGGCAACGGCTGGTGGCACCCGCACCCGGCGACGATGGACCCGCGCTACCCGCAGTACCGCGACCGGATGAGCCGCCGCAACGTCGTGACGTACTTCGCGGCCCACCCCGGCCGGACCCTCGAAGTGCTGCACCGCGCCGCGACCGACCAGCTCACCGCCCGGCCGGACTACCTCGGCAGCTTCGACCAGGACGCGGGGTTCCCGCCGCACGCGCAGGAGCACCGGGTGCCGGTGGTGTCGTGGCTGACCGGCCTGATCGCCCCGCTCGGGTTGTTCGCGCTGGCGCCGATCTGGCTGTTCGTGCTGGTCAGCGCCTGGCGGCAGCGGCGGACCGCGGTGGGGATCGCGCTGGCGTTCCTGTTCGCGGTCTCGGTGACGCAGTTCGGCACCGCGGCACTGGGCGACGGCATCGAGGGCATCAAGCACCAGTCCGTCGCGCTGTTCACGATCCTGGTGGCCCTCGTATTGTGTTCTTCCCCGCTGAACCGCCGCCGGCAACCTACGGTCCCGTAACCTTGCCGGATGGCTGACCTGGTGTACCCGCCCGTGATCGGGGCGGCCCGGACGATGTTCCGGGTACTCGACAACCGCATCCGGATCGAGGGCGCGGAGCACATCCCGCGCCGCGGCGGCGCGGTCATCGCGTGCAACCACATCAGCTACCTGGACTTCATCTTCTGCGGGCTGGGCGCGCGCCCAGCCAAGCGGCTGACGCGGTTCATGGCGAAGAAGGAGATCTTCGACAACCGCATCGCCGGGCCGCTGATGCGCGGGATGCACCACATCTCCGTCGACCGCTCCGCCGGGCTGGCCTCCTACCGCGAAGCGCTCGAGAAGCTGCAGGCGGGCGAAGTGGTGGGCGTCTTCCCCGAAGCCACCATCAGCCGGTCGTTCACCGTCAAGGAGATCAAGTCGGGCGCCGTCCGGATGGCCGCGGCGGCCGGCGTCCCGGTCGTGCCGATGGCGCTGTGGGGCACGCAACGGCTCTGGACGAAGGGCCGGCCGAAGGACCTGACCCGCCGGCACGTGCCGATCTCGATCCTCGTCGGCGAGCCGATGCACCCGGCGAAGGGTGACGACTGGGACGTCGTGACGAAGGAGCTGCGCACCCGGATGAGCGCGCTGCTCGACCGCGCCCAAGCCGAGTACCCGGACCAGCCGGCGTCCGACGAGGACCGCTGGTGGCTGCCCGCCCACCTGGGCGGCACGGCGCCGACCCCGGCCGAAGCGGCCGAGCTCGACCGGCTGTGACATCCGGGGCTCCGCCCCGGGCCGGGGGCTCCGCCACCCGGACCCCCGCAAGACAGTTAGAACCAGCGCTCGAGGACCTGCGCGACGCCGTCCTCGCCGGCCGGCCCGGTGACCTCGTCGGCCACCGCGAGCACCGCCGGGTGCCCGTTCTCCATCGCGACGCCGTGGCCCGCCCAGCGGAGCATTTCGACGTCGTTGGGCATGTCGCCGAAGGCGATCACCTGCTCCGGCTCGACCGCCAGCCGCTCGGCGACGTCGGCGAGGCCGGTCGCCTTGGTGATGCCGTGCGCGGACAGCTCGACCAGCCCGCCCGCCGACGAGTACGTCACGTCGACGTCCCGGTCGAACAGCGCGTTCACCGCGTCCGCCATCTCCTCGGACGACATGCCGCGGTGGCTGACCAGCAGCTTGATCGCCGGGTGCCCGAGCACCTCGGCGCGCGGCCCGGTGCGGCCCTCGCCGTCGCCCCACGGGTTGTGGTAGTCCGGCTCGATCACGAAGTTGCGCATGTCGTGGTCCACCGCGCCGGTGCCGACGCGCTCGGTCGCCAGCCGGCAGCCCGGGAGCGCCTTGTCGAGCGCGTGCGCGATGTCGTGCAACAGCATGGGCTGCAGCAGGCCGTGCACCTCGACGATCTCTTCGCGGGCGCAGTCGTACAGGACCGCGCCGTTCGCGCACACGGCGTACCCGGTGAGCTCGAGGGGCTTCGCGATCGGGGCGATCCACCGCGGCGGGCGCCCGCTGGCCAGCACGAACGGCACGCCGGCCTCGATCGCTCGGCGGACGGTCGCGATCGTGCGGCCGGTCAGGGATTCGGAGGGGCCGAGCAGGGTGCCGTCGACGTCGGACGCGATCAACTGGGGTCTCTCCACCCGGCCATTGTCCCTGACACGTTCGGGGGATGGCTTGCCCGTCCGTGCGACTGTCGGTGGTAGCCGATACGGTCCGGATTGTGCGAGCAGGCATCGTCATTCTTCCGGAAGATCGTTGGTGGGCCGCCGAGCCGAAGTGGCGCGCCGCCGAGGAGTACGGCTTCGACCACGCGTGGACCTACGACCACCTCGGCTGGCGCAACCTGGTCGACGGCCCGTGGTTCTCGGCGATCCCGACCCTGACCGCGGCGGCGATGGTGACGTCCCGCATCCGGCTGGGCACGTTCGTGGCGTCCCCGGTCGCCCGGCACCCCGTGCCCTTCATGCGCGAGCTGAACACCCTCGACGACGTCTCGGACGGCCGGCTCGTCCTCGGCGTCGGCGCGGGTGTCGACCACTCGCACTACGACGGCGCGGTGCTCGACGCCCCCGAGCTGACGCCCAAGCAGCGCGCGGATCGCTTCACCGAGTTCGTCGAGGCGCTCGACGGGCTGCTCATGACGGACAAGTTCGACTTCGCGGGCGAGTACTACCGGGCCCGCGAGGCCCGCAACCTGCCCGGCCCGGTCCAGCGGCCGCGGCTGCCGTTCGTCGTGGCGGCGAACGGGCCACGCACGATGACGCTGGCGGCGCGCTTCGGCGCCGGCTGGGTGACGACCGGCAAGGGCGGCGCGACCGCGGACGAGTGGTGGCGCGGCGTGGCGGCACTGTGCGAGGTCTTCGACCGGCAGCTGGACGCGGCGGGCCGGGACCGGGCGAGCATCCAGCGCCACCTCAGCCTGGACGCGTCCCCGGTGTTCTCGCTCAGCAGCGTGGAGGCGTTCCGCGACGCGGTCGGCCGGGCGCGTGAACTGGGCTTCACCGACGTCATTTCGCACTGGCCGCGGTCGTCGTCGCCCTACGAGGGCCGGGAAACCGTCCTGGAACAGGTCGCGAGCGACGTCCTGCCGGAGCTGCACTAGTCCGAACGGGTGACATCGGGGTGATCGGGAAACCGATTCCGGCTCTCCAGGCGTCGGTATGGGCAGACGACCGAGATCACCCCGGGGGTGCGGGGGCCCTCGTGGCCGCGGAGGGGCGCCGCGGCCACGAGGGCGTTCTACTTCACGATCCGGTAGATCACCGCACCCGGGTTCCGGTACACGACGCTCAGGAAGTCGTGCCCGTCCAGGTGCTGCAGGCCGCGTGCGATGGGCGTGTCCCGGCGGATGGTGCCGCTGCCCACCAGCACGTAGTGGATGTCAAGTCGTCGAACGGCCGCGCGCACCTGCGGGTCGCTGTCGTAGTCGGCGAAGTGCTGGGCCAGGTACAGCGCGTCCGGGGGCGCCACGCCCGCGTCGTAGTGGCCGGCCACCGGGTGCACGCCGGTCAGCGCGTACATCCAGGCCGTGCCGTCGAGCCGGTCGTTCAGCACCTTCTGGCCGGCGGGAATCCCGAGCGTGCCGAGCTTCTCCATCGCGTCGATCTCGTCCTGGCTCACCGGCGGGACCACCTCACCGGGCAGGCCGTTGTAGTACAGCAGCGACACCGTCTTGGCGTTGGCCGCGCGGTAGAACCCGCCGGTCAGCACGCCCATCGCCACGACCAGCAGCACCGCCGAGGCGAGCCCGACCCGGCCGGTCAGCCACGGCCGCGCCCGCACCCACGCGCGTCCGCTCGCGGCCTTCGCCAGCCACCGCTGGGCCTCGCTCATGCCGTGCGCGGCGAGCAGGCACATCGGGATCGAGGCGAGCGCCATCAGCCGGAACCGGTCGTTCCACCAGGGCCGCGACAGGCTGATCACCCAGTCTTCGCCGCCGAAGCACGCGACGACCACGAACAACGCCGACAGCCCGAGCGCCGAGAGCCCCAGCCAGCGCATCCGCCGCAGGGCGACGAGCGTCAGCACGCCGATTGCCAGGAACACCGTCAGCCAGATCTGCGGCACCGGCAGCACCTGCTTGAACGTCGCCAGCATGGCCAATGCCTTCCACACCGGCATGTGCGAGCCCCAGGGATGGTAGGGGTACGAGCCGGACGTGAAGCCGATCGCGCCGAGGATCATCGGCGCGGCCAGCAGCCCGGCGACCACCATCACCGGCACCATCCGCAGGACGTCGCCGCCGATGACCCGCCAGGCGCGCCTGCCCTCCGGAACGCCGTCGACGCGGCGGCCGCGCAGCGCCCGGTACCAGCGCTGCACCACCAGCGGCAACGCGAACAGGATCGCCCCGAACAGCGCGCTCGAGTGGGCGGCGAGCAGGCCGGTCGCGCTCAGCGCCAACACCGCGCCGGTGTCGACGCCCGGCCGCACGACGAACCGCTGCAGCGCGATCACCGCCAGCGGCGTCAGCACGATGCCGAGCGCGAACGGCAGCAGCCCGCTCGACACCGACTCGTACGCCCCGGTCGTCGCGCCGCCCGCGACCAGCGCCGCGCTGCCGGCGAACACCGCGCGGCCGCCGAGCTGGCGCACCAGCGCGGCCATGGCCAGCGCGAACAGCCCGGCGATCGGCATCGTGACCGCGTTCAGCGTGACCGGGATCGACGTCCCGGACAGCTGGTAGACCAGGGCGCCGACCAGGTGGTAGGCGTTCGGGTAGAAGGAGCCGCCGGGGTACCAGTTGATGGTGCCCATGCCGGTCAGCGAGCCGTCGCCGGTCTCGGCGATGTAGCGGATGCCGTTCGCGTGGAACACGGTGTCCCAACGCTGGAACACCGCGGTCGTCCCGCCGCGGCCGGAGACCACCACGGCGATCGACACGGCGACGGCGATGGCGACGCAGGCGCCCACGGCCAGGTGGGCCCGGCGCGTCCACGGCTCCGCCGGCTCCTCGGCACCCGGCGTGAGCCAGCCTCGCGCGGTGAACAGCCGGCGCAGGCCGTACAGCACGGCGGCGAGCAGCAGGGTGCAGGCGGCGACGCTCGGCGGGCCGTACGGCACGTGCGCGATCGCCAGCCAGGGACCGGCCAGGCCGGTGATGGCGTAGCTGAGCAGCGGCGCGAGGCCGGCCAGGGCCCAGCTCCGGACCCCGGCGGCCCACCCGACGACGCCGCCGGGCACCGCCAATACGGCCAGGTAGGTGGCCACCGCGGCGAAGTAGCTCCAGAAGTCTTCGGGTGCAGGCACTGCTTTCCAGGTGTGTCGTAGGCCGAAATGTGATAGTCGGGTGCGGGCCGTGTCGCCGACCTGCGTACCCTCGACGCCCGTGAGCGCGCACACGAACCCCGCCAAGATTACTGAAGACGATTTCGCAGGTTACGACCTCGTCGTCGTCGGGTCCGGTTTCTTCGGCCTGACCGTCGCCGAACGGGCCGCGGCCGAGCTGGGCAAGAAGGTCCTCGTCCTCGAGCGGCGCAGCCACCTCGGCGGCAACGCGTACTCGGAGCCCGACCCGGAGACCGGCATCGAGGTGCACAAGTACGGTGCGCACCTGTTCCACACGTCGAACAAGCGCGTGTGGGAGTACGTGAACCGGTTCACCGAGTTCACGAACTACCAGCACCGGGTGTTCGCCAAGGTCAAGGACCAGGTCTACTCGTTCCCGATGAACCTGGCCCTGATCAACCAGTTCTTCGGCAAGTCGCACACGCCGGACGAGGCCCGCGAGCTCATCGCCAAGCAGTCGTCCGAGTTCGAGACCGACGCCGCGCAGAACCTCGAGGAGAAGGCCATCTCGCTGGTCGGCCGTCCCCTCTACGAGGCCTTCATCCGCGGGTACACCGCGAAGCAGTGGGAGAACGACCCCAAGAACCTCGGCGCCAACATCATCACGCGCCTGCCGGTCCGCTACACGTTCGACAACCGGTACTTCAACGACACCTACGAGGGCCTGCCCGTCAACGGGTACACCGCGTGGCTCGAGAAGATGGCCGAGCACGAAAACATCGAGATCCGGCTCAACGTCGACTACTTCGACGTGCGCGAGCACATCCCGGCGGGCACCCCGACCGTCTACACCGGGCCGCTGGACCGCTACTTCGGCTACTCGGCGGGCCGGTTCACCTGGCGCACCGTCGACTTCGAGTCCGAGGTCGCCGAGACCGGTGACTTCCAGGGCACCTCGGTCGTCAACTACAACGACCAGGAAGTCCCCTACACCCGGATCATCGAGTTCCGGCACTTCCACCCGGAGCGGGACTACCCCAAGGACAAGACGGTCATCTTCCGGGAGTACTCCCGCTTCGCGGGCGAGGAAGACGAGCCGTACTACCCGATCAACACCCCGGAGAACCGCGAGAAGCTCGAGGCCTACCGCGAGCTGGCCAAGCAGGAAGCCCGAGAGCGCAACGTGCTGTTCGGCGGCCGGCTCGGCACCTACAAGTACCTCGACATGCACATGGCCATCGGGTCGGCGCTGTCGGCGTTCGACAACAAGATCGCCCCGCACCTGACCGACGGCGCGCCGCTCGACGGGTCCCTCGATGCTTGAGAAGGGGGAGCCCACCGGAGAGGTGGCGGTCCTGGCCAAGGCGCAGGGCTTTCTGAAGAGTGAAGCTTCGGTGAAGGCCGCGCGCGGGCTTTCGCACTTCGGCGAGCACAGTGCCGGGTGGTTCGCCCTGGGCCTGATCGGGGCCGCGGTCGACAAGAAGCGCCGCAAGGACTGGCTGGTCGCCTCGGTGGGTGTCGTCGGCGCGCACGCGGCGTCCATCGCGGTGAAACGCGTGGTCAGGCGGCCGCGACCGGACCACCCGAGCGTCGAGGTACTGGTCGGCACGCCGAGCAAGCTGAGCTTCCCGTCGTCGCACGCGACGTCCACTACGGCGGCGGCGGTGCTCTACTCCGGATTGACCGGGCGTAACCTGGTGCCCGCCCTGGTACCGCCGATGCTCGCCTCGCGGCTGGTGCTCGGCGTTCACTATCCGACAGACGTTCTGGCCGGTGCAGCTCTCGGGGGGCTCGTCGGTGGTCTGATACGACGGAAGCTGAAGAAGAATCCATGAGCGAAACGACCGAGCAGCGCAACAGCGACGAAGCGGCCGTGACTCCTGAGGCACCGGAGACCCCGGTGACGGCGGAGACGGCTGCACGCGGGCCGTTCGGCCTGGTCGGCGGCGTCATCAAGACGGCGCGGCCGCGGCAGTGGGTGAAGAACGTCCTGGTCTTCGCGGCCCCGTTCTTCGCGTTCTCGAAGTCGACCGACCGCACGGGCCTCCTGCTCGACGCGATCGTCGCCTTCGTGGCTTTCTCGCTGGTGGCGAGCTCGGTCTACCTCATCAACGACGCCATCGACGTCGAGGCCGACCGGGCCCACCCGACCAAGCGGAACCGGCCGATCGCGGCCGGGATCGTGCCGGTCCCCGTCGCGTACGGGGCCGCGGTCGTGTTCTTCCTGGCCGGTCTCGGCGTGTCGTTCCTGGCCAGCTGGCAGCTCGCCGTGGTGCTGGGCGTCTACGAGGCCGTCCAGCTCGGCTACTGCTTCGGCCTCAAGCACCAGCCGGTGGTCGACCTGGCCATCGTCGGCTCGGGCTTCCTGATGCGCTCGATCGCCGGTGGTGTGGCGGGCGGCCTCGCGCTCTCGCAGTGGTTCCTGCTGGTCACGGCGTTCGGTTCGCTGTTCATGGTGGCCGGTAAGCGCTACGCGGAGATCATGTTGTTCGAGCGCACCGGCGCGAAGATCCGCTCGTCGCTGAAGAAGTACTCGGCCAGCTACCTGCGGTTCGTCTGGGCGACGTCGGCGGCGATCCTGATCATGTCCTACTGCCTGTGGGCGTTCGAGATCCGCCAGACCGAGCACAACTCGGTGTGGGCGCTCATCTCGATGGTCCCGTTCGTGGTGGCGGTCCTGCGCTACGCGGTCGACGTCGACGGCGGCATCGCGGGAGAGCCCGAGGAGATCGCGCTCAAGGACCGCATCCTGCAGGTGCTCGGCGCGACCTGGGTCGTCACGCTGTTCCTGTCGTTCTACCTCTGATCCATGGCCGGCTCATGGCGGATCGACAGGTTCGCTTCAGGTCGTACACAGCTGAGCAGCGCACCCTGAGGTGGTGGGGGCGGGCACTACGCCCGTCCCCGTAACCACAGGAGCGACCATGAACGACCAGCCGCGCGAGTCGAAGGCCCCGGACGGGGCCGAGCCACCGACGGTCGAGCAGCCCACGGCCCAGTCCGGCACAGCCGACCAGCCGACGGCGGTGCACGGCACGCCCGCCGCTGATCCGGGCCGGCCGGCGGACGCGGCCGGCGAGCCTCACGCCACGCACTCCCCGGCGGCGCCCGGCCCCGGCCAGAGCGAGCCCGCCGCGGCCGCCCCGGGGGCGACCACCGCCCAGCCTGCGGCCGGTCAGGGTGAGCCCACCGCCCAGCCCGCGTCCGGCCAGGGCGAACCTGCCGCACCGGCCTCGGCCGGAACCGCCGACCAGACGGCCGTCCACGGTCAGCAACCGCCGCCCGCGCCACCCACCCCGCAGCTGTCCCAGCCCGGCCCCGGCCAGACCTACGCCGCGTGGGGACCGCCTCAGGCGCCCCCTGGGCAGCCCGGCGGATTCCGGCGGTTCGTCGGCCACCGCGCCACCCAGCTGGTCGGCGTCGGTGTCCTCGGCCTGCTGGTCGGCGGCGGGATCGTCGGCGGGATCGCGGCGGCGACCCACCACGGTCCCCGCGACGGCCGCCCGGGTATCCACCGCCAGTACGACGGCCCCAACGGCAACCAGGGCTTCGACGGCCGGGGTCCCGGCTTCGGCGGCCGAGGCAACGCGGGCTCCGGCTCCGGCTCCGGGGACGGCATCTGACCCAAAACTGTGGCCTGGGCCACCCCTACCGCGCTCAGATCACGAAAGCATCACGGGCGAGGTACGGTGTCCCGGATGCGAAGTGCCTCCGCAGAACTCCCCAAAGTCGTCCGCGTGCTGCCGGCGGCCGTCCCCGTCGCCCGCTCGTGGGCCTTGCCGGCGGGGGCTGCGGCGGCCTCCGCTCTGGTGTTCGTCCTGGTCAGCAGCCATCTCATCGATGACACCTACATCACGCTGTCCTACGCGAAGAACCTCGCCTTCCACGGCCACTGGGGCCTGATCGAACAGGGGACGGCGAACACCGCGACGTCCCCGCTGAACGTCTTGGCCCTCGGCGCGGTCACGTTCGTCGTGCGCGACGCCGTGTTCGCCGCCGGGACCGTGTTCGTCGCCGCGCAGGTACTGCTCGTGCTGGGCCTGCGCCGGCTGGGCGAGCGCACCGGCCTGCCGCCGGCCTTCGCGCCGCTGTCGTTCGCGTTGCTGCTGGTCAACCCGCTGCTGCTGTCCTCGATCGGGCTGGAGGTGGCGCTCGGCGCCACCGGGGTCGTGTGGACGCTGGTCTACGCGGGGGAGCGCCGGCCGGGGGCGCTCGGCGTCGTGATCGGGCTGCTCGCGCTCGTCCGGATCGACCTGCTGCTGATCGCCGCGGTGCTGTTCGCGGCCCGTCGCGAGTTCTGGGCCGGGATCTGGCGGACGGCGTTCGCGGCGCTCGCGGTGACGCTGCCCTGGTTCGGGTTCAGCTGGGTGGTGCTCGGCTCGGCCGTGCCGGACACGCTCGTCATCAAGATCAGCCAGCAGTCGTGGGGACCGTTCAGCTTCACCAACGGCCCGCTGCTGTACTGGCGCAACTTCCCGGCCGCGGCCACGCTGTCGTTCCTGCCGCTGGTGCTCACGGGCCTGGCCGGGGTGCTCTGGATCGTGCAGTACCGCCGCGGCTCCGAGGCCGCCCGCCGCCTGACGCCGTTCGCGGCGCTCGCCGTCGCGGGCGCCCTGCACTACCTGGCCTACAGCCAGTTGGGCGTGCCGCCCTACCACTGGTACTACGCGCCGAGCATCATCGGCGCGACGATCTTCCTCGCCGCCTGCGCGTCGGCCGTCCCGGAGCGGGTGCGGCGCGGGACGTGGACGCTGGCCGGGACGGCCCTCGCGGCGAGCGTCGCGGTGTACGCGCTGCCGGGCGTCCCCCGCCAGTTCGCGCCGATCACGAGCAACCACGCGTCGACGACGGAGTACCGCGAGATCGGCCAGGAGCTGGCGGCGATCGCCCACGGCCGCAAGGTCGAGACGGCGGGCGAGGTCGGCGCGCTGGCGTACGCGTGCGACTGCGAACTGGTCGACGAGTTCTCCGACCGCGGCGCGGTCGACCCGGCGATCACCGAGACCAAGCGCCGCAGCGACGACCTCGGCCGGGCCTTGCTCGAAGCCAACTTCCACAACTTCGACCACAGCGTGGCCCCGATCAGCCCGGACCTGGTCCTGGCGACGACCCGCCGCGCGCCGCCGCCGGCCGCATTGGCGAGCTGGCACATCGACTCGCCGTGGATGGGCAGCCAGAACCTGTACCTGGTGCCCGCCCACGCTGTCGGCGGCTGAGCTGCTGTCGTCCGCCCTGTCCACAAGCGGCCGCCAATGTGGACAACCTGCTCGGCCGGCGGCTGCTCGGCTACCTGGCCACGACGAAGCCTGACGTCAGATCGGGAGCTTGCGGAAGATCGGCCGCGGGACGTGCCGCAGCGCCGACATCACCAGGCGGAACGGGGCGGGCGCCCACACCAGGTCCTTGCCCGCGCGGGCCGCGCCGACGGCGATCTCCGCGACCTGCTCGGCCGTCTGCGCCAGCGGGGCGTCCTTCAGGCCCTCGGTCATCTTCGTCTTGACGTGGCCGGGGCGGACGACCGTCACCTTCACGCCGTGCGGCGCGAGGGCCTCGCCGAGGCCCAGGTAGAAGCCGTCGAAGCCAGCCTTGGTCGAGCCGTAGACGAAGTTGGACCGCCGGACGCGCTCGCCGGCCACCGACGACAGCGCGATCACCGTGCCGTGGCCCTGGACCTTGAGCTTCTCCGACAGCGCGACGCCGACCGACACCGCGGCGGTGTAGTTCACGGTGGCCAGCTCGACGGCCTTGGCGTGGTCCTGCCAGACCTCTTCCGGGTCGCCGAGCAGGCCGAACGCCACGACCGCGACGTCGATGTCGCCGCCCTCGAACGCCTTGGCGAGCACGCTGGGGTGCGACGCCGTGTCCTTGGCGTCGAAGGCGACCGTCGAAACCTCCGCCCCGCGGTCCTTCAGGCGCTGTGCGGCCGCGTCGAGGCGCGGCGACGGCCGGGCGGCCAGCACGACCCGCAGCGGCTTCTCGGCCAGGTACTTCTCGGCGATCGCCAGTGCGATGTCGGACGTGCCGCCGAGCAGGAGCAGGGATTGGGGGTTGCCCACCGCGTCGATCACAGTTCGAGCCTCCGGCTCATGTCAGAGGCGAAAACGCCTTCGGGGTCGATGGAAGCGCGCACCTTGCGCCATTCTTCGAGCCGCGGGTACATCTTCGCGAACGTCTCGGGCGACGTGCGCGAGTCCTTCGCGGTGTAGAGGCGGCCGCCCAGCTCCAAGACGTCTTCGTCGAGCTCCTGGCAGAAGCGGCTCAGGCCGTCCTTGATCGGGAAGTCGACGCAGACCATCCAGCCCGGGTGCGGGAACGACAGCGGGGCCGCGTTGCCCTCGCCCATGCGCTTGAAGACGTTGAGGAAGGACACGTGCCCCGACTCGGCGATCTTCCGGACGATGTTCCGCAGCGGCTCGTGCGCGTTCAGCGGCGTCGAGAACTGGTACTGCAGGAAGCCCTTCGAGCCGTAGGCCCGGTTCCACTCGCCGAACATGTCGAGCGGGTGGTAGAAGGCCGTCAGGTTCTGGATCACCCCGCGGGCCGCCTTCGGCGTCTTCCGGTAGTACAGCTCGCCGATGGCGCCGAAGGTCAGCTTGTTGGCCAGGCCGTTCGGGAAGACGTCCGGCAGCGTCGCCAGCTGCGGGGCGTCGAACTTCAGCGGGTTCGCCCGCAGCTTCGGCGGCAGCTCGTCCAGCTTGGCGAGCGAGCCGCGGCCGAAGGCGGCGCGGCCCAGCTTCGGGCCGGTGGAGATCGTGTCGAACCACGCCGACGAGTACGTGTAGTTGTCGTCGGAGCCGTTGCTGACCAGCTCGAGCGTCTCGTCGAGGTTGTTCGTGCGCTCGTTGTCCGCGATGAAGTACGCGGTCTCGGTCTTGGTCATCCGGATCTTGGCCCGGACGATGATGCCGGTCAGGCCGATGCCGGCCACGGTCGCCCAGAACAGCTCGGCGTCCGGGCCCTCCGGCGTCAGCGTGCGGATCTGCCCGTCCGCGGTGATCAGGTCCATCGACACGACGTGGTTGCCGAAGCTGCCCGCGCTGTGGTGGTTCTTGCCGTGGATGTCGTTGGCGATCGCGCCGCCGATCGTCACCTGCCGGGTGCCCGGCAGCACCGGGACCCACAGGCCGTACGGCAGGGCCTCGCGCATCAGCTGGTCGAGGCTGACACCGGCGTCGACGTCGACCAGCGCGGTGTCGGGGTCGATCGAGTGGATCCGGTTCAGCGCGGTCATGTCGACGACGAGGCCGCCGGCGTTCTGCGCCGGGTCGCCGTAGGACCGGCCGAGGCCGCGGGCGATGACGCCGCGCTCACCGGCTTGGGCCACGGCTCGGGCGATCACCTCGACATCGGAGGTGGTCAGCACGTCGGCGATGGTCGGTGACGTCCGCGCCCAGCCCATGAGCGTGCGTCGCTGTGTTTCGGGTACGTGGGTCACTCGACCAGGGTAGCCACGCCGAATGACGCCCGGAACGTGACCCTGAAGTGCTCGCTTCTACACTTTGCGCATCAAGGCACAAGCGCCCGCGCGGGTGACCGTGACTCAGGCATCGAGGTAATGCAGTGGTGGCGACCGATCCGCAAGCCGACGCGACGGCTGGTCCGTCGGCGTCCCCGGGACTGCTCGGGCAGCTCATCCGCTTCGCCCTGATCGGGGGCTTCTGCGCCCTGATCGACCTGGGCACCTACACACTGCTGACCCAGGTGGCCGGGATGGCCACTTCACCGTGGGTCGACATCGCTCGCGCTATCAGTTTCATCGTGGGCACCACCACGGCGTTCTTCCTGAACCGGAAGTTCACCTTCGCCGGCGGGCGCCGCGACGGGAAGGCGCAGGTCGGCTCGTTCGTCCTGCTCTACACCGTGACGTTCTTCGTCGCGGTCGGGGTGAACCAGCTCATGCTGCAGGTGCTGCCGGAGTCCGCGTGGCAGCACACGCTGTGCTGGGCCGTGTCGCAGGCCACCGCCACGGTGATCAATTTCGTGATGCTCAAGTGGGTCGTGTTCCGCGAGCCGTCGACTGAGGAGAACTGAGGACACTCATGCCCGGTAAAACAGCAACCCCGGCGCCGACCACCCAAGCCGGCGCGGCCGCCGAGACGCGGTTCACCGAGCACACTCCGCAGGGCCGCCTGACGGCGCAGCGCGGGCTCTACGCCGGCCCCGCGCCGATCGTCAGCAAGGACCTGTACGCCGAGCTCGAGTGGGGCGCGGCCGTGCGGGAACGGGCGGCGATCACCGTCGAGCCCGCCTCCAAGGTGTCGGGCAACACGTACTTCGGCCGGTTCCCGGCCAGCTACTGGCAGCGGTGGACGACGGTGACCGAGGTCTCGGTCGAGGCCGTCGTCACCGGCACCGGCCTGCTCTCCATGGGCGCGTCGGACGTCGAGGGCGAGCCGCGCGTGGTGGCCGCCGAGCAGGTGACCGACGCCAAGCAGGCGAAGGTGACGCTGACCGGCAAGCTGGACAAGTTCTACGACGGCGGCGCGCTCTGGCTCGACCTCGAGACCGAGGGCGGCCAGACGCTGCGCGTCGAGCAGGTCCGCTGGACAGTTGAAGCACCGACCGTGATCCGCCCGACCGCGGTCACCATCTGCACGATGAACCGCGCCGACGACTGCCTGAAGAACCTCCAGGCCCTCGCCGCGGACGTCTCGTCGCTGGAGACCCTGGACGCGATCTACGTCGCCGACCAGGGCACCGACCTCGTCGAGTCCCGCGAGGGCTTCGAGCAGGTCGCCAAGGACCTCGCCGACAAGCTGCACTACATCAAGCAGCCGAACCTCGGCGGCGCCGGCGGCTTCACCCGCGGCCTCTTCGAGGTGGCCGGGCACACCGCGACCGAGCACGCGAACGTCCTGTTCATGGACGACGACGTGCTGCTGGAGCCGGACCTGGTGATCCGGATGACGGCGTTCTCCAACCGCGCCGCCAACCCGATCATCGTCGGCGGCCAGATGCTGAACCTGTTCCACCCGAACCAGCTGCACGTCGGCGCCGAGTACGCCCGGCTCAACACGCTCGAGCCCGGCCAGCCGGTCGAGCACTCGCTGTCCACCGCCGACCTGCTCGGCGTGGACGAGGAGACGCTGAAGCCGAACCGCCAGGAGCGCCGCCTGGACGCCGGTTACAACGGCTGGTGGTCGTGCCTGATCCCCTACGAGGTGGTGCAGGCCACCGGCTACCCGCTGCCGTTCTTCTTCCAGTGGGACGACGCGGAGTACTCCTACCGGGCCCGCGCGCACGGCTTCCCGACCGTCACCCTGCCGGGTGCGGGCGTGTGGCACGCGGACTTCCACATGAAGGACTGGGACGAGTGGCACCGGTACTTCAACCTGCGCAACTCGATCATCACCGCGGCGCTGCACTCGCCGTTCAACCTCAACCTGCTTTCGCGGGTGCTGATCGCCCAGCTGGTGCGCTACCTGCTCGGCATGCAGTACGGCCTGTCGGCGACGCTGATCAAGGCCGTCGAGGACTTCCTGAAGGGCCCGGAGATCCTGCGTGACGGCGGGGTCGAGGCGATGAAGGAGATCCGCCGCATCCGCGACGAGTACCCGGAGACCAAGCGCCACCGGGCCACCGACGTCCCGGGCATCGCGTCCAACGACATCGGCATCATCAACAGCGCGCCGCGGCCCAGCATGCAGCGCCTGGTGCTGATCAAGCGGGTCCTCGACCGGGTCCTCGGCCGCAGCCGCTTCGGGCTCGGCGCGGTGCCGATCGACGAGGCCAACTGGTGGCACATCGCGCTGTTCGACACGGCGGTGGTCACCGACGCGAGCCAGGAAGGCGTCCGCGTCCGGTCCTACGACCGCGTGAAGATGTTCGCACTGGCCAAGCAGGGCGCGAAGGTCGTCCAGCGGCTGCGCAAGGAAGGCGCGGCGGTGCAGGAGCAGTACAAGCGCGCCATGCCCGAGCTCACCTCGCGCGACAACTGGAAGCGCCTGTACAAGCTCTGATCACGGGCTTTCGCGAAGGCCGTCTCACGCTCGTCGTGAGGCGGCCTTCGCGCGTTATGAGTGCATGCCGAACACCGTGCTCTTGCGGGTGAGGTCGTCGATGTAGGCGGCGGCGACGTGGGCGAAGTTGATCGCGACCACCTTGTCGTCCTTGGTGGTCACCGGTTCGACCGCGCCGGCGCGCACGAACTGGGTGAGCTTGTCCGCCAGCTTGCCGGATTCCTCGTTGGTCAGCGCGAACAGCAGGGGCTCGCCGCCGGTGGCGAGGTGCAGGACTAGTGCGGGTTTCGAGTCAGTCATGCGTCCATCGGACCAGCGGCGATCTTTGCCGGGCAAGCGAGTTCGCTGAGGGCGCAGCAGCGGGTGGTGGCGCGTGGACTACCGTTTTCGGCGAAGGCCGGAAGCACCCTCGGGGGGACGGAAGCGATGCCTCACTCGTTCTCGCTGTCGCTGGCAGCGGTGGACATCCTGCTCGAGCAGCTCGGGCTCGGCCGCGCGCCGACGCCGTTCGAGGTCCCGCACGTCGGCACGACCGTCGACCAGCGCGCGATGATCCGCGACGCCGTCGTCCGCGACCTGACCGGCCGCGGGCTGTGGAGCCGCGGGCGCCTCGACCCGGACGCCGAGCTGGCGCTGGCCACGTTCGTCCGCGGCAGCGTGACCATCAACGCGGCCGCCGAGCTGGGCGACCGGCACCTGTTCGCCCGCGTCGCCTCCAACGGCCAGTTCGCGGTGCTCGCCCGCCAGGAGGAGAACCTCATCCTCTTCGAGGAGGTCCGCCCGACCGGCATCGTGCCGGCGATCGTCGACCTGCTCCCGCTGACCCCGGCCGCGCCCGGCCAGTCGGTCACCATCTCGCGCCCGCCGGAGCAGCCCCGCCGTCAGCGCCGCGACGACACCTACGACCCGTTCGCCGGCGTCACAGGCCCGCGCTCGCCCAGCGCCGGCGGCCCCCAGGTCCGGATG
Source organism: Amycolatopsis sp. NPDC051045 (assembly GCF_040682955.1). Lineage (NCBI taxonomy): Bacteria > Bacillati > Actinomycetota > Actinomycetes > Pseudonocardiales > Pseudonocardiaceae > Amycolatopsis > Amycolatopsis sp. NPDC051045. The sequence goes on from NZ_JBFBCC010000003.1 coordinate 476,172, forward strand.
ATCGAGCGCGTGTTCCAGGAGCCGAAGAAGCGCGTCGGCCAGTTCACGGCCCAGACCCGCGGCGGCACGTTCCCCCCGCTGGCCTGGTTCGACACCCCCAGCGGCCGCTGGCTGATGTCGTCCCGCGCGGCGGCCGACGGCCAGCGCTGGATCACCTACGCCCCGGCCGACAACGCCCGGCTGGCGCAGCAGCTGTACGCCCAGCTCGAAGGCCAGTTCTGACCTCCGGGAACCGGTTGCCCCTCCGGTACGTCCGAAGTGAAGATCGGTGAACGGCCGTGGCGGAGGGTGCCCGGCTAGTAGACTTCCGGGTGCACACGCACGGGCGAAGCGATTCGGGGTGGAACAGCGATGCAGATGGCTGACGGCGGGGGCGGCGGCTCGATCGCGGACATCGTCAACCCGCTCTCCTCGGCGAGCATGGGTGCAGCGGTCCTGGCCGTCAAGGCGGAGACCGACAAACTGGTCGCGGCCGCCGCGAGCGGCGGCTTCAAGATCACCCCGGAGGGCGTCAAGCCCATCCGGGACGCGCTGAACGACCTGGTAGCCGACCTCGACGGCCTGGGCTACAAGACCGCGGCGCTGGACCAGGCCCCTCAGCTCGGCAGCCACCCGTACGGGCAAACTGTGGCCTCCCACGACCAAAAGGGCGCCACGGAAGCCGAAAGCTCGGCGAGGGCGGTGCTGAACCAGCTCAAGACGGTCGCCCAGCAGGCCGACGAGGCGCTTGCCCGGGCGGCAGGCCTGTACAAGGAAACCGAGAACCAAGCCTTCTCCTCGCTCCAGACCAAGCAGGCCTGAGGTAATGAAGAAACTCCTCGTTCGTGTCGTACTTCCGCTCGTCGCCGGCGGGGCACTGCTGGCCGGCTGCACCAGCACCCAGGGTGGAACGGCATCGCCCGCGCAGTCGCCGTCGGCCGGCGAGCCGAGCTCCCCGGAGAGCTCGTCGTCGGGTGGGGGCGGGACCGAATCGATCACCGATCCCTGTTCACTGCTCGAACCGGGCGATCTGACCGGCTACGGCGAGTTCAGGCCCCCGGAGAACGAGACCCTCGGTGGCGCGCGCGTGTGCAGCTACCAGAAGAAGACCGCCTCGGCGAGCGACAAGGGCATGGTCGTCGGTGCGAACGTCCGCGACAACGCCTCGGTCGACCAGGTCAGGGACACCGGTCGCGGGGTGGTCGACAAGGAGATCAACGGCCGGAAGGCGAAGGAATCGCTGGACGGAGTCGCTCCGGGGTGCACACTCGGGCTGGCCGTCGGTGATTCGTCCCGGGTGGATGTGGCGGTGACGGCGGTCGAATCGTCGGAAGAGGCCTGCCAGATCGCCGAGGCGGTCGCGAAGGCCGCTGTCGAACCGCGGTTGCCGAAGGGATAGGGGAACCCAGATGACGACACGACAGGGACCGCGGCCGAAGACCGAGGACAAGACGCCCCAGGAAGTCCAGGACATGGCGCCCGCCGAGCGGGATGCCTACCTGCAGCAGAAGGCCGAAGAAGGCGTCGAGCCGGGCAGCTGGCTGTTCGGTCCGGTCCAGCAGTGGATCGCCCAGGCCCAGGCCAAGAACCAGGCCCAGCAGATGGGCGACAAGAACGTCAAGGAAGCCACCACGGGCCGCGACGTCGAGTACGTCCAGGGGCTGCACGCGCCCAACGCGGACTACAAGGGCAGCGACCACACGCAGCTCCAAGCGTTCCTCCAGAGCAACCTCGACGTCGAGCAGGTCTCCGACGTCTCGACGGCGTACCACAAGGTCCACCAGGTCTTCGACAAGTTCGCGCAGTCGATGAACACGGCCGTCAACGCCTCCAAGGGCACCTGGGAAGGCAGCGCGGCCGAGAACGCGCAGCAGTACTTCACCAGCCTCAGCAAGTGGTCCGACGCGAACTCGCAGAACGCGAAGCTGGCCTCGGAAACCATCTACGACCAGGGCCAGGCCGCCGCCACGGCGAAGAACTCCATGCCGGCGCCGATCCCGTTCAGCTGGAAGGACGAGTTCGGGTCCTGGGCGACCTCGAACCCGTTCAACCTGCCCGACAACGTCGACAAGTCCATCCAGAAGCAGAAGGACAGCCAGGCGGCGCACGACGAGGCCGCGAGCGTCATGGCGACCTACGACAAGAACCTCTACGAGGCCGCGTCGAAGCAGCCCGCTTTCGCGCCGCCGCCGAGTTTCAGCACCGGTGGCGGCACCGGTGACCCGAACGGCACCGGGGACAAGAACGGCATCAACAACCCGTCCGGCGTGAACACGCCGGGCGGCAACTCGGTGAACATGCCCGGTGGCAACGCCGGTGTCCAGGGTTTCGGGACCGGTGCCGTCCCCGGCGGCGGCGGGTCGGCCGCGCACTTCTCCGGTCCCGGCTCGACCACCGGGTCCGGGTTCGTGCCCGCGGGCACGACGACGCCGTCGAGCTTCACGCCCGGCTCGATCCCGGCCGCGGCGGCTTCGAACCCGAACCAGCAGTTCGGCGGGATGCCGCCGATGAGCCCGATGCCGATGGGCGGCATGAACTTCGGCGGCGACGAGGCCTACAACTCCAAGGTCGGTGGCGGCGGCAGCGGGCGCGGTGGCGGCGGTTTCGGCCCCGGCGGCTCCGGTGCCGGCAACGCGACGGGCGCGGGCGCCGCGTCGGGTGCCGCCCGGCCGGGTGGGATCGGCGCGGCCGAAGCGGCTGCGGGACGCGGCATGGGTGGCCTGGGTGCGGGCGCCGCCGGCCGTGGTGGCATGGGCCCCGGCGGCGGCGGCATGGGGCGCGGCCAGAAGGGCGAAGGCGACGAGGACACGGAGCACTCGCGCCCGACGTACCTGGTCGAGGGTGACCCCGACGAGGTCTTCGGCACCGACATGCGCACGGCGCCGCCGGTCATCGGCGAATAAGGCGAACGAGAAAGGGCCCCGCGGCGAGCGGGGGCCCTTTTCCGTGGGAACTCAGTAGCGGTAGAACTTCTCGGCGCGGCCCTGCCGCACCAGCTTCAGCCACTGCAGGAACGCCTTCGGGTCGCGCTTCACGCCCACGAAGTACAGTCCGAATCGGACGATCTCCAGCGCGCCGATCCTGCGCATGCCCGGCTGGGACAGCAGGTAGCCGCGGTTGCGGTAGGTGTAGTAGCGCTTGACCTCGTTTTCCGGGTCCTGCGCGTGGAACTTGCCGCCCAGCATGGGCTTGAACTCGTCCGAGCCGTCCGGGTGCAGGTACTTCGTCTTCAGCGACGTGCCGAACGGCAGGCCCGAGCGGACCAGCCGCCGGTGCAGTTCGACCTCGTCGCCGCGGAAGAACAGGCGCAGGTCCGGCACGCCGACGACGTCCAAAGTGGACGCCCGGAACAGCGCGCCGTTCATCAGGGAGGCGATGCCGGGCAGGAAGTCCACGCCCAGCTCGGACTGCGAACGCTTCCACGTCAGGCCGCGGCGCAGCGGGAACGCCAGCTTGTCCGGTGCGTCGATGTTCGACACCACCGGCGAAATCTCCGCCAGGTTCCGCTTTTCCGCCTCCGCCAGCAGGATCGCCAGCACGTTCTCGTCGGCCGGGCGCCCGTCGTCGTCGGCCAGCCACACCCACTCCGCGCCCAGCGACAGCGCGTGCAGCATGCCCAGCGCGAACCCGCCGGCCCCACCGAGGTTCCGGTGCGACGGCAGGTACGTGTACGGCAGCGGGTAGTTCTCCACGACCTCGCGGGCCGAGTCGTCCGGCCCGTTGTCCACCACCACCAGGTGGTCGACCGGCCGGGTCTGGGCCGCGATGACCTTCAGCGAGTCCGCGAGCAGCTCGCGCCGGTGCCGCGTGACGACCACGCCGACGACCGCGCCGTCGGGCAGCTGCCGGGTCTCGCTGGTCATCATTCCCCGCCGTTCGTCGTCGCCGCCGGCTCGACGCCGAAGCGCGCCAGGGTTTCCTGGTTCATGTTCTCGAAGGGGTCGCGCCCCTTGTACGACGTGAGGACGTCTCGCAGCGGACCCTGTTGCTTGAGGTGCCCCTCGTCCATCCAGATGGCCGAGTCGCACAGCTCGAACAGGAACTCGTCCGAGTGGCTGGCGAACACCAGGATGCCGGAGCGCTTCACCAGGTCCTTGAGCCGGTCACGCGCCTTGTTGAGGAACGCCGCGTCGACCGCGCCGATGCCCTCGTCGAGGATGAGGATCTCGGGGTCGATCGACGTGACGACGCCCAGCGCCAGCCGCACGCGCATGCCCGTCGAGTACGTCCGCAGCGGCATCTGCAGGTAGTCGCCGAGCTCGGTGAACTCCGCGATGTCGTCGACCCGCTTCTCCATCTCCTTGGCCGTCATGCCGAGGAAGAGGCCGCGGATGATGATGTTCTCCTCGCCGGAGATCTCCGGGTCCATGCCGACGCCGAGGTCGAAGACCGGCGCGATCTTGCCCTGGATCCGCGACGAACCCCGGGTGGGCTCGTAGATCCCGGCCAGCAGCCGCAGCAGCGTGGACTTGCCGGCGCCGTTGTGCCCGACCAGGCCGACGCGGTCGCCCTCGCGGAGGTTCAGGGTCACGTCGTGCAGGGCCTCGATGATCGGCACCTTGGTCTCGGTGCCGATCTTGCCGCCGACCTTGCCGAGGACCTTCTTCTTCATCGAGCGGGTCTTCGCGTCGAAGATCGGGAAGTCGACGTAGGCGTTCTGGACGTCAATGCTGACCATTTGTGTCACACCCAGTAGGAGACGCGGGCACGGTAGTTGCGCATCGCGACGAGCGCGAGCGCCCAGCCGACGATGGTGATGGAGCCGACCACGATCCAGTTGCCGAGGGTGAACGACTGGCCGATCAGCGGCGCCCGGACCACCTGCATGAAGTGGTACAGCGGGTTCGCCTGGATGATCGGGAGCACCCACGAGATGCCCGCCCGCGCCCCGCCGCCCATCAGCTGGTCGACCGGCCACACGATGGGCGTGCCGTAGAACAGCAGCTGGATCAGCGAGTTGATGACCTGCGGGATGTCGCGGAAGCGGGTCGAGATGATGCCCAGCAGCAGCGTCACCCAGCCGGCGTTCAGCGCGAGCAGCACGAAGCCGGGGATCGCGAGCAGGATGTTCCAGCTCAGGCCGGGGTGGCAGTACAGGCCCGTGTGGCAGAGGCCGTCCGGGGAGCCCAGTGAATACGGGTTGTCCAGCGCGCTGAAGAAGATCACGAGGATCACGACGTAGACGATCATGTTGTGCGCCAGCAGCAGCGACTGCCGCCACACCGTGCGCAGCATGTACACGCTCAGCGGCGCCGGGAGCTGCTTGATCAGCCCCTCGTTGGAGATGAACGTCTCCATGCCCTCGGCGAGGCAGCCGCTGATGAAGCCCCACAGGATGAAGCCGGTGGACAGGTAGGGCAGGAACACCTGGATCGGCGAGTTGAACAGCTGCGAATACAGCAGCCCGAGCCCGAGCGCGATGACCGCCTGGCTGATCGTGATCCAGAAGGGTCCGATCACCGAGCGGCGGTAGCGCTGCTTGATGTCCTGCCAGCCGAGGTGACCCCACAGCTCGCGGGCGCGGAAACCGGCCTTGATGTCGGCGAAGGCACGCGCGAACGTCTTGCTGTCCGACATCGGGGGAGCCGACGTCGCTACGGGTGAGTCCGCGGCCTGAACCGTGCTGGTGGCATGCACGTGGACGAGGGTACCGAGGCGATGCGCGGCGGCCTTGATAGGGCACTGGCGTCGGGCGGGACCGGCCCCGGCGGGCCACGGGATAGGGTCGGGGACGGACCGCAGCCCCGCAGCGACCCGGAGGTTTCCATGTTCATGCTCGGCGAGCACCCGGTCGGTGCCGACCACCCCCCTCTCGTGATCGCCGAGATCGGGATCAACCACGAAGGCGACCCCAAGAAGGCGCACAAGATGGTCGACGACGCCGCGGACGCCGGCGTCCAGGTCGTCAAGATCCAGACCCACGTGGTCGACGACGAGATGATCCCGAACGACGTCGTGCCCGGCAACGCCGACGAGCCGATCTGGGACATGATGAACCGCGTCGCGCTCACCGCCGAGGACGAGCGCGAGATCAAGGCGCACGCCGAGGAGCGCGGGCTCGTCTTCCTGTCGACGCCGTTCTCCCGCGCGGCCGCGGACCGGCTGGCCGAGCTGGGGGTCGAGGGCTTCAAGATCGGCTCGGGGGAGTGCAACAACTACCCGCTGATCCGCCACGTCGCTTCGTTCGGCAAGCCGGTCATCCTCTCGACCGGGATGAACGACATCGCGTCCATCACCCCGGCCGTCGAGATCCTGCGTGCCGCGGGCGTCGGGTTCGCGCTGCTGCACTGCACGTCGCTGTACCCGACGCCGCCGGAGCAGGTGCGCCTCGGCGCGCTCGCCGAGCTGCACGCCGCCTTCCCGGACGCCGAACTCGGGCTTTCCGACCACACCACCACGATCTACCCGTGCCTGGGCGCCGTCGCGCTCGGTGCTTCGGTGCTCGAACGGCACTTCACGTCCGACATGAGCTGGCCGGGCCCGGACATCCCGGTCTCGTCGACGCCCGCGGAGTTCAAGCAGCTCGTCGAGGGATCGCGCCTGATCCACGCGGCCCGGGGCGGGTCGAAGCAGATCCTGGCCGAGGAACAGCCGACGATCGACTTCGCCTACGCCTGCGTCGTCACCACCAAGGACGTCGCCGAGGGCGAGACGCTGAGCGCCGAGAACATCTGGGTCAAGCGCCCGGGCACCGGCGAGATCAAGGCCAAGGACTTCGACAGCCTGCTCGGCCGGACCGTCACGCGGGCGCTGCCCGCGAACACGCAGGTGAGCTGGGCGGACCTTGGCTGAGACCGGGCGGCGTGAGGTTCTGTTCCTCACCGGGACCCGTGCCGACTTCGGGAAGCTGCGGGACGTCATGCTCGCCGTCCAGAAGAGCTCGGTGCTGTCCGCCCGCATCGTGGTCACCGGCATGCACATGCTGCGCAGCTACGGCTACACGGTGCGCGAGATCGAGCTGGCAGGGCTCGAACGGCTGCACCTGATCCCGAACCAGATCGAGGACGAGCCGATGGCGCTCGTGCTGGCCAACACCGTCCAGGCGCTGGCCCGGCTGGTGCACGAGGAGCAGCCCGCCGCGATCGTCGTGCACGGCGACCGGGTCGAGGCCCTCGCCGGCGCGATCGTCGGGTCGCTGGCGAACGTGCGGGTCGTGCACATCGAAGGCGGCGAGGTCAGCGGCACGATCGACGACGTCATCCGGCACTCGCTATCGAAGCACGCCCACGTGCACCTGGTCGCCAACGAGCAGGCCCGGCGCCGGCTGCTGCAGCTCGGCGAGGAGGAGAACCGCATCTTCGTCGTCGGCAGTCCCGAGGTGGACGTCCTGACGTCGGCGCGGCTGCCCGACCTCGACGAGGTCCGGCGCCACTACGAGATCCCGTTCACCGACTACGGCCTGCTCGCCCTGCACCCGGTGACGACGGAACGCGACCAGAACCGGCGCAACGCGGCGGCCGTGGTCGACGCCGTGCTCAGCGAGGGCAACTGGGTGGTCATCGACCCGAACAACGACGAAGGCTGCCGCGAGATCAGGAGCGAACTCGATCGCCTCGAAGGTCCCCGGTTCGTGCGCCTGCCGTCGATGCGGTTCGAGTACTTCGTCACCTTGATGAAGAACGCGGCCGTGGTGCTGGGCAACTCGAGCGCCGGGGTGCGGGAGGCGCCCGTGCTGGGCACCCCGTCGGTCACCGTCGGCACCCGGCAGCGCAACCGGACGATGGCGCCCAGCGTGCTGTCGGTCGACCCCACCGCCGAAGCGGTCACGGCGGGGATCGGCAAGGCCCGGGCGATGGGCCGGTGCGAGCCGCACACCGAGTTCGGCGAGCCGGGCGCGCACCGCCGGATCATCGACCTCCTCGAGGGCGAGGAAATCTGGCGGCCCTCGCTGTACAAGGCCTTCGTGGACCGCTGACCCGCCCGGCTTTGCTACTGGACTCCGCCGAGCTGCTCGGCCAGCACGAGGTCCGCGGCGGAATCGATGTCGATCGCGCGCTCGACCGGCACGAACTGGGGCCGCACCTCGGGGATGAAGAACCGTTCGTGCCGGCGCAGGTCGCCGGCGCGGACGAGGTAGATCCCGCCGGTGGGGCGCAGCACGACGGGCAGCGTCTGCCGGGGGGCTTCGAGGTCGGCCCAGTCCCGGACCGGGGCGATCCCGCCGTCCGGCGTCTCCAGGCACACCTTGAGCGGGTGGTGGTCGGTCGACCGGCACATCTGCACGACCGAGCCGGTGGGCCGGTCCGCGTGGATGTCGAGGCACTCGGCGATGTCGTCGGCGGTTCGCAGCGGCGAAGTGGGCTGGAGCAGCAGGACGAGGGTCGAATCCGCGACGCCGAGCGTGTCGATCGCGTGCGTGACCGCGGGCAGGGTCCGGCTCGTCGCCTCGGCGAGGTGGGCGGGCCGTGCGACGGTCCGGGCCCCCTCCGCCTCCGCCGCGGCGGCGATGTCGGCGTCGTCGGTGGTGACGACGACGTCGGCGACCCCGGCCGCGACGGCGGTGTAGACGGTGTGCGCGACCAGCGGACGGCCTTGGAAGGGCGCCAGGTTCTTGCCCGGCAGCCCGACGGAGCCGCCCCTCGCCGGGACGATGGCCAGCGCGGTCACAGAGGACCCCTTCCGGGTAACGACAGTGGTCTGTCGGCTATTGTCCGTCTGCTCGGCTGCCCCCTGACGGCGGCCCCGGTCACCGATGCCATGGGGGAGCGATGAATCGGACTCAGTTCGCGGGCGAAGCGTCCGAGCAGCTCGACGAAGGTGATGGCGGCCGCATGCTCCGGGACCTCCTGCTGGCCTACGCCCGCGGCCAGCGGATCGAGACGATCGCGGTGGTCGGGAACGCGCCGATGGCGCCCGACGCCGCGCGCGCGGCCCTGATCGACGGCAGTGACCTCGTCTTCCGCATGACGACGTTCGCGCTGGACGAGCCGGACGCCGAGCCGACCTACGGCCGCCGCACCGACGTCGTGGTGATCCACCGCGGGGTCGTCGTCTCGCCGTACACGTTCGCCGACTACACCTCGCGCCTTTACCTGCTCGCCGAGCCGGGCCGGCTGTTCTGGGAACCCGAGACGCTGCCCGACTGGTGGCCCGCGGACCTGGGGTTCGTGCCGATTTCGAACCGGGAGTTCGTGCTGCCGCTGTCGAAGCTGCTGGGGCTGTCGGCGGACGAACACGTCTGGGCCACGACCGGCACCTTGGTGACGTACCTGTGCAAGCGGCTGTTCCCCCAGGCGCTGGTGCGCCTCACCGGTGTGTCGATCGTCGAACGACCCGACCAGACCGACTTCGAGCACGCCTGGGGCGGCAAGGTCGGGGTGACGGCGGAACACCGGCTGCACGCGGAATCGCAGCTGCTGGGCACTTGGCGTGACTCCGGAAGAATCGAGATCATACAGTGAGTGACATTCACGGGGTGGTTTCACGGGCGAAAGAGCTCGCCCGGGTGGCCGGGCGGCCGGTGGTCGCGAAGCTGCGGCCGCGGATCGAAAACATCGCGCTCGACCGGATCCGGCCCGAACTCGACGCGGTGCACGCGGACATCGCCGCCCTGCGCGGCGACGTCGAACGAGCCACCCAGGAGCTCGACGGCCACGTGAAGTGGCTCTACGACGAGCAGCGCCGGCTGGCGCCGCACCTCGCTGCCCTGGAAGCGCGCGTCGCCGCCTTCGAACGGCCGGGTGCGGCGGCCCAGCTGGCGGGGAAGCTGGAGTACGCACCGGACGAGGCCGACGAGGTCCGCGCCGAGCACGCCCGCATCCGGGCCCGGCTCGCCGCGATCTCCAAGTACGAAGAGCGCTTGGCCCGCCTGGAGGAAGGCTTCGCGGCACCGCGTGAGGTGACCGGCTGAGCCGAGTCGAGGCCGAGACGCCCGCCGTGTCCCGGCGGGCCGGTTCGGCGTGGCCCCTGCTGCTGCTCCTGCTTCCGCTGGCGCTGACGATCGCGTGGACCGGGCTCAACCACGACGTCCGGTTCGTCCTCGGCACGCTCCAGACGGCCGGCGGCGCGGGGCTGTCGCCGTCCGAAGTCTTCGTGCACCGGCCGATGGCCTACCGGCTGGTGATGGCGCTCGGCGACGCCGGGAGCTCGCTGCCCGGGCCCGGCCGGGAGGCCGTCGTGCGGGTGCTGGCGCTGGTGGCCGTCCTGCTGGTCTCGCTGCTGCTGCGCGCGGGCCTGCTGCGGTACCGCCCGGCCCGTGAGGCCACGGCCGTCGCCGCGGCGACCGGTGTCGCGCTGGCGCTGGCCCCGAACTGGGACTTCCTGCAGCCGGAGTGGCTGGCCGCGGTGTTCGCGGCCGGCGGCGTCGGCGCCGCGCTCCGGATCCGGCGGCTGGTGCCTGCCGCCCTGCTCGGTGGGGTGCTGCTGGCGCTGACCGTGCTGGTCAAGTACACGACCGCACCGACCGCGGTGGTCGCGCTGGGCGCCGTGGCGGTGCTCGACCGGCGTCGCGCGGTGCTCACCGCCGTGCTCGGCGCGCCGATCTGCCTGGGCCTCTTCGGTCTGACGGTGCTGATCGAGCCGCGGGAGTGGCGGTGGTTCGGGGAGCTGTCCACGCTCAACGGGGCGAGCCCGCTCAGCCGCGGCTGGGCGTTGAGCGACGCGCGGGCGCTGGCCGGGACCGTGCTGAACGAGGCACTGGCCGTCCCGATGGTGGCCCTGCTCCCGGTGAGCGTGGTCGTGCTGGTGCGGCTGGCGGCGGGACGGCGTGCCCGCTTGGCGTGGCTCCTGCTGCCCGCGGCCGCGGTCCTCGTCGTGCTCGCGGCCGTGGTGCTGCAGGGACAGTGGTTCCAGTACCACCTCGCGGCGCTGGTGCCGTTCGCCGCCGCGCTCGGCGGCCTCGCGCTGGCGCGCTGGTCGGCCGAGCACGGCGGCCCACCCCGGGCGCTGGTGCTGCCGGCGCTCGCGCTCGGCGCCGGAATACCGATCGTCTCGGCGGCGAGCACGGAGTGGCGCCTGGCGCACGGCACGCCCGTCTACGCGGCGCTGGTGGTGCTGGTCGTCGTGGGCGTGCTGCTCGCGCTCAAGGAGCGTGGCCGAACGTGGCCGGTGGCCGCGATGCTCGGCGCGCTGGCCGTGTTCGCGGTGCCGGTGTGGCCGAGCGCGCCCTACTCGTTCGACGCGATCCACGCCGACTACACGAACTCCGAACGCGTCGCGGCGGCCCGGCTCGACGAGCGGCTGTTCGCGCCGGTCCGGGCGCGGATCGGCGCGGACACGCCCGTGGTCTACCTGGCGTTCGGCGACATGGCGTACTTCTTCGGCAACCCGGCGGACTGCCGCTACCCGGCACCCGTGTTCGTCCAGCGCGGCACCTATATCCCGGCGGTGCGCGGGCTGCGGAGTTATCGGGAGAACCTGGACTGCCTCGAGCGGACGAACGCCGCGTACTTGGTGGTCCAGCCGTCCTGGCTGGCGGTGGACCGGCTGCCGCCCGACGTCGCGGCCGGCCTGCGCAGCCGGTTCGACTGCGACCGCGCGCTGCCCGCGGGCGAACTGACGATCTGCCCCCGGCGTTGATCGAGGACTCTCCCTGTCCGCGATCGTATCTACGGTCGAGTCATGACTTCCGAGCTCACGCCGTTCCGCATCGACGTCCCGCAGGCCGACGTCGACGACCTCCGCGCGCGCCTGGCGAACACCCGCTGGCCCGACCAGCCCGCCGACGCCGGCTGGCGGCTCGGAGCGCCCGTCGACTACGTGCGTGAGCTGGCCGAGTACTGGCGCACGGGCTTCGACTGGCGGGCGCAGGAGGAGCGCATCAACGGCTTCCCGCAGTTCACGACCACGATCGACGGGACGAACGTGCACTTCCTGCACGTGGTGTCTCCGGAGCCCGAGGCGCCACCGGTACTGCTGACGCACGGCTGGCCGGGCTCGATCGTCGAGTTCCTGGACGTCATCGGGCCGCTGACGGACCCCCGCGCGTACGGCGGCGATCCCGCGGACGCGCTGACGGTGGTGGTGCCGTCGGTCCCGGGCTACGGCTTCTCGGGCCCGACGCGTTCGGTGGATTGGGGCCCGAACCGCATCGCCCGGGCATTCGCGGAGCTGATGACCCGCCTCGGCTACCCCCGTTTCGGCGCCCACGGCGGCGACTGGGGCGCGACGATCTCCCGCGAGCTGGCGACCCAGTTCCCGGAGCGGCTGCTGGGCATCCACGTGACGATGCCGGCGTCGTCGGTCGTCCGCAGCGAAGCCGACCTCGAGGGTCTCTCCGAGGCGGAGTTGGAGAAGGCTTCGCGCTCGCTGGCGAAGGGCGCGAAGTTCTCTCGCGAGGGCACCGGCTACGCGATCCTCCAGGCGACGAAGCCCCAGACGCTGGCGTACGGGTTGCACGACTCCCCGGTCGGTCAGCTGGCCTGGATCGCGGAGAAGTTCCGTTCGTTCTCGAACACAACCGAGGACCTGATCGACCGCGACGACCTCTTGGCCGACGTCTCGATCTACTGGTTCACGGAGACGGCGAACTCATCGGCGCGGTTGTATGCGGCCCTGACGGGCGGCTGGGGAGCACCGGTCCCGGCGAACACGGTCCCGACGGGCGTAGCGGTCTTCCCGGACGACATCGGCCTGCCGATCCGGACCCTGGCCGAGCGAACGGACAAGATCGTCCACTGGACGGAGTCCCCGCGCGGCGGTCACTTCCCGGGACTCGAGGAGCCGGACGCGTTGATCGGCGACATCCGCGAGTTCTTCCGCTCACTGCGCTGACGGGGGTAGGGGGGCCGGAAAACATCCCCCGCCCGTCCCTGGGGGGCGTCCCAAGTCCAGTCTATCGCCGCCCCCGGACAAACCCCCGCCAAACGAAGTTGTCCACAGGAGTTGTCCACATCCCCCATGGTCTGTGGACAACCCCGTGGCCAACCCTCAGAGGTACTGCCCGGTCCCGGAAATCCCCGGCCCGTGCTCATGCCCGTGGCCCACCGCACCCGAAGGCCCGGCCGGCAGCCCGCGCCGCATCTGTTCCAGCTGGACCCGCGCCGCCATCTGCTGGGCGAACAACGCCGTCTGGATTCCGCTGAACAACCCCTCCAGCCAGCCCACCAGCTGCGCCTGCGCGATCCGCAGCTCCGCGTCTGAGGGCGTCGAGTCGTCGGTGAAGGGCCGGACCAGTCGCTCCAGTTCGTCCTGCAACTCCGGGGCCAGTGCCTTCTCCAGCTCGCGGATCGACGTCTGGTGGATTTCGCGCACCCGCGTGCGGGACGCGTCGTCGAGCGGGGCCGCGCGGACCTCCTCCAGCAGCTGCTTGATCATCGTGCCGATCCGCATCACCTTCGCCGGCTCTTCGACGAGGTCACCCACCGATTCGGGGTGCTCGTCCGAAGGCAGCGGGGCCGCGCCCACCGGCGTGCCGTCCGGTCCGACGACCACCACGTGGGGTGAAGATTCCTGGCCCGGGTCACCCGTTGTGAAGTTCGGCTCGGTCATGTGCTCCATCCTGGCTTGCGTTCGACACGCTCCGCGACACCCGCGGGGGGTCCGTCTCCGAGCGTAGCGGTCCTGGTGGCTCTCCACCCAACCCCGGACGCACGGCGAAACCGCACGTCCGTACGGTGTCCCCATGGCGTTCGACGTCGCTCGTATCCGTGGGCTCTTTCCCGCGCTGGGTGACGGCTGGATTCACTTCGACGGCGCCGCCGGAATGCTGGTCCCGGAACAGGTCGCTTCGGCCGTTTCCACGGCGATGCGCGCCCCGGTGTCCGGGCCGGGCGGAGCGTTTCCGGCCTCACAACGCGCGGAAAGCATCGTAACCGCGGCCCGCCGGGCCGTGGCCGACCTGGTCGGGGCCGACCCGGCCGCCGTCGTGCTCGGGCCGAGCGCGCCGGTGATGCTGCGCCGCCTCGTCGACGCGCTCGCCGAGCGCTGGACCATCGGCGACGAGCTCGTCGTGTCGAGGCTCGACGAGCAGGCCAACCTGGCGCCCTGGCAGCGCGCCGCCAAGCGCGTCGGCGCCGTCGTGCGCTGGGGTGAGATCGACATCGAGACCTGCGAGCTGCCCGCGTGGCAGTACGAGCAGCTCGTGTCGGCGCGCACCAAGGCCGTCGCCGTCACGCTCGCGTCCGGTTCCGTCGGCACCCGGCCGGACGTGCCGACGATCATCGAGTTCGCCAAGCGGGTCGGCGCGCTCGTCGTCGTCGACGCCACCTACGCCGCGCCGTTCCTGCCGCTGGACATCAACGCGCTCGGCGCCGACGTCATGGTCGTGTCCGCGCAGGCGTGGGGCGGCCCGTCGGTCGGCGCCCTCGTCTTCCGCGACCCCGAGCTCATCGAGCGGATCCCGTCGGCTTCGCTCGAACCGACGGCCCGCGGCGCCGCCCGCCTCGAGCTCGGCCCGCACGCTTACCCGCTGCTCGCCGGGCTGATCGCGTCGATCGACTACCTCTCGGGCCTCGACGACGCCGCCACGGGATCGCGCCGCGAGCGCCTGATCACCTCGCTCGGGTCCGCGAAGTCCTACCACGCCGGGCTGCTCGCTCAGCTGTCGACGGAACTGCTGACGCTGCGGCACATCATGGTCATCGGCAACGCCATGCGCCGGATCCCCGCGCTCGCCTTCGCCGTCGCCGGCAAGAAGGCGCCCGAGGTGGCCGAGTACCTGGCGAAGCAGGGCTTGTGCGCCTTCGCCGACGACGGCACGAGCGGCGTCTTCGCGTCACTCGGCGTCGGAGAAGTGGGCGGCGCCGTGCGGATCGGGCTCGCCCACTACTCCAACGTCTTCGAGATCAACCAGCTGGTGCGCGTCCTCGACGAACTCCGCTAGGACTTCGCGGCCAGCAGGACCTTGCCGAACACGCTGCCCTCTTCCAGGGCGCGGTGGGCGGACGCGGCTTCGGCCATCGGCACCACCTGACCGACGATCGGCTTGACCGAACCGTCCTCGACCAGCGGCCACAGGCGCTCGCGGACGTCGGCGACGATCGCGGCCTTCTGTTCGACGGGCCGGAAGCGCAGCCCCGCGGCGAACACACTGGCCCGCTTGCCGAGCAGCGCGCCCACGTTGAGCTCGCCCTTGACCCCGCCCTGCATGCCGATGATGACCAGGCGGCCGTCGGCGGCCAGCGCGTCGACGTTGCGGCCCAGGTAGGACGCGCCCATGTTGTCGAGGATGACGTTCGCGCCGCCGGTTTCCTTGCGGAGCACCTCGACGAAGTCGTCGTGCTTGTAGTTGATCGTGAGGTCGGCGCCGAGCTGCCGGCAGCGTTCGAGCCGCTCCGGCGAACCCGCGGTGACGGCGACGGTGGCGCCGAGCGCCTTGCCGACCTGGATGGCGTGCGTGCCGATCCCGCCGGCGCCGCCGTGGATCAGGAGCACCTCGCCCTCGGTGAGTTTCGCGTGCATCACGACGTTCGCCCACACCGTGCAGGCCACCTCGGGCAGCCCGGCCGCGGCGAGCAGGTCGACTTCGCCCGGCACCGGCAGCAGCTGCCCCGCCGGAACGACGACCTTCTCCGCGTAGCCACCGCCGGCGAGCAGCGCGCAGACCTCGTCGCCGACGTTCCAGCCTTCGACGCCTTCGCCGAGTTCCGCGACCGTCCCGGAGCATTCGAGGCCGAGGGTTTCGCTCGCTCCGGGCGGCGGCGGGTAGTGGCCCTGGCGCTGCAGCAGGTCCGCGCGGTTCACCGCGCTCGCCGCGACCTCCAGCAGCACTTCACCGGGGCCGGGATGCGGGTCCGCGACCTCCGTCCACTCGAGAACGTCCGGGTCACCTGGTTCACGGATGGTGATCGCGTACATGTGTCGACTGTATACCGGTCCGCGAAGGTCCCGCCGAATGACGCATTGACGTACTACTCATTCGGAACAAAGGTGAGCAACCATGTCACTCTTTCGAATGAGATTTCTCCCTCCGGTGGCCTTGGCCGCCGGCGCGACGCTGGTGCTCGGCCTGACCCCGGCCGCCGCCGCGAACGCGGTCCCCGAAGGCCCCGGCTTGGCGAAACAGCTCGTCAAGAAGGTCGACGTCAACGGCGTCAACCGCCACCTGATCGCCCTCCAGCGCATCGCCGACACGAACGGCGGCACCCGGGCGGCGAGCACCGAGGGCCACAAGAAGTCCGCCGAGTACATCGCGACCAAGCTCGAGGCGGCCGGTTACCAGGTGACTCGTCAAGAGTTTCCGTTCACCTACTCGGAAACCCTCGCCGAGAAGCTGACCGCGGGCGGCGCGGACGTGCCGGTCATCGCCATGGAGTACACGACGTCCACGCCGGTCGGCGGCATCACCGCGCCGCTCGCCGTGATCCCGGTCGACGACACCAGCGGCTGTGAGGCCACCGACTACACCGCGGCCGTCGCGGGCAAGATCGCGCTGATCAAGCGCGGTGGCTGCTCGTTCGCGCAGAAGCAGCAGACCGCCGCGGCGGCGGGCGCGATCGGCGCGATCGTCTACAACAACACCGACGGCGCCCTGAACGGGACGCTGGGGGGTCCGGAGAACGCGAAGATCCCGACCGGTGGCGTGACGGCGGCCGCGGGGGCGCAGCTGGCCACGCTGGACGGGCAGTCCGTGACCCTGGAGCTGCGCGCCTTCCAGGAGGCGCGGACCAGCTACAACGTCATCGCCGAGACCAAGACCGGGCGCAAGGACAACGTCGTGATGCTCGGCTCGCACCTCGACAGCGTCCCGGCCGGCCCGGGTATCAACGACAACGGCACCGGCTCGGCGGCCCTGCTCGAGACCGCGCTGCAGCTGGGGAGCAGCCCGAAGGTCAACAACGCCGTCCGCTTCGGCTTCTGGAGCGCGGAGGAGTTCGGCCTGATCGGCTCGACCTACTACGTCGACCAGCTGAGCTTCGAGCAGCAGCTCGACATCGCGCTGTACCTGAACTTCGACATGATCGGCTCGCCGAACGCCGGGTACTTCGCCTACGACGGTGACAACTCCGACGGCGTCGGCGCGGGCGCCGGCCCGTACGGCTCGGCGCAGATCGAGAAGACCTTCGTCGACTTCATGCAGGCCGCGCGGGGCGTGTCCCTCGAGGGCACCGACTTCACCGGGCGTTCGGACTACGGCGAGTTCATCGCCGTCGGCATCCCGGCGGGCGGCCTCGACACCGGCGCCGAGGTGCTGAAGACCCCGGCGCAGGCGGCGAAGTGGGGCGGCACGGCCGGCATCGCGTTCGACCCGTGCTACCACCAGGCCTGCGACAACCTCGGCAACGTCGACCGGGTCGCGCTGGACCGCAACGCCGACGGCGTCGCCTGGGCCCTCGGCGTCTACGCGACGAGCACCGAGAGCGTCAACGGCGTCCAGCCCGGCAAGGCGAAGACGGCCAAGCAGAAGGCCACCGAACGCGGTGCGCAGCGGAACTTCTCCGCTCGCGCCGTCGCCGGTGACCCGCACGCGCTGACCGCCTGAGTACAAACCGAAGGGGCCGTCCCGCTGCCGGGACGGCCCCTTCGTCGCGGCTCAGCCCAAGCTGTTCGTACCGAAGGTGTCGCAGCGCGCGGGTTCGCCGGTCTGGAAACCGGTGGTGAACCACTTCTTGCGCTGCGCGGACGTGCCGTGGGTGAACTTCGAGCGGTCGACCTGCCCGCCGCCGAGGTTCTCCTGGATGTAGTCGTCGCCGATGCGGGACGCGGTGTCCAGCGCGGAGTTGATGTCGTCCTGGGTGATGTCGGTGATCAGCGGCTTGCCGCTCTCGGTCGGCGTCGTCGAGGCGTGGTTGGCCCAGACGCCGGCGTAGCAGTCGGCCTGCAGTTCCAGGCGGACCGAACCGGACGTCGGGCCGGTGCCGGTGCCCTTCTTCGAGGTGCCGAGCAGGTTCTGCACGTGGTGGCCGTACTCGTGGGCGAGCACGTACGCCTCGGTGAAGAGACCGCCCTGCGCGCCGAAGCGGGTCTTCAGCTCGTCGAAGAAGGTGAGGTCGATGTAGACCTCGGAGTCGGCCGGGCAGTAGAACGGGCCGGTGTCGGAGGTCGCGCTGCCGCAGCCGGTGCGCACGCCGCCGTTGAAGAAGTTGGTCGGCGCCTTCCGGTAGGTCGAGCCGGAGCGCGCGAACTGCTGCGTCCAGTAGTCCTGGACGGAGTTGACGACCGCGACGATCGCGCAGTCGTGGTTCTTGTTGGCGTCCGCGCCGGTCTTGCACTCGCCGGCGAGCCTGGAGTTGTCGACCTGCTGGCCGGACCCGACCCCGCCCAACCCGCCGCTGAGGCCGCTCCCGCCCGGGACGCTGACCCCGCCGAGCTGGGAAAGGACAAAGTAGATGATCAGCCCGACGACGCCGAGTCCACCACCGCCGAGCGCCACGCGGCCGCCGATCCCGCCGCCGCCACCACCGCTTCCGCGCAGGTCCTGGACCTCGGAGGCGTCCAGGCCGGCGTTGTCGTCGAATCTCACCGTCCAAGCGTAACGAGCCTGGGTGCGGCCGTCGCGTTGACGGGCGCACCCAGGCTTGTACCGAGGTATGTCTTTCGTCGAGCGGCTGGCCGCTTCCGGGGCCGGCGTTCAGGCGCTGTCGTCACGGCTGCCGAGGCCGTGACCGGATCCAGGCCCGACCCACGCCGTATGCGGGAACGCATGGAAGCCCGCTCTGGTGCTGTTCACAGGAGGATTCGCAGAACCCTCGATCGCGACCGACCCGGGTGTCCGTTCCGGTCGCGGGGACGCAGCTGGCGGTCAACCGCGAGAATCACCCGTCACACAACCACCTGACCTTCCCTGGCGGGGCGCCGGGCCGGGCACGTCGCCGATGCCGCGCCGCTTACCTGACCAACCGTCCGCCGACAAGCAGAATGCGCCTTTCCCGGCCGAGTCTCAACCTTTTCGTAACCCACGTTCGGGCGATGTTGCGACGGCATTTTCACCGGCAGACGGATCGGACTCGGACCGCGCGGTCCCTTGATCAGCGTTCTACGCTGCCTTATGGCCGAGGAGCGTGCTGTGCGGTGGTTGAACGAAGCCGAGATGGCGGCGTGGCGCTCCTACATCGTGGCGACCTTGCTGCTGAGGCAGCGGCTGCACCGTGAACTGTCCGAGCGCCACGAGGTGTCGCTCACCGACTACGAAGTGCTCGTCTGCCTGCAGTTCCAGCCCGATCACCGGATGCGGATGTCGGAGCTGGCGTTCCGGATGGGGTCGACGAAGAGCCGGCTCTCGCACCAGGTCGGCCGGCTGGAGGTCGCGGGCCTGGTCCGGCGGGCGCGTGACCCGGAGGACAAGCGCGGCGTCATCACGGAACTGACCGAGGAGGGCCTGGCGCTGCTGGAGAAGGCCGCGCCGACGCACGTCGAAGGCGTGCGCGAGCACCTCATCGACCTGCTGAGCCCCGAGGAGCAGGCGACGATCGCCGCGGCGTTCGAGCGGGTGCAGGCGCACCTGCTGGAGGCCGAAAGCTGAACCCGGGCGCACCGGGCGCCCGGGTTCTCAGTGCGGTAGCGGTGGGATTCGAACCCACGGAGAGGTTGCCCCCTCGCATGTTTTCAAGACATGTTCCTTCGGCCGCTCGGACACGCTACCTCGCTCCACGAGGGTAGCCGACGGCCCGAGGCCACCCGGGCCGTGCCTCGGGCGTGCTCGGGGCACGGGGACGCGACGGGATCCGGAGGGCGGCGGGACATCCGGGGCCCGCCCGTCCGCTCAGGCCCAGGTCAGCGTGAGGGCTGCGCCCTGCGCCCGGCCCGCTTCGGCGGCCGGCGTGCGCGTCGACGGGTCCAGCGGGTTCTGGCCGATCGCCGCCTGCGAGGCCTCGTCCGGCGTGATCAGCGCGACCTCCGCGCCCGCGGCGCGCAGGTCGTCCAGCACCGCCGGCAGCGGCTTCTCCATCGGCAGCGGGGCATCCACGCCCAGCGGCGAAACCACCGTCACGCGGGTGAAGCCCGTTGCGTAGTCGGCGTTCTCGGCCGAGCGGACGCCGCCGTCGACGTACCGGCGGCCGTCGATGGTCACCGGGGGCCAGACGCCGGGGACCGCGCAGCTCGCCGCCACCGCGTCGACCAGGGAGACGCCGGACGCGCGGTCGAAGCGCCGGGGTTCGCCGGTTTCCGCGTCGACCGCCACGATCACCAGGCGCCGCTCCGGCCAGTCGTGCACCGGCAGCCGCGCGGCGAGCACCGCGCGGCGGTCCACTTCGGGCACCGTTTCGGCGGCCAGGGCCAGCTTCCCCACGGCCCGCCGCACCTCGGCCGGATCGCTCGCGCCGGCGACCGCACCGCCGAAGTCGGCGGCGAACTTCTCGAAGTCGATTTCAGCCGGGATCTCCGGCGTCTGGCGGGCCGGGTCGGCCTGGCGCGCGAACAGCTCGTCCAGCGGCAGACCGCTGGTCACCTGCGCCGCGACCGCCGCACCGGCCGACGTGCCGACGATCAGGTCCGCGCCGGTGAGGTCCTGGCCGTGGCCGGCCAAGCCCGCCAGCAGCCCCGTCGTCCACGCGATCCCGGCGACCCCGCCGCCGCCCAGCACCAACGCCTGTCCACCCATGCGATCAGCCTATCGGGACCGGGAAAACGACCGCGCGGGATTTACCCGCGCGGCCACCACGGGCCCTGACTCAGGGCCGGCGCAAGGCTTTCGCGGCGATCCGTGCCTGCACCTCGGGGCGGCGCAGCGGTGGCACGGTCGCCGGCGGCTGGCGGCGTTCGGGCAGCTGCTCCAGCAGCCGCGCGGTGATTTCCGTGATCTCGGCGACCGCCGCCTCGAACGGCTCGCGCGTCGCGTCCGACAGCGACTGCACGCCGGTCACCTTGCGGACGTACTGGCGGGCCGCGGCCTCGATCTCCTCGCCCGTCGCGGCCGGCTCGAGCCCCCGCAGGGTGGTGATGTTTCGGCACATGTCGCCCAGGGTACGACGCTTCGGACGGCTCGATCACACGGTCGGGTAGGCCCGGCCCGGTGTCGTTGACGCCCGTACCGGGGCTCGGCAAGGTCGGGGGCGTGCCCCTCAGACCGCGCTCGTTCCGCTCCGCCCGCCCCGCACCCGGCATCCTCGAAGAAGAACTGCCGGAAACCCCGATCCCGGAACAGGCCTGGCCCCGCGTGCGGGCCGACGAACTGGTCACCCTCGTGGCACACGTCTTCGCTGCCCACGGCCTCCCCGAAGGGCGCGCCCGCATAGCCGCCGAGGCGCTCTGCCACGGTGATCTGACCGGCTCACCGGAGACCGGGGTCGCCGACCTGACCCGCGTGCACCTGCCGCTGCTGAAGGACGGGCTCGTCGTGCCGCACGCCGAGCCGATGATGATCGCCGACCGCGGCGCCGCCGCGCTGATCGACTACCGCCGCGCGCTCGGGCTCTGGGCCGTCGGCGACGCGATGGACCGGGCGGTGACGCGGGCCGGCCGCTTCGGCGTCGGGCTCGTCTCGTTGCGCGGCATCGGGCCGTTCGGCCGGGCCGGGCACCACGCCGCGCGGGCCCTGCCGCACGCGATGATCGGGCTGGTCCTCGCCGCGGGCGGCGAACCGGGCCAGCCGATGAACCCGCTGGGCATGGCGGCGCCGGGCGGCGCGTACCCCGAGTTCGTCTTCGACATGGACCGCCCCGGCGCGGAAGCGGCCGGGCTGACGCTGCTCGTCGACGTCCTCGCCGGCGTGCTTTCCGGCGTCGCCGACCACGAGCACGACACCGGCCTGCTGGTGCTGGCGATCGCACCGACGACGCTGCGCAGCGCCGACGGCTTCTACCGCGCGGCGAGCGCGCTGTTCGGCAGCATGCTCGGCTGGGACGGCGGCGCGCCGATCCGCTACCCCGGCTGGCGCGAGGCCCAGCACCTCGAGCAGTGCCGGGCGTTGGGCGTGCCCCTGGCCGGCCCGGTGCGCCGCGAACTGGACGCCCTCGCCGCCTCGCTCGGCTTGCCGCCGCTGAGCAGCGCCGGCTGACGCCGGGCCCGCATGGGGCCGGGCGTCAGCTGACCAGGATGACCTTGCCCCGGGCGGGGCCCACCGCCACGACGTCGCCGTCGGTCAGCTGGCGGCCGCGGCGGGTTTCGACCTCGCCGTTGACCGTGACCTCCTCCGCGTCGAGCAGGTCCTTGGCGTGGGAGCCGTCCTCGGCCAGGCCGGCCAGCTTGAGGAACTGGCCGAGCCGGATCGGCTCTCCGGTGATGGGTACGTCGACGGGCTCGCTCATGCCCCGCATCATGCCGCGTCAGGTGCGGGCGGTCCTCTGCCGGTAGAGCGCCAGGACGTCCGTGTCGAAGTAGCTCGAGTACGACGTGTCCGGATCGTCGCCGCCGTACTCGAAGCCGCCGATCACGCCGATGACCGTGCCGAGCCGGGTCTCCGGGTTCTGCCCGGTGACCCACGGCCCGCCGCTGGTGCCGGTCGGGAACCCCGCGCAGTCCACCCTGAGCTGGTAGGTGTCCTGCTTGCTGGTGGTGTTCTCGCAGACCGCGGGGGCCTCGGAGTCGTTCGGGTAGCCGGTGACCGTGATGGACTGCTCGAACGGGGTGCCGGTGGCCAGCAGGTTCGCGCCGACCAGGCTCTCCAGGGACTTCGTGGTGCCCACCTGGTGCGCGGTGGCGAAGCCGACGTCGAGGTCCGGGTCCGACGACGCGGTCCAGCCCGGCGCGACGAGCTCGTCCGACACCGTCCAGTAGCCGAACGGCGCGACCCCGTCGTGGTAGGCGGGCGCGAAGGTCAGGCCGGTGAGGTAGCCGCCGCCCTCGCCGTCGTGGATGCAGTGGGCCGCGGTCAGCAGCAGGTCACCCCGCTCGCTGTGCACGACGCTGGCCGTGCAGTAGTGCGCTCCTTCGGCGAACAGCGCGCCGACCGCGGGACTCGACACCGCGGGCAGGTCGGGCGCCGTGGCCACCTGGACCGTGCCGGTGTCCGGCGTCGTCGCGCCGGCCCACTGGGGTTGCCGGGCGGCGACGACCACGACGAAGGCCGCGCCGAGCAGCACGATCGCAGCGAGGGTGAGCAAGACGGCCGGCCGCCGCACGTACATCGCCTCCTCATCCGGTCGCTGTCGACCAGCCCACCATAAGGCGACGCACCGACACAATCAGCACACCCACAGCAAGCTCGCAGCCGATAGCATCGGCTACTCGGGAGTAACACCTGGCGGGCGGGAGGGCCGATGAAGCAGTTCGCGGACAAGGTCGTGGTGATCACCGGAGCGGGCTCCGGCATCGGCCGCGCGCTGGCGTGCGAGTTCGCCCGGCGCGGTGCCCGGGTCGCGCTTTCCGACGTCCACACCGCGAACGCGGAGGAGACGGCCAAGCTGGCCGGCGACAACGCCCGCGCGTACACCCTGGACGTCGCCGACCGCAGTGCCGTGCTCGCGCACGCCGACGACGTGGCCGACGAGTTCGGCGGCGTCAACGTCGTCGTCAACAACGCGGGCGTGGCCCTCGGCGCGACCGTCGAGGAAATGACGTTCGATGACTACGACTGGCTGATCGGCGTCAACCTCGGCGGCGTCGTGAACGGCACGAAGGCCTTCCTGCCGCACCTGATCGCTTCGGGCGAAGGGCACGTCGTCAACATTTCCAGCGTATTCGGCTTCATCGGCGTGCCGACGCAGAGCGCCTACAACGCGGCGAAGTTCGCGGTTCGCGGATTCACCGAAGCGCTGCGCGAAGAAATGCTGATCGCGCGGCACCCGGTCGCGGTGAGCTGCGTGCACCCCGGCGGGATCAAGACCAACATCGTGCGCAACTCCCGGAGCGCCGCCGACGACCAGGAGAAGGCCGCGAAGGGCTTCGAGCGGATCGCCCTTACGACACCGGAGAAAGCGGCGCAGACGATCCTGCGCGGGATCGAGCGGAAGGCGGCGCGGATCCTCATCGGACCGGACGCCTACGTGTTCGACGCCATTCCGCGCGTGCTCGGCTCCGCCTACCAGCGGCCGCTGGCGGCGCTCGCCCGGCTCGGGCTCAAGCAGACGTAAAGCTGACCTTCACTCAATGGAGTTGCGTTTCTGACAGGGCCGTCCGAAATGGTCCAGAATGCGTGGGGTCCGCGAGCCCCGTACCGGAGGTCCCCGATGCTTCGCACGGCACCGCGCAGTGCGACCCGCCCGTCCAGCGACCGCACCGCGGTGGAATTGCTGGATCGCACCGGCATCGTCGCGGCGAGCCTGCCCCGGCGCCGCCGCACCGACGACGAAGCCCTGGCGGCCGCACCGATCTACACGCGACCGCCGGTGTGCGACCAGGACCTGCGCCCGAAGTCGGTGGTGATCCGGCGGCGGGCCCGCACGTGGCTCGGCGGCGGGGCCGCGGTCCTGCTCGTCGCGGCCGGGTGGCTGGGCGGCGGGCTGTTCACCGGCGGCCTGTTCGCCCCGGCGCCGGAACGCGACGTCGCCCAGCTGGACGCGCGCCCGGCCGTCGCCGCGGCACCCGCGCCGGAGCCCCAGCCGCCGGCCCCGCCGGCGCCGGTCGTCGTGACGCCCGCTCCGAAGACCGTGTACGTGGCGGTGCCCGCGAAGCCCGCGCCGAAACAGCCGCAGGCGCAGGCCCTACCGCAGCCGAAGAAGGCGGTGCCGGACGACGAAGCCGAGGCGCGGGTGGACCTGCCGTCGTCGACCACGCCGCCGTCGACCACCAACCCCGTCCAGGCGTGGGTCCACGTGGCCGAAAGCATGATGCAGCGCTACGGCGGCCGCTGAGTCAGGCGCCGGACCAGCGGTATTCGTGCTCCGGGCGCCCGGTGGCGCCGTAGCGCAGCTGCATCCGGACCGTTCCCGACTCCGCCAGCGCGGTGAGGTACCGCTGCGCCGTGGCCCGCGCCATGCCCAGCTCCCCGGCGACTTCCGCCGCCGACAGCGGACGGCCCGCCTTGCGCAGCTGCTCCGAAACGAGCCGGGACGTCGCCGTCGACTGGCCCTTCGGCGCGGACGTGCGGTCCTGGTCGTGCAGCACGCGGTACGCGCGGTCGACGTCGTCCTGGGCCAGGGCCCGGTCTTCGGCGAGCAGGCCGCGGAACCGCGCGTACGACGTCAGCCGTTCCGCGAGCTGGCGGGTGGTGAACGGCTTGATCAGGTAGTTCAGCGCGCCGGCCCGGATCGCCGCGGCCACCGACGCGCTGTCGGTCGCCGCGGACAGCACGATCGTGTCCGTCTGCAGCTCCGGGAGCACCGCGAGGCCGGACTCGTCGGGCAGGTAGACGTCGAGCAGGATCAGGTCCGGCGAGAGTTCGCGGACGCGGGCGCGGGCTTCGGCGGCGGTGTGCGCGGTGCCGACCACCGCGAAGCCCTCGACCTCCTCGACGAACCCGGCGTGCACCCCGGCGACCCGGAAGTCGTCGTCGACGATCAGCGTGCGGATCATCCGTCCTCCGTCAGCATTCCGGGCAGTTTGGCGACGAACAGGGCCCCTGTCTCGCCTTCACCGGGGTCGGCCAGCCAGACGTCGCCGCCGCGGGCGCGGGCGGCCTGCCGGGCGAGCGCCAGGCCGAGGCCGTGCCCGGGCGCGATCTTCGTCGAGACGCCTTCGTCGAACAACGTCCGCCGCAGGTCCGCGGGCACGCCGGGGCCACTGTCCACAACGGATACGTGCAGGGTGCCGCCCTCGGCGAGCAGGCCGACTTCGACGGTCGCCGGCCGTCGCGGGCCCATCCGCGCGGCGTGCAGGGCGTTGTCGACGAGGTTGCCGATGACGGTGTTCGCGGCGATCGGGTCGAGCACCGCTGTCGGTACCCAGCTGTCTTCGGCGAGCTTGAGGGTGAGGCCCTTTTCCTGCGCCTGCTCGGTTTTCGCGACCAGCAGCGCCTGCAGGTACGGGTCGGCGACCGCGTCGCCCAGCTCGCTCGGCCGCGCCGAGGACGAGTCCGTCAGCGTCTGCAGGTATTCGACGGCCTCGGTGTGGTGGCCGAGCTGCAGCAGCCCGTAGAGCGTGTGCAGCCGGTTCGCGAACTCGTGCCGCTGGGCGCGCAGGCCGTCGGACAGCGCGCGGATGCCGTCGAGCTCGCGGGTGAGGGTGTCGAGGTCGGTGCGGTCGCGGAAGGTGAGCACGGTGCCGATCGGGCGGTCGTCCAGGCGCACGGCCCGGGAATTGATCACCAGCACCCGGTTCCCGGCCACCGCGAGGAGGTTGTCGACCGGCCGTCCTTCGGCGACGGCCTTGTGCAGCCGCGGGCTGAGCTCGAGCTCGGACAGCGCCGCACCGATCGGGAGTTCGGTGCCGAGCAGGCGTTCGGCTTCGTCGTTGCGCACCGAGACGCGGTTCGCCTCGTCGACGGCGAGCACGCCTTCGCCGATCCCGTGCAGCACGGCTTCGCGTTCGTAGAGCAGCTCGGTCAGTTCGTGCGGTTCCAGGCCGTGCGTGACGCGCCGCAGCCGCCGGTTCAGCAGCGCCGACGCACCCGCGCCGAGCAACAGCGCACCGCCCGCGAACAGCAGCGTGATGGTCAGGAGGCGGTTGAAGTCGCCGGTCGGGTCGCCGACCTCGAAGCCGACGCTGACCTCGCCGACCACCCGCGCGCCCTGCCTGATCGGCGTCTTGCTGCGGACGGAAAGCCCGAGGGTGCCGCTCTGCACCGCGCTGACCTCGTCGAACCCGGCGAGCGCGCGCTCGGGCGACGTGCTGACCGGCTTGCCGATCTCGCCGATCGTCGGGTGCGCGAGCCGGATGCCCCGGTCGTCGGTGATCACGACGAACAGGGCCTCGTTGGCTTTCGTGACGGCGAGGACGCGCTCTTCGAGGGGCCCGCCGGGGAGCTTCGCGGCCGCGTTGGTGACGACGACCGGGTCCGCGGCGACGGACTTCGCGATGGCCAGCGCCCGGCGGCCGTACTGGTCGGTGAGGGTCTGGCTCAGGAGCACGCTGACCAGCGCGACGCCGATCCCGACGACGAGGACGACCACGCCGATCTGCAGCAGCAGCACCTGCCTGCTGAACCGCATCCGCGGGAAGAGCGCCCACTTTGGCATGGCAGGGAACATACCCCCAGCTCACGGCCGTGCGCTAAACGAGCAAAACATTCAGAACGCGCAGCTCGCACGCAGAACGTCGACAAGCTTCACCTGGGCGCCACGCCTGCTTAACGTCCCTTCCCAACGTGACAGGCACCACGTGACGAAGGAGTCACCTCCCCCATGGTTCCCCCACTGATCGAACTCACCGGAGCCACCAAACGGTTCCCGAGCGGGTCCGGTTCCGTGCACACGGCCGTCCGCGATCTGACCATGTCCGTCCAGCCCGGCGAGTTCGTCGCGGTCGTCGGCCCGACCGGCTGCGGCAAGTCGACGACGCTCTCGCTGGTCTCCGGGCTGCAGCCGCCGTCGGCCGGCCGGGTGCGGGTGAACGGCGTGGACGTGAAGTCCATTCCGGACGGTGTCGGCTACATGTTCCAGACCGACGCCGTGATGCCGTGGCGGTCGGTGCTGGACAACGTCGCCTCCGGCCCGCGCTTCCGCGGCGCGTCCAAGGCCGAGGCCCGCGAGCAGGCCGTCGACTGGATCGCCCGCGTCGGGCTCGCCGGGTTCGAGAAGTACTACCCGCACCAGCTCTCCGGCGGCATGCGCAAGCGCGTCGCGCTGGCCCAGACGCTCGTCACCAAGCCGAAGATCCTGCTGATGGACGAGCCGTTCTCCGCGCTCGACGTCCAGACGCGGGCGCTGATGCAGGACGAGCTGCTGCGGCTGTGGTCCGGATCGGGTGCCGCGGTGATCTTCGTGACCCACGACCTCGACGAGGCCATCGCGTTGTCGGACAAGGTCGTCGTGCTGACGACCGGCCCGGCCACGGTCAAGGACGTCTTCGAGATTCCCCTGGAGCGGCCGCGGAAGGTGGAGGAACTGCGGCTCACCGAGGAGTTCCGCAAGCTCTACGCCGACATCTGGGAATCGCTGCGCAGCGAGGTCGACAAGGCCCGCGAGAAGGGAGCGACCAGTGTCGCTTGAGACGCCGGCGGCCCCGTCCGCCCCCCTCCCGGTCCTGGAGACCGAGCAGGACATCCTGGCCCGCGCGAAGCAGGCCTCCTCACGGCGCAAGCGCAACATCTGGCTGCTGCGCCTGGCGATCGTCGTCGTCTGGCTGGGCAGCTGGGAACTGACCGCGACGTACTGGATCGACCCGTTCTTCTACTCGAAGCCGTCGAAGATCTGGGAACGGCTGGTCGAGTGGTTCAGCGCCGGGACCGACTTCGGCTCGATCTGGTACCAGATCCTGGTGACTGTCGAGGAGGCCGCGATCGGCTTCGTCATCGGTGCCATCGCCGGTGTGGTCTTCGGCGTGATCCTGGGCCGCAGCTCCTACCTCGCGCAGGTGCTGGCGCCGTTCATCAAGGCCGCCAACGCCCTGCCGCGCATCGTGCTCGCCGCGCTGTTCGTGATCTGGTTCGGGCTCGGGCTGTCGTCGAAGGTCGCGACCGTCGTCGTGCTGGTGTTCTTCGCGGTGTTCTTCAACGCCTTCACCGGCGCCCGCGAGGTCGACCGGAACCTGATCGACAACGCCCGCATCCTCGGCGCCACCCGCGGCCAGGTGCTGAAGTCGATCGTGCTGCCCAGCGCGACGTCGTGGATCCTGTCGTCGCTGCACGTCGCGTTCGGCTTCGCGCTGATCGGCGCGGTGGTCGGCGAGTACACCGGCGCGAAGGCCGGGATGGGCTTCCTGATCGCCAACGCCCAGGGCACGTTCGACACCGCGGGCGTGTACGCCGGGATGCTGATCATCACCGTCGTCGCGTTGCTGGCGGAGTGGGGGATCGGCTCGCTGGAAGGCAGGCTCCTGCGGTGGCGCCCGCCGTCCGCCGCCGATGCCGCGCACGGAGTGGTCTGACATGCGTCTGAAAAGGACAGTCGGTGTGGTGGCCGCGCTCGCGGTCACCCTGGCCGGGGTCACCGCCTGCCGCGACTCGCGGGAGATCTCGCTCGGCACCACCGGGCAGCCGCACGTCAAGATCATGGTCGGCGGCCTCTCGAAGGTGATCTACCTGCCCGGGCAGCTGGCCCAGCAGATCGGTGCGTACAAGAAGCAGGGGCTGGACGTCGAGCTGTTCGACCAGCCGTCGGGTGCGAACGCCGAGACGTCGCTGCTGGCCGGCGAGGTGCAGGCGGTGGTCGGGTTCTACGACCACACGATCGACCTGCAGGCCAAGGAGCAGTGCATCGAGAGCGTCGTGCAGTTCGCGAACGTGCCGGGCGAGGCGGAGATGGTCGCCACCGGCAAAGCCGGGGAAATCCGCTCCGGCGCGGACTTCAAGGGCCGCAACCTCGGCATCACGTCGCTGGGGTCGTCGACGGACTTCCTGACGAAGGCCCTCGCCTCGCGCGGCGGCGTCGGCTCGAAGGACTACACGCCGGTGAAGGTCGGCGCCGGGCAGACGTTCATCTCGGCCATGAACCAGGGTTCGATCGACGCCGGGATGACCACCGACCCGACGATCGCGCAGCTGACGAACACCGGCCAGGCCAAGGTGCTCTACGACATGCGCACGGTCGAAGGCACGAAGGCGGCGCTGGGCGGGTTGTACCCGGCGAGTTCGCTGTACATGGGCTGCGAGATCGTGAAACGCTATCCGGACATCGTGCAGAAACTGGCCAATGCGTACGTCGAGACCCTGAAGTGGATTTCGACGCACACACCGGAACAGGTCGCCGACATCATGCCGCCGTCGTTCGCCGGCGGCGACAAGGCGCTGTACGCGAAGTCGTTGAGGGACAGCCTGCCGATGTTCACCAAGGACGGCCGGATGGACCCGGCGGGCGCGCAGAACGTGCTGAAGGTGCTGGGCGAGTCGTCGAGCAACGTCAAGCCGAAGAAGGACAAGATCGACCTTTCGCAGACGTACACGACGAAGTTCGTGGACGCCGCACACGCGGCGGCGCAGCAGTAAGAAGCCCCGCTCACCTGACCGGGCGGTTGGTGAGCGACATGGACCCGTGAAGGCCTCTTCCCCCGCGGAGGCCTTCACGGGTCTTTTCGTCCAGCAGGGCGTACTCGCCCGGCGCGTGGGTCAACCTGCCTGGGCGGTCGTCACTTCGCCGGGGAGCTTGCGGGCCACGTCCGTGCGCGAGCGCGCGCCCAGCTTCCGCAGCACCTTCGCTACGTGCTGTTCCACTGTCCGTGGTGAGAGGAACAGCCCGTCCGCGATCTCCCGGTTCGTCCGTCCCTCCGCGAGCATCCGCGCCACTTCGCGCTCCCGCGGCGACAGCTCACTCCCGTACCCACGCCGTCCGCGTTGCGAAGGCGCCCAAGCGCCGTGCTCGCGCAGCTGGTGGCGGCAGCGTCCGGCATCGCGGGTCGCCCCGAGCTGTTCGTAGGCTTCGGCCGCCGCGGTCAGCTCGTCGACGGCTTCGCGGTTGCCCGCGGCGAGGCGGCACATCGAAGCGCGCTCCCGCATGGCCGTCGCGGGGTAGGGCATCGGGAGCGCCGCGTAGCCGGACGCGGCTTCGTCGAACAGCGCCGCCGCGGCCAGGTGCTTGGCGCGCGCTTCGAGCAGCACCGCGCGGCCGGCCACCAGCGCGGCCGCGGCCACCGGTGCGTCCCGGCCCTCGATGCCGCGCGCGAACGCCTCGACCACGTTGTCGGCTTCCGGCCAGCGCTCGGCTCTCGCGTACGCCTGCGCCGCGGCCGGGACCAGCGCGGCTGCCCAGATCCAGACGCCTTTGCGCCCCGCCGCGGCCACGGCGGTGTCGGCCGCCGCGCACGCGCCGTCGACGTCGTCGGTCGCGAGCAGCACGGAGATCAGGACCCCGGCGGCCGACAGCACCACCGGGATGGGGCCGCGGTCGGGCGCGTGCACGCTCGCCGCGGTCAGGTGCCGTTGCGCGGCGGCGAACTCCCCGCGCACGGCCGCGAGCCCGCCGAGCACCAGCGAGGACTCCATGACGATCGGGCCGAGCTCCGGGTAGCTGTCCCGCAGCTGCTCGGCGGCCTCGGCCAGGCCGGTCCAGCGCCCGCGCACCCAGTCCAGCCGGACGCGGGTGCCCTGGATCAGGCCGATCGCGTACAGCGCGCCGGCGTCGGTCGCCCGCCGCACGCCCTCGGTCACCAGCCGCTCGGCGCGGTCGAGGTGCCCGGCCCAGGACTGCCCGTCGGCCAGGTTGCACCACAACCGGGCCAGCTGGACGCGCTCGGCGACCGTGCCGACGGTGTCCGACAGGGCTTCGAACTCCGCCCACGCCGAGCCGTCGCCGACGTGCGACGCGGCGGCGATGCGGTCGGCGGTCAGCGCCAGCCGCAGCTCCGGGTCGTCGAGCCGCTCGTACACCTCGCCCGCGCGGGCGCGCCAGGATTCGTGCCACGCCAGCGGGGTCAGCCCGTCGATCGGCTGGGCGAGCAGGGTGATTCCGCGGGCGGCGAGGTCCGGCCGGTCGATCAGCTCGCCGACCGCGCGCTCGACCTCGAGGCGGCCGCGGCCGAGCCCGCCGATGGTCCGGACCAGCAGCATGCCGAGGCTCAGCCGGATCGACCCGCGGACCGACGGCGGCAGGGTCACCTCTTCGAGGACGCGCTCCAGCGTGCCGAGCACGTCGGGGCGGAAGCCCCGCAGCGCGACCTGGCTCAGTTTGCCCGCCACGCGCCCGATGTCGGCCTGTGAGGGACCGGGTTCGGCGAGCACCGACTGCAGGAGGTCGATCGCCCGGGACGTCTCGCCGCGCGTGATCGCTTCGTCCGCGGCCGCTTCCGCGTAGTGCCGCCACTGGTCGACGCGGCCGGCCGCGCGGGAGTGCCGGGCCAGCAGGGTGAGCGGCGGGGACGGCTGCGCGGCGAGCACGCGGATCGCCTGCGCGTGCAGCAATGCGCGTTCGGGTCCGCTCACGGTGTCGTAGACCGCCTTGCGCGCCAGCGGGTGCCGAAAGCCGTACTGGCCGTCGCCGACTTCGCCGAGCACCCCGCCGGAGAGGGCGGCGAGCAGCGCGGTGCGGAGGGCGTCGCCGGTGAGCCCGGCCAGTTCGCCGAGCACGGCGGCTTCGGCGCCGACGCCGAGCACCGCGGCCGCGCCGGCCAACCGCACAGCCGGCCCCGGCAGCGCGGAAAGCCGTTCGGTGACGGCGTCGCGCAGCAGCACCGGGACTTCGAGGTTCTCCAGCAAGCGGTCGGAGAGGACTTCGCCGACCGGGAGCCGTTCGGCCGCTTCCTTCAGCGCCCGCAGCGTTTCCTCGGCCACGAAGGGGATCCCGGCGGTGCATTCGTGCAGCTTCCCTGCGAATTCGTCGGTGACCCGGGGCAGTTCGAGGATGTCGGCGGCCAGCCGGCGCACGGCCGCGACGTCGAGCGCGCCGAGCGCGACGCGGGCGGAGTGGACGGCCGGGTCGGTGCGAAACGGAGCTCCGAGAGGCCCGGGACGGACGTCGGTCGCCGACCGGTAGGTGGCGACCACCGCCAGCTCCGGCGGCATCGCGCCGGCGAGGAACCGCATGAGGTCCCGGGTGTCTTCGTCGGCCCACTGCAGGTCGTCGATCAGCACGAGCGTGGGGCCGCAGGCGGCCAGCAGTTCCCGCACCGCGCGGAACACGCGGTGGCGCTCGGCGACCGGGTCCGGGAGGGGGTCGGGCCGCGGAGGAAGCGCTTCCGCGAGTTCCGGCAGCAACGGCTGCAGGACGCCGGCGACGGGGCTGAGCGGCCCGAGGGGCGCGTCGCCCACGGCGCGAAGCGCTTCCAGGATGGGCCCGTAGGGAAAGGGTTCCCGTAGTGGCTGGCAGGCCCCGGTGAGGACGCGGCCGCCGTCGAACTCCTTGCGCCGTCCGATCTCCGCGAGCAGCCGGGTGCGGCCCATGCCCGGCTCGCCTTCGATCAGGACCGCGGCCGGGCGCCTTCGGAGCACGTCGACGATGGCGTCGAGCTCGGCGTCGCGGCCGGTCAGCCGGGCGGGTCCGGACCGGACGGAGACCGAGGTGGGGCGGGGGGTGGTCAGCCACATACGACCCTCCTCGACGCACCGAAGACTGTGTGCGCGGGAGCCTAAGCAGCGCTGATCCCGTCCGTAAACCTTTCACCGAATAGGTGGCCGGTGCTGTCGTCACACGTCCGCCTACCCACCGTCACCGGTTTGCCGCGGGAACCGTGGGAACGGATCACAGCGCGTGCGGAATCCCGGTCGATCGCTCGTTCGAACGTCGCTTAACGCGTTCGTGTGGCGTTGGTGGCTACTGAAAGTAGTTCACAGATACCCTACTTACGGACCTGTCCGACCGGGTGACGCGGGGCGGATGAGTCCAGCTGGAGCAGGGGATTCGTCCGAGGAGAATGCGTATACCCATTCGCCGGTCGCCCGGATTGCACCGTAACGCCCACTGCGGGGACGCTCACCCGGGGGAGTACCACTGCGTGGCCGATGTGGAGCCGCGCGTAACCACCTAGGGAGAAGCATGAAGATCGCGAGACTTCTCGGTGCCGCTGCCGCCGCGGTGATGGCGACGGGCGCGCTGGCCGCGACCGCCGTCCCCGCGTCGGGCCAGGACCTGCTGAACCCGGACATGGTGCCCGCCATGGAGCGGGACCTCGGCCTGACCCACGACCAGGCGCTCGCGCGGCTCAAGAGCGAGGACGTCGCGAACAAGGTCACCGAGGCGCTCACCTCGGCGCTCGGCGACGCCTTCGGCGGTGCCACCTACAACGCCGCCACGGGCAAGGCGCACGTCACCACGACGAACGCCACGCTGGTCGGCAAGATCCGCGAAGCCGGCGCGGAAGCGGAAGTCGTGAAGTTCAGCGCCCGTCAGCTCGGCTCCACAGTGGACACCCTGAACGCCGCGGACAAGGCGGCACCGGCCGCGATCACCGGCTGGGGCGTCGACGACACCGCCAACCGCGTCACTTTGGACGTGCTGCAGGGCCAGCGGGCCGCCGCGGACGCGTTCCTCGCGAAGTCCGGTGTGGACAAGGCCGCGGTGACCATCCGCGAAACGGCGGTCAAGCCGTCCCTGTACGCCAACATCCGCGGTGGTGACGCCTACTACATCGGCGGCTCGTCGCGCTGCTCGGTCGGGTTCTCGACGACCACCGGCTTCCTCACCGCCGGCCACTGCGGCGCGCTCACCGGCGGCGGCTCGCTGACCGGGTCGAACGGCGCGGCGCTCGGCAGCTGGATCACCTACCGGTTCCCGGGTTCCGACTACGCGGCGGTCCGGACCAACAGCAGCTGGACCCCGGTGGCCCAGATGAACAACGGCACCGCGGTGCGCGGCTCGTCGAACGCGGCGACCGGCTCGTCGGTCTGCAAGGCCGGCTCGACCACCGGCTGGACCTGCGGCACCATCGGCGCCAAGAACCAGAGCGTCCGCTACTCCGAGGGCACGGTCAACGGCATGACCGCGACCAACGTCCGCTCGGCGGCCGGTGACTCCGGCGGCGGCTTCATCGCCGGCAACTACGCGCAGGGCATCCTGTCCGGCGGCAACACGTCCGTGACGTACTTCTACCCGATCGCCGGCGCCCTGTCCGGCACCGGCACCACCCTCAAGACCAGCTGATCCCCGCAGGCGGAAGGGCGGGTTCCGGGCGCCTGGAATAAAAACCGGGCGCCTCGCGCCACCGTTGAGGGTGGTGGCGGGGGCATCGGTGGAGCGTTCGGAACCCGCCCTTCGTCCTCGCCGCGGGAATGGGAGGGTTGGGGGTCAGACGTTGCTGATCTCCTCGATCAGCCCGTCGACGTCAAAGTGCGCACTCTCCTCGCCGAGCGGCACCAGTTCGCAGGACGCGTCGAGGAACGTCCGGACGTCTTCGACTTCGAGCTCGAACGACGCATAGCCGTCCGGTGACTCGATTTCGAGGGTGAGGAAGTCTTCGTCATCGGACAGGTCCGGGCGGACCCGGACGTCACCGATACCGGCCGGCTCGTCGAGACCGGCCACGAGGAGCTCACGCGCGAAGGTCCACTCGATCCACCGGCCGCGCTCGGTCCGGAAGGCCACGGTCACCGCGAACGGCTCGTCGGCGTGGTAGGACAGGCGCGACAGGACGGGCGTGGTGCTCTCGTTCAGCAGCACGAACTGGCTCTGGTGTACGGCGTCGGTGTGCACGGCCCCTCCTGGAGTCTCGCGGTGGTTCGCGCGGCGCGAACTGTTCGGCAAGGAGATGACCAGGGCCGACGGTCATGACGAAGAAACTCTCACGTTCACTTGATCGGTTGCATCCGTCCATTGTGGTGTAACACCGCGCACGTACCCCTTGCGCTCAGGCGGCCACGGGTGGTGACGGTTCGCGCAGCGCGCGCGGCAGCGATGTCCTTCCCCAGGCGGACAGCGCTCCGGTTTACGGGTCGAGCGGCAGGGCGAGCCCCACCTTGACCCGGTCCATCGCCACGCTCGTCGTGAAGTGCCGGACGTTCGGGTTCTCGAAGAACAGCCGCCGGGTCAGCGCTTCGAAGCCCGCCATGTCCGGGCACGTCACGATCAGCACGAAATCCGCGGTGCCGGTGACGTAGTAGCACTGCTGCACGGTGTCGTCGGCGAGGACCTGGCGGCGGAACGCGTCGAGGACCGCGAGGTTCTCCCGCTCCATCTCGACCGTCACCACGAACGTCATGCTCAGCCCGAGGGCCTCCGGCGACAGCACCGCCACCTCGCGCTCGATGACGCCCGCCTCGCGCAGCCGCTTGATCCGCCGTTGCACCGCCGCGGCCGAGAGCCCGACCTTGGCGCCGATCGTCTCGGCGATCGTGCGGGCGTCCGCCTGGAGGCAGGCGAGGATGGCGATGTCCAGCTGGTCGAGGTCGGGTGTCGGCACCTCAGCAGGCTAACCGGCACCCCCGACAATCCGCCTGGTTTCACCCCTCAGTGACGTCGCTCACTACTCCGCCCGGCGCGAAGATGAAACAACTTTTTAAGTGATCTCGAACACAACTGACCGGTCTACCAGGGGGTAGCCCATAGAAGTGGAAGACCAGCCGGTCACTTCGCCAACCCGCCGGCGTGGGGAGGCTATCCCGTGCCCGCACCTGCCGCCGTGTTGACCGGCCTCGGTTCGTGGTTGCCGGCGAAAGTGCTGGACAACCACGAGATCGCCACCCGGCTCGACACCTCGGACGAGTGGATCAGGACCCGCACCGGGATCCGCGAGCGCCGCGTCGCGGGGCCCGACGAGTCTACTGTGGACCTCGCGGTCGGGGCGGGCCGCGAAGCGCTCGGGGGCACGTCCGCCGACGCAGTCGTCCTCGCCACCTCCACGCCCGACCAGCCCTGCCCGGCCAGCGCGCCGCAGGTCGCCGCCCGGCTGGGGCTCGGCACGGCCGCGGCGTTCGACGTCAACGCCGTGTGCAGCGGCTTCGTCTACGCGCTGGCCACGGCCGCGGGGTTCATCGCGGGCGGGCTGGCCGAGCGCGTGCTCGTGATCGGCGCCGACACCTTCACCACGCTCATCGACCCCGCCGACCGCACCACCGTGCCGATCTTCGGCGACGGCGCCGGCGCGGTGCTCCTGCGCGCGGGCGACGCCGACGAGCCCGGCGCGTTCGGGCCGTTCGACCTGCACAGCGAGGGCGAGCACGCCGACCTGCTGTGGGTCGAGGCCGGCGGCGCGCGCCGCCGGCTCTCCGACCAGCCGAGCGACCGCTTCCTCGCCATGCAGGGCACCGCGGTGTTCCGCCACGCCTGCGCGCGGATGGCGGAGTCGTCGCGCACGGTCTTGGAACGCGCGGGCTGGATGGTCGGCGACGTCGACCGCTTCGTCGGGCACCAGGCGAACATCCGGATCCTCCAGGCGACGGCGAAGCAGCTCGGGATGCCGGCCGACGCCGTGGTCGCCAACATCGACCGGGTCGGCAACACCAGTGCCGCCTCCATCCCGCTGGCCCTGGCGGACGCCCGCGCCGACGGCACCCTCGTGCCCGGTCACCGCGTCCTGCTCAGCGCGTTCGGCGCGGGCCTGACCTGGGGTTCGACGGTGCTGCGCTGGCCGGAACTGGGTCAGCCGGCCTGAGGTTCCGTGCCGGTCGTCCAGGTCGGCGTCGCCTCCTGGCGGCCGCGCAGCTCCAGCTCACCGTGCTTCTCCCAGTGCGCGCCTTCGCTGGGCAGCGCCGCGGAGACGACGGCGTCGCTGGCGAGGACCCGCGCCGGGACAGCTTTGGCGAGTTCGGTGAGCCGCGCGGCCTCGTTGACCGCGTCGCCGATCACGGTGTACTCGAGCCGGCTGCTGGTGCCGAGCTGCCCGGCGAACACCGGGCCGCTCGAGACGCCGATGCCGAGGTCGAGCTCGTCGGCCTCGCGCACCGCGTCCCGGATCGCCCGGGCCGCGGCCAGCGCGGCTGTCGGGGCGTCCGCGAGCCGCGTCGGCGCGCCGAAGATGCACAACGCGGCGTCCCCCTGGAACTTGTTGACCAGGCCGCCGCGGGCGTTGACCGCGGAGACGACGACGGCGAACAGCCGGTTCAGCTTCCCCACGAGTTCCTCGGGCGGGGTGCGGTAGGCCAGCGCGGTCGAGTCGACGACGTCGACGAACAACGCCGTGACCTCGCGGACGTCCCCCGAGAGCGACGCGCCGTACTCCAGGGCGTGCCGGGCGACGTCGGCGCCGACGTGCCTGCCGAACAGGTCCCGCATCCGCGCTTGCTCGCGCAGGCCGGCGGCGAGCTGGTTCACCGACGTCTGGAGCAGGCCGATCTCGCTGGAGTCGTCGACGTCGACCGCGACACCGGTGTTGCCGCGCGCGATCTCGTCGAGCGCCACGCGCAGCCGGTGCAGCGGCGCCGCGACCGCCCTGGCCAGCAGCGCCGTGCCGATCGCGCCGACGGCGAGGCCGATCACCGACAGCATGATCAGGCTCGCGGTGTGGTCGCCCGAGCCCAGCTCCGGCGGTGTGGCGACGAGCAGGACGCCCACGAACGGGACGCCGCTGGCCAGCGCCCAGGTGACGATCAGCCGGGTCAGCACGGTGACCGGCAGCGAGCCGCGCGGTGGCAGCACCTCCAGGGCGATCGTCATCACCGGCCGCGCCACCCATTCGGCGGCGAGGTAGGTGAGCCCGACGGTGGTGAGGCCGCCGAGCCCGATCACCGTGGCCATGCCGACGGCGTCGCCGGGGGAGCCGAGCGCCCCGGCGAGCACGGTGAGGACCACGGTGCCGATCAGCCAGAGCGTGCCGCTGACCACCGCCATGTCGACCGGCAGCCGCAGCGCGAGCCGGGCTTCGCTCACCGACGGCGGGCGGCCGAGCACGAACCAGACCACGGTGCGGCGCTGCAGCCACGCCGTCCACAGCGTCCCGGCGAGCAGGGCCGCGGCGACGATGCCGGCCGCGGTCAGGCCGAGCACCCAGCCGCGGTCGCCGACGTCGTTGGGCAGGCCCTGCAGCACCAGTAGCAGCGCAACCACACCGGACCCGGCGACACTGGAGCCGATACCCAGCCCGGCGAAGCCCAGGCTGGTGCGCAACACCACCCGGAAATTCCCCACGGCGATCCTGCGCACGGCGTCGATCGTACGGCGGAAAATGCGTGGCCACCGCCCGTGTGCGTGATTACCGTGCGGATCATGGACCCATCTACCGCCTTTTCCGGGGGGTCCGGGTGGCGGAGCCCCCGGCCCGGGCGAAGCCCGGTTCGATACAGCCAGGAGGAGATCCGGGCCTCGTTCGTCAACTGCACCCGCGGCGAGGCCAAGGGTGTGACGCTGCCCGCCCGGCCCGAAGAGATCCCGTGGGACAAGCGGGAGTTCCTCGGCTGGCGCGACCCGAAGGCGCCCGCGCGCGCCTACCTCGTGCTGCCCTACGGCGGTGAAGTCGTCGGGCTCGCCCTGCGGGCCGCCGCGCCCCCGAAATCGCGGCTGCGCAGCAACATCTGCGGCTTCTGCACCACGGCTCACGGCCTCGCCGACATCACGCTGTTCTCGGGCAAGCGCGCCGGCAAGTCCGGCCGCGACGGCAACACGCTGGGCATGTACGCCTGCGGCAACCTGGCCTGCTGCCAGTACGTCCGCGGCGAGCTCAAGTCCGATGTGCCGCAGCCGTTCGAGACGCTCACGCTGGAGGAGCGCATTGCGCGGCTCGAGGAGAAGCTGCACAAGTTCGTGGCGCGGGTGCTGGAGTCCCGCTAGAAGCGGTACCGCACGATGTGCGCCGTCCGGGCCAGGGCCGGGAAGACCTTCAGCATGCGCAGCTGGAACCGGGTGATCGGCCCCATCCTGGCCAGCACCGCCGGCGACGCCCAGTGTGCCGCGTCCAATGAGGACTCCAGGGTGAGGCCGCAGCGCTCGAGCTCGCGTGGGTCGTCGATGCCCCAGTACAGCGTCGCGCCTGCTTTGCGCACTGGCGCGTTGAGCTTCTGGATCTTGATGGCGGTCCGGTTGAAGACGTCGCAGATCAGCTTGCCCGACGGGAACTTCGCGACCAGCCGGCGGACCAGTTCGGTGCCGCTCTCGGGGGTCAGGTACATCGTGAGGCCTTCGGCGACGACCAGCGCCGGCCGGTCCGGCGGCACCTGGTCGAGCCACCCGAAGTCGGTCACCGACGTGCCGATGTGCGTCTGGTTCGGCGCCTTGTCGTACAGCTTTTCGCGCAGCTCGACGACCTCGGGGTAGTCGACGTCGTACCAGTGGACGGTCGGCGGCGGGGCCAGGCGCTGGAACCGCGTGTCCATGCCGCAGCCCAGGTGCAGCACGATCGCGTCCGGGTGGTCGCGCAGGTACTCGGCCGTCCAGTCGTCGATCGGCTTCGCTCGCAGGACGACCGACACCGCCCGGTCGCGGGAGATGCCGACCTTGGTGAAGTCGAAGTCGATGCGGCGGACGGCGTCGTCCGCCGCCTTGTCGCCGAGGATCGGGTGGGCGCTGCGGTAGTCGAGCGCGCGGCCGTACAGCGTGGCCAGGTTGGTGGCTTTTTCTGCGGTGAAGCGAACCTTCTCCATCACGACCCCCAGAAATTTCACAATGTTGTGAAAAGTCTAGCGCTCTTCGGGGTGTGCGGCGTAGTCGTGCGCGTAGGTTTTCGCGTCCACCAGGTGCTTGAGGGTCAGTTCGCGGGCGGCGGCCGGGTCGGACCGGCGGATGGCGTCGAGGATGGCGCGGTGGTCGTCGACGGCCTTGCGGATCTGCCCTGGCAGCCGCAGCGCGGCCCGCCGCTCCTCGCCGACCAGGGCGAGCACCGCCCGCAGCAGCCCGGCGACGTCGTCGTTGCCGGCGTTCTGCGCGATCACCCGGTGGAATTCGGCGTCGGCGGCGATGACGTGCAGCATGTCCCCGTCCTCGGCGGCCTGCGCCATCTCGGCGACGTTGTCTTCGAGCCGGCTCACGGTTCGCGCGGTGGCGTGCCGGGCCAGCCGTTCGGCGAGGGTCGGTTCGACGGTCGCGCGCAGGTCGAACAGCTTCTCGACGAGCTGGTCGTGCTCGGTGAACCAGGTGCGCAGCGGCTGTTCCTGCTGTTCGCGGACGTAGGTGCCGGAGCCGGCGCGGATCTGGACGTACCCGATGGAGGCCAGGACGCGCAGGGCCTGCCGCAGCGAGCCCCGGCTGATCCCGAGTTCCTCACACAGGACGCGCTCGGCGGGCAGCCGTGAGCCCGGCGGCAGGTCACCGGAGTCGATCCGCGCCCGCAACCGGTCGACGGTCGCGCTCCAGACCTGCTCGGTGTCCACCGCCTCATCCTCTCAGTTCACGGAATTGTCGGGGGTGGCTGCCATGATCACCGACCATGGAGATCTTGGGGGCGTGGGTGCACGGCTGGGCGGTGTCACGGGCGACGCCGGAGCCCCTTCCGGAGCCCGACGGCTACCGCGTCGACGTCGGACTGCCCGGCCACCGCGTGCGTTACCTGCTGCGGTCGCCGGCCACGGTGGCCTCCCGGGCCCGGACGGTGGCTTCGCCGGGCACCTGGCTGAAGACGTGCGGCCCGCGTCCCGCTGTGTTGGCGGGCCTGACCCCGGCGTGGACGGCGGAGGAGACGGAGTACCTGATGGCCTTCGAGGGTGCGCCACCCGAAGTGGCGGTCCCGGCGCCGTACTCGGTCACGGTGACCGGCGACGGACCGGTGTGGGAGGTGCTGGTGACCTCCGGCGACGTCCCGGCGGCCCGGGGCCGGGTGGCGGTGGCTTCGGGCGTCGCGGTGTTCGACAAGATCGAAACGGAGCCGGAGCACCGGCGACGGGGCCTCGGCCGGGTGGTGATGCACCGGCTGGGCGTCGCGGCCGGGGCGGATTCGAGCGTGCTGCTGGCTTCCGAAGCCGGGCGCGGCCTGTACTCCTCGCTCGGCTGGCGGGTCGAGTCCGAGGTCGTCCCGGCCCACGTACCGGAAGGAACGGCATGACAGTGCGCTCGGACACCCGTGACTGTCTGGCCTGACACATCTGCGTCGCGGGAGCGCCCCACGGTGCTTAGGCTCCGGACGTGATTGCTTCATGACGTGGTGGCACGCGCTGATCGTCGTGGTCGCCGGGATCTGGGCGGGGACCATCAACGCCGTCGTCGGGTCGGGGACGCTCGTGACCTTCCCCGTGCTCGTCGCGCTGGGCTATCCGCCCGTGACCGCCACGACGTCCAACGCCATCGGCCTCGCGCCCGGGACCCTCAGCGGGGCCTGGGGCTACCGGCACGAGCTCAAGGGCTACTGGCCGCAGGTCGTCAAGTTCGGCGTCGCGTCCTTCCTCGGCGCCATCGGCGGCACCATCCTGCTGCTCTCCCTACCGAAGGACGCCTTCGAAGCCGTCGTCCCCGTGCTGGTCGGCTTGGCCGTGGTCCTCGTGATCATCCAGCCGAGGGTGTCGAAGTGGGTCGCGCAGCGGCGCGAGCAGAACGGCACCGAGCACAAGCCCGGGCCGCTGCTGATGTTCTTCATCTTCCTCATCGGCATCTACGGCGGGTACTTCACCGCCGCGCAGGGCGTGATGCTGATGGCCGTGATGGGGATGCTGCTGTCGGAACCGCTGCAGAAGCTCAACGGCGTGAAGAACGTCCTCGCCGCCGTGGTCAACGTCGTCGCCGGGGTGATCTACGCGTTCGTCGCGCCGATCAGCTGGGCCGTCGTGCTGTGGCTGGCCGTCGGCTCGACCGCCGGCGGCTTCCTCGGCGCCAAGATCGGCCGGAGGCTGCCGCCGGCGGTGCTGCGCGGCGTGATCGTGGTGATCGGCGTCGCCGCCGTCGTCCAGCTGGTGGTCAAGCAGTTCGCGGACTGAATTCGCGGGCCGCGGCCAGGAACAGGTCGTTCTCCTCGCGGGTCCCGATGGTCACGCGCACGCCGTCGCCGGCGAACGGGCGCACCACCAGCTTGCGGTCCAGCGCGTGCTCGGCGAACGGGACGGCCTGGTCACCGAGCGGCAGCCAGACGAAGTTCGCCTGCGTCTCCGGCACCCGGTAGCCCGCTTCGAGCAGCGCGTCCCGCACCCGCCCGCGCTCGGCGACGATCTCCTTGCAGCGGTCCAGGAGCTCGTCGGCCGCGTCGAGCGACGCCAGCGCGGCCACCTGGGCCAGCATGTTCACCGAGAAGGCGACGTACACCTGGCGAAGGGCGTCCGCGATCGGCTCGGGCGCGACCGCGTAACCGACGCGAAGACCCGCGAGGCCGTACGCCTTCGAGAACGTGCGGAGCACCATGACGTTCGACCGGGTGCGGGTGTACTCGACGCCGTCGGGGACCTCCGGGTCGGTGACGAACTCCTTGTACGCCTCGTCCAGCACGACCAGCACGTGCTCGGGCACCGCGGCCAGGAACCGCTCCAGCTCCGCGCGGCGCACCGCCGTTCCGGTGGGGTTGTTGGGGTTGCAGACGAAGACCACGCGCGTCCGGTCGGTGATCGCCGCGTGCATCGCGTCGAGGTCGAGCTCCTGGCCCTCGGTGATCGGGACCTTCACCGAGACGGCGTTCGCGACCTGCGTGACGATCGGGTACGCCTCGAACGACCGCCAGCCGAAGATGACCTCGTCGCCGGGTGCGCACACCGCCTGGATCGTCTGCTGGCACAGCGACACCGAGCCGCAGCCGATCGCGACGTGCTCCACCGGCACGTCCAGCTCGCGCGCCAGCCGCTCGCGCAGCGCCTGCGAGCCGGTGTCGGGATAGCGGTTGATGTCCGCGGCGGCCTCGGCGATCGCCCGCGCGACGCTCGGCAGCGCACCGCCGGGCACCTCGTTGCTCGCCAGCTTGATCGCGCCTTCGATCGTCCGGCCGGGGACGTACTTCGGCAACGATTCGAGATCGGCACGCGGGGACACGGACGGCATCTTCGGCGCTCCTGGAAATCGACGGGACGACCCGGTCACCGTATCTTTTCCGCCCGCCGCCCCGCGACTCCCTTCCAGCGGTCCTGTCCCCGGCGACCTGCGTCACCGGGCTTCCTCCCGTTCACCTGGAAGTGATTGAGTGAGGTATGACGCCGACCTCCACCGTGGACTACCAGCGCACCGACGGCCCCACCCTGCGCCTGACCTTCTCGGAACCCGAAGGCGCGCTACGCGGCGGCTTGGTGGTGCTGCACGAGGCCGACGGCGTCACCGACGGGGTGAAGCTGCTGCTCGCCAGCCTCGCCACGGAGGGCTGGCTGACCGTCACCCCGCACCTGGAGAACGACCGCCTCACGCAGCAGGACCTGCTCGACGCGACCGACCTCACCCTCGCCTGGCTGGTCGAGCGGGGAGTCCAGGCCGACTTGCTCGGCGTGATGGGCTTCGACCTTGGCGGCAGCGCGGCCCTGGTCGTCGCGTCGCACCGCAAGCTCGGTGCCGCCGTCAGCGTCGGCGGGCAGCAGGCCGTCGAGCTGCCCGCGCTGGTCGAGATCGCCGGGCGGCTCACCAGCCCGTGGCTCGGCATGTACGGCGACGCCGGTGACGAGGCGGGCGGGGCCGAGGTCGAGCGCCTGCGCGACGCCGCCGCGTCGGCGAAGGTCGCCACGAACGTCGTCCACTACCCGGGCGCGAACCACCGCTTCGACGCCGATCCGGGCGCGGCCGCGGAAGCCTGGCAGCGCACGCTCAACTGGTTCGACGCGCACCTGCGGTAGGTGTGGGCGCCCACCACTTCCGGGCTGGGTTCCGTGTTGGTTCCGACCACGGTGACTTCCCGATCCGAGGGATTAGGCTCGGGGCGTGACGCACACCGCCGACGCCCCCGAAGTGCTCTGGCGCCCCGAGCCGGGCCACGTTGCCGACACCAAGATCGAAGCCTTCCGCCGGTGGCTGCGCGCCGAGCGCGGTGTCGAGGTGGACGACTACCGCTCGCTGTGGGAGTTCTCGGTCGACCGCGGCCCGGACTTCTGGGCGGCGGTCGCGGAGTTCCTCGGCGTCCGCTGGCACGACCAGCCGGGCGAAGTGCTCTCGGGCGGGATGCCGGACGCCGTCTGGTTCGAGGGCGGCACCCTCAACTACGCCGAGCACGCCCTCACCCCCGGCGTCGCGGGCGCCGCGAAGGCCGACGACGAGACGGCGGTGATCTTCCACCGCGAAGACGGCTTCGCGAGCCACCTGACGTACGGCGAGCTTCGCGCGCAGGTCGCCGCGGCCCGGGCGGCGCTGCTCGAACTGGGCGTCGGCAAGGGCGACCGGGTCGTCGCCTTGGCGCCGAACTGCCCGCAGACGCTGGTGGCGTTCCTGGCCGCGGCGAGCATCGGCGCGATCTGGTCGTCGTGCTCGCCCGACTTCGGCGTCCGCGCGGTCGCGGACCGCTTCGTGCAGATCGAGCCGAAGGTGCTCTTCGCGGTCAACGCGTACGCGTACAACGGCCGCCAGTTCGACATCCGGACGACCATCGCCGATCTCCAGCGGCAGCTGCCGTCGCTGGCCGCGACCGTGCTGGTCGAGTACGTCGGCGAAGGCCGGATGGAGGGCACGCTCGACTGGGCCG
This sequence comes from Amycolatopsis sp. NPDC051045, assembly GCF_040682955.1. Classification (NCBI taxonomy): domain Bacteria; kingdom Bacillati; phylum Actinomycetota; class Actinomycetes; order Pseudonocardiales; family Pseudonocardiaceae; genus Amycolatopsis; species Amycolatopsis sp. NPDC051045. The sequence goes on from NZ_JBFBCC010000003.1 coordinate 520,734, forward strand.
AACTGCTCGCGCGGCACCAGGGCGCGCCGCTGCTGTTCGAGCCGGTCGAGTTCGCGCACCCGCTGTGGGTGCTGTACTCGTCCGGCACCACCGGCCTGCCGAAGGGCATCGTGCACGGGCACGGCGGCATCACGCTGGAACACCTCAAGGCCCTCGCCCTGCAGACCGACCTCGGACCCGGCGACCGGTTCTTCTGGTTCAGCACCACCGGCTGGATGATGTGGAACTTCCTCATCTCCGGCCTGCTGGTCGGCACCACGATCGTGCTCTACGACGGCAGCCCCGGGTACCCGGGGCTGAACGCGCTCTGGCACCTGGCCGAGCAGCACCGCGTCACCTACTTCGGCACGTCGGCGCCGTTCATCCAGAGCTGCCTGAAGGCCGGGATCAAGCCCGCCGAACGCTACGACCTGACCGGGCTGCGGGCGCTCGGCTCCACCGGCGCGCCGCTGAGCGTCGAAGGCTTCCGGTGGATCGTGGACGAGGTCGGGAAGGACGTGCAGATCTGCTCGGTTTCCGGCGGCACCGACCTGTGCGCGGCGTTCGTCGCGTCGGCGCCGGACGTGCCGGTCTGGCTCGGCGAGCTGTCCTGCCCGGCGCTGGGTGCCGCGGTCAACGCGTTCGACGAGGCCGGCAACGCCGTCGTCGAAGAGGTCGGCGAGCTGGTGATCACGAAGCCGATGCCGTCGATGCCGGTGTTCTTCTGGAACGACCCCGACGGCTCACGGCTGCGCGAGGCGTACTTCGAGATGTACCCGGGCCGGTGGCGCCACGGGGACTGGATCCGCATCACCAACCGCGGCTCGGCGGTGATCTACGGCCGCAGCGACTCGACGCTCAACCGCGGCGGCGTCCGGATGGGCACGGCGGAGTTCTACCGGGTCGTCGAGGGCTACGACGAGATCGCGGATTCCCTGGTCGTGGACACCTCCGCAGCCGGGAACGAGGACGGGCAGCTGATCTGCTTCGTGGTGCTCGCGGACGGTGTCGAGCTGGAAGACGTCGAGCCGGCGCTGCGGAAGGAACTGCGTAGCGCGCTGTCACCGCGCCATGTACCCGATCGGTTCGTCGTGGTTTCCGAGATACCTCGTACCTTGAACGGTAAGAAGTGTGAGGTACCGGTGAAGAAGATCCTCGCCGGTGTGGCTCCCGACCGGGCCGTCAGCCGCGATGCGCTGGCCAATCCGGCGGCACTGGCGCCGTTCGTGGAGCTCGCCGGGGGGTAGATGGGGGAAGCATGATCATCCACGGCGGGTTGTACAGGTGGTGACGGGAACACGCGCGCAGATCACCTGGAAGGTGGCAGGAGCCACCACCGTGGGGGTGATCACGTGGGTGACCCGGCTGGCGGGGCTGATGACCCTGGGCTCGATCCTGATCCCGGCCGGGCGGCGCAGCCTGCGCGGGCACCTGGCCGAGTGGCTGGAGCTGCCGCAGGAGGCGACGGTCGCCGCGGCGACCGTCGCGTTGGTCACCGGGGTGCTGCTAGTGCTGCTGGCCGCGGGGCTGCGGCGCCGCAAGAGGCGGGCCTGGCAGCTCGCGGTCGTCGCGACCGTGCTGCTCACGGTGTCGCACCTCGGGCTGAAGCACGTCTTCGGCGCCGGTCTGGTGTCGGTGGTGCTGCTGGTGGGCCTGATCGCGAACCGGCGATACTTCGTCGCGAAGCCGGACCCGGTGGTGGGGCGCTGGCGCGCGATGCGCGTGTTCCTCCAGCTGGCACTGGCCGGATTCGTGATCAACGTCATCCTGCTGTCCGTGGCGCCGCGGGCGGTCCTGACGCCGATGGGCTTCGGGGACCGGCTGGCGGAGTCCGCACTCGCGCTGGTCGCCGCCAGCGGGCCGGCCGCGTTCCACCAGATGTGGCTGGAGGACCTCACCGCCGCCGTCGGTCTGCTGTTCGGCCTCGCCGCGGTGCTGGTGTCGGCGTACTTCCTGCTGCGCTCGGCCGAGCCGGCGCCGCGGCTGACCGACGAGGAGGTCGCGCGGCTGCGCCGGCTGCTGGACGAGCACGGCGAGCGGGACTCGCTCGGGTACTTCGCGCTGCGGCGGGACAAGTTCGCCGTGTTCTCCAAGACCGGCAAGGCGGCGGTCACCTACCGCGTGATCGCCGGGGTCGCGCTGTGCTCGGCCGACCCCCTGGGCGACCACGAGGCCTGGCCGGGTGCGATCGAGGAGTACCTGGAGGTCTGCCGCTCGGGCGGCTGGATCCCGGCGGCGATGGGCGTCTCGGAGCTCGGCGCGACGGTCTGGGCCCGGTTCGGCCTGGAGGTACTGGAGATCGGCGACGAAGCCGTCGTCGACGCCGCCGGGTTCACCTTGGACGGTCGCACCATGCGCGGCGTCCGCCAGGCGGCGGCCCGCACGAAGCGCGCGGGCTACAAGGTGCTGGTGCGGCGAGCCGAGGACCTGCGTCCCGGTGAGCTGGCCGAGCTGGAGGTCCTGGCCGCCAACTGGCGCGACACGGACACCGAGCGCGGCTTCTCGATGGCGCTGGGCCGCATGGGCGACCCGGGTTCGGTGCTGGTGACGGCCGAGCAGGGCGGCCGCGTCCGCGGGGTGCTCCAGTTCGTGCCGTGGGGCCGGACGGGTCTCTCGCTGGACGTCATGCGCCGCGACCGCACGGCCGACAACGGCGTCAACGAGCTGATGATCTCGGAGCTCCTGCTGTCGGCGAGCCGCCACGGCGTCGAGCAGGTGTCCCTGAACTTCGCGGCTTTCCGCGCGTTGATGGAACAGGGCCGGCGCATCGGCGCGGGCCCGGTCGCCAAGACGGCGGCGAAGGTGCTGCACTTCTTCTCGCGGTGGATCCAGATCGAGACGCTGTACCGGTTCAACGCGAAGTTCCAGCCCCGCTGGGTGCCGCGCTACTTGGTGTACCCCGGCGTCCGCGAACTGCCCCGCGTCGGCATCGCGACGTTCGAGGCCGAAGGCCTGGGCGGCCGCTCTCCGCGCCTGCTCAGACTGCTGCACCGGGCGTGAGGGGGGTGCCGTCAGAGGGGGTTCGGGGGGTGTGTAACCTATCTGAGCAGTGGTCGTTGGGCCCAGGAGGCTTCGCCTAGTCTGGTCTATGGCGCCGCACTGCTAATGCGGTTGGGGGTAACCCCCCCTCCCGGGTTCAAATCCCGGAGCCTCCGCTGGTACCCGGTTCGCCGGGTGCTAGGTTACAACTGAACACGCGCCCGTAGCTCAGCTGGATAGAGCATCTGACTACGGATCAGAAGGTCAGGGGTTCGAATCCCTTCGGGCGCACGTCTGGTTGAGACGGCAATACAAGGAGCCCCCTGGTGACAGGGGGCTCCTTGCTTTTCGCTCCTGTGCTCGGAAAAGTCACCGACTCCGACACAGTGCGCCGAACGGGCTTGCTGGGGCGCCCGTCAAGGCACGGAATTCGCTCAGACGCTGACCGTGATCTTCGCCGTGTACCCGGATGTGAGATCGCCGGTGACCGTGGGCATCTGACGGCTGTAGCCGTCGCGGAAGACCATGTCGCCGGCGAGGGTGATCCGTCGGTAGTTCGCCAGGCTGGTCGAGTACGCCGACGTGGCGTAGACGGTCGCACAGTTCGCCGGGGGCAGCGCGAGCTGCGACGTCAGCCGCGGGGTGGAGCTCGCAGTGGCTTGGGCGAGGGTGTTGTAGACCTCGAAGTGGGCATGGGGCCAGCGGCCGGAGTAACAGCCGGGGAAAATGGCCTGAAAGGCGAGCGTGCCGGTGCTGTCGGCGACCTGGACGCCACGCAGGTAATTCTCGTTCAGCTTGCCGGCGGAATACAGGGTGTAGGCGCCGTCCTTGTCGCATTGCCAGATGTAGAGAGCGGCGCCGGCCAGGGGAGCACAACTGGCGGCGTCGAGGAGGGTGATCTCGTAGCGCAGGGGGACGCCGGTGGCGACTCCGGTGAAGCTGCCGAAGCTCGACCGGATGTCGCGGCGGACGACGCCGCTCTGGGTCAGGATGTCGGGGCCGTTGCTGCCGTCGGCCGGGTACGGGCCTCCGGTCTCCGTGGGAACCTTGCCGACACAGGCTTCCACGGCCGCGGTCGCGGCCTGGGCGCCTCCGGCGGTGATGGCCGCGACCGCGCCGCCGGCGACGAGTCCTGCCGCACCGAGGAGCTTGAGGGCACCCCGGCGGCTGTAGAACGTTTCCATGTCCGCGGCGAGGCCGCGGTCGAAGATGTCCGGATCGTGGTCGTGATTGTGGCGGTCTGTCATCAACGTCTCCGATGTCCGGTAATGGGGAAGCACAGATTCAAACCGCTACCTGGGCGTGAGCTGGGAATGAGGTAACGTTTTGATATCGCGACGATTTGTTGTCCTTTTTTGAGTTATCGCTGCGGTATAAGCGCCATTTCGTTCCTGCGAACGGCCCCGCGTCGAAAGTCGGGTGCCGTTGCCTTCTCGCGGTGGTCGACCTCGGCTGCTTTGCGTAACTGGACTGGACCACTTCGCGCGCAACGCCGATCACCGGGTTCGACCGTTCGGCCCCTGGCCGGCACTCTCCGTGGTGGGACTTCCATAATTGGTCTGGACCACGTAACGTTTGCGCAAACGGCGCAAAACACCGCCCTGGTCCCCGCCGGTGGTGTTGGTGTCCGCCGTCCTGCACCTGGCTCAAGGGAGAGCGATGTCCAGAAAGAGATGGCACCTCCTCGGTCTGTTCACCGCGGTCGGCGCGATCGCGGTCGGTCTCGTCACCGTGCCGGCGAGCGCCGCCGGTGGCGTCGGCGCCGCCTTCACGAAGGGGTCCGACTGGGGCACCGGGTATGAGGGCAAGTACACGATCAACAACGGCTCCGGTTCGACGCTGTCGAGCTGGACGGTGGAGTTCGACCTGCCGGGCGGCGCGAAGATCGCGTCGCTGTGGGACGGCAGCTACACCGCGTCCGGTCAGCACGTCACCGTAAAGAACACCTGGAACGGCAACGTCGGCAACGGCAGCAGCGTGAGCTTCGGCTTCAACGTCGCCTACTCCGGCACCTACGCCGCCCCCGCCAACTGCAAGCTGAACGGCGGCTCCTGCGACGCCGGCGGTGGCACCCCGACCACCACGCCGACGACCCCGACGCAGCCGACCACCACCCCCACGACGCCGACCACCCCGCCGACGACCACCACGCCGCCCCCGCCGGGCGGGCTGAAGAACGTCGGCTACTTCGTGCAGTGGGGCGTCTACGGGCGCAACTACCACGTCAAGAACATCGAGACGTCGGGCTCGGCGAGCAAGCTGACCCACATCAACTACGCCTTCGGCAACGTCAAGAACGGTCAGTGCACGGCGAACGACGACCCGTACGCCGACTACCAGAAGACCTACGACGCCGCGGGCAGCGTCGACGGTGTCGCCGACACCTGGGACCAGCCGGTGGCCGGCAACTTCAACCAGCTGCGCAAGCTCAAGAAGCTGCACCCGGGCCTCAAGGTGATCTGGTCGTTCGGCGGCTGGACCTACTCCGGCGGCTTCGGCCAGGCGGCGCAGAACGCGGCCGCCTTCGCGCAGTCCTGCTACAACCTGCTCAAGGACCCGCGGTGGGCGGACATCTGGGACGGCATCGACATCGACTGGGAGTACCCCAACGCGTGCGGCCTGTCCTGTGACACCAGCGGTGCCGCGGCCTACAAGAACCTGCTGGCCGCGCTGCGGGCGAAGTTCGGCTCGTCGTTCCTGGTCACCTCGGCGATCACGGCGGACGGCAGCAACGGCGGCAAGCTCGACGTCGCCGACTACGGCGGCGCCGCGCAGTACGTCGACTGGTACAACGTGATGACCTACGACTACTTCGGCGCCTGGGCCGCGCAGGGCCCGACCGCCCCGCACTCGCCGTTGACCAACTTCACCGGCATCCCGACGCAGGGCTTCTACTCCGACGCGGCGATCCAGAAGCTCAAGAGCAAGGGCGTCCCGTCGAACAAGCTGCTGCTGGGCATCGGGTTCTACGGCCGCGGCTGGACCGGCGTCACACAGGACGCCCCGGGTGGCACCGCGACCGGCGCCGCGCCGGGCACGTACGAGGCCGGCATCGAGGACTACAAGGTCCTCAAGAACACCTGCCCGTCGACCGGCACGTTCGCCGGCACCGCGTACGCCAAGTGCGGCAGCAACTGGTGGAGCTACGACACCCCGGCGACCATCGGCGGGAAGATGTCCTACGCCAAGCAGCAGGGCCTCGGCGGCGCCTTCTTCTGGGAGCTGACCGGGGACACCACGGGCGGCGAGCTCATCACCGCGATGAAGAACGGCCTGTCATGAGGCGCCGGTGGTGGCCCGCACTCGGGCTGGCGGCCGCGGCCGCCACGATCGGCGCGCTGTTCGTGATCGCTCCGGCGAGCGCGGCGGGCGGGGTGTCCGCGACCTTCACCAAGGGCTCCGACTGGGGCACCGGGTACGAGGGCAAGTACACGATCAACAACGGCTCCGGCTCGACGTTGCCGACCTGGACCGTCGAGTTCGACCTGCCGAGCGGCGCGAAGATCTCGTCGCTGTGGGACGGCAGCTATACGGCGTCCGGGCAGCACGTCACGGTGAAGAACACGTGGAACGGCAACGTCGGCAACGGCGGTAGCGCGAGCTTCGGCTTCAACGTGGCGTACTCCGGTTCGTACGTCGCGCCGTCGAACTGCAAGCTGAACGGCGGTTCGTGCTCGGCCGGGGGCACACCCCCCACGACCACTACGCCGCCTACGACGACCACCCCGCCGACCACCACCACCCCGCCGCTCCCGGCGGGCGGCCGCGGCGCGCCGTACCTGTACCTGGGCTGGGGCAACCCCCCGAACCCGCAAACGGTGATGAGCGCGACCGGGGTCAAGTGGTTCACCATGGCGTTCGTCAACGCCTCCGGTGGCTGCAACCCGGCGTGGGACAGCAGCCGTCCGCTGCAGGGCAGCGCGGACGCGAACGCGATCGCGCAAATCAAGGCGGCGGGCGGCCAGGTGGTCCCGTCGTTCGGCGGCTGGAGCGGTAACAAGCTCGGCCCGAACTGCTCGACCCCGGCCGCGCTGGCCGGCGCCTACCAGCAGGTGATCAACGCGTACGGGCTCAAGGCGATCGACATCGACATCGAGAACTCCGACGAGTTCGAGAACGAGGCCGTGCAGGACCGCATCCTGAACGCGCTGAAGATCGTCAAGCAGAACAACCCGGGCGTGCAGACCATCCTGACCTTCGGCACGTCGACGACCGGCCCGAACTACTACGGCAACCGGCTCATCGACCAGTCGAAGGCCTTGGGCGCCAACGTGGACGTCTTCACGATCATGCCGTTCGACTTCGGCGGCGGCGCGGACATGTACGCGAGCACGGTGAGCGCGGCGAACGGCTTGCGCGACAAGCTGAAGTCGACGTTCGGGTGGAACGACGCCACGGCGTACGCCCACCTCGGCATCTCGGGCATGAACGGCCTGTCCGACCAGCAGGAGCTGACGAGCTTGTCGGCCTGGACCCAGATCACCGGCTGGGCCAAGACGAACAAGATCGCCCGCCTGGCGTTCTGGTCGGTCAACCGCGACCGCGGCTGCCCCGGCGGCGGCGTCCAGTCGACCTGCAGCGGCATCGCCCAGAACGATTGGGACTTCACGAAGGTGACGGCGGGTTTCTGACGCTGTCGTGAATGAAGGCCTCCTTGCCGGCTCCCCGGGCCGGCAAGGAGGTTTTCTCGCGCAGTGCCTTGCCGAACAAGGAAGTCAGACTTCGGTCGGCTCCCGGACCGGCAGTTCCGGACTGGCGCCCCAGGCCAGTTCGGTGACCACGCGCACCGCGGCCGGGACAGCGGCTCCGACCTTGCGGGACAGCCCGATCCCGCCGTCGACGCACGCCGGTTCGCAGCTCAGGAGCAGTACCCGGCCCGCGTCGCCGCCCACGAGGCGGAGCAGGCGGAACACCGCGTCGCCGTGCAGGTCGTGGGTGTCCGTTGCCGAGGTCAGGGACAGCGTGCCCGGTGGCAGGCCGTGCGGGGTCGCGTCCAGGAGGATCGTTGTGTCGTAGCCACCCGTCAGGTCGTACGCCAGGTGGACCGTCGCGATGTCGTAGTCGGCGATCTGCACCCACGGTGGCAGGCCGGCCCGGTCCAGTTCCCTGATCACCTCGACACCGAAGCCGTCGTCGTGCAGGAAGACGTTGCCGATACCCGCGACCAGGACTCGTGGCCTCATTGCGCAACCTCCAGGGGTGCGCCCCCAGGCTAGAACCGTGAGTTGGACCACACAACAGTCAGTGTTGGTGCTCCCGATCGTCCTGCACGGTCTCCGCGCGGGCCAGCCACAGCTCGGCCTCCTGGTTGGCGCCGCGCGCCCGCAGCATGCGCGCCAGGCTCAACATGCCCTGGACGTCCCCGATCTCGGCGGCTTGGCGGAACCACCGCTCGGCCTCGGCGAAGTCCTCGCGGTGCTCGGCGAGGTGGCCGAGGTTGGTGAGCGCGGGGACGCTGCCGTGCTCGGCGGCCTTGCGGTACCAGGCCGCGGCTTCGCCCTCGTCGCCGCGGTTGCGGGCCAGCACGCCGAGGTTCGTCATCGCCGCCGGGTCGCCGCGCTCGGCGGCGTCGAGGTACCAGCTCTCGGCCTCTTCGAGGTCGCCGCGGCGGTGCAGCAGCAGCCCGAGCCGGACGATCGCCTCGACGTGGCCGCCACCCGCCCCTCGGCGGTACCACGCTTCGGCGTCGGCCGGCCGGCCGAGCCGTTCGGCCTGCCTGCCGAGCTGGCAGGTGGCCGCGAGGTCGCCGGCCTGCACGGCGGACCGCCACCAGCGGGACGCCTCGGCGGCCTGGCCGCGGTCGCGGAGCACGGTGCCCAGGTCGATCATCGCGCCGGTGAAGCCCGCCTCGGCGGCCTGCCGCAGCCACGACTCGGCCTCTTCGCCCTGCCCGCCCTCGCGCAGCAGCCGCCCCAGCGCGGCCATCGAGGGCAGGTCACCGGCGCGGGCCGCCTCGCCGTACCAGTGCCGGGCGTCTTCGCGCTTGCCGCGCCGCTCGTACGACTTGGCGAGGTACTGCATCCCGTGCGGCTCGCCGGCCAGCGCCGCCTCGTGGTACCAGCGTTCGGCCTCGTCCGGCGCGCCGCGGTCGGCGAGCAGGTGGGCCAGCGCGGTCATCGAGACGCGGTCACCGCCCATGGCGGCCTTGCGGTACCAAGACTCGGCCTCGGCGAGCTCGCCGCGCTCTCGCATCGCCGACCCCATCCGGGCCATGGCGACGACGTTGCCGCCCTCGGCGGCCTTGCGCTGGAAGAACTCGTCGAACTTCTTGAGCCGGCCGGGCATCGGCTGCTCCCTCCGGATGGGTCCTGCTCCGGTAGTCGCAGTTGATCGGCTCCGTGTGACAGCTCCGCCATGGGTGGGCGAGGTCACATTCGCGCCAGGTCATCGTGTCGGCGCGGTTGTCCCGCGTCGGCAGAGGTGAGACTACGCCGCGCGAGCGCGCAGGTGAGAGGAGAAAATGTGGCGGCCCGGAGCTTTCGGCTCAGCGTGACGCAGCGAACCCTGCTGGTAATCGCGGTCTTGGCGGTCGCACTCCTCGGGTACTGGGCGACGAGGGGCGCGGGCGCGACCCCGCCGTCGCCCGCTCCTTCGGCGCCCGTCCCGGTCGACGCGGCCGGCGCGCAGAAGCAACTCGACGAGCTGACCATCGCCGCGCGGACGTCCATGGACGGCTATTCGCGCGAGAAGTTCCCGCACTGGGACAGCCAGGGATCCGGCTGCGACACCCGTGAAGTCGTGCTCAAGCGCGCCGGCAAGGACGTCAAGACCGACCAGGACTGCAAGGCGACGTCCGGGACGTGGACCAGCGTCTACGACGACGAGACCTGGACCAAGGCCACCGATCTCGACATCGACCACATGGTCCCGCTCGGGCAGGCCTGGGCGAGCGGCGCGAAGACGTGGACGACCGAGAAGCGCGAGCAGTTCGCCAACGACCTGACCCGGCCGCAGCTGTTCGCCGTCACCGACAACGTCAACCAGCAGAAGAGCGACAAGGCGCCCGACCAGTGGAAGCCGCCGCTGGTGGCCTTCTGGTGCACCTACGCGACCGACTGGATCGTCGTGAAGCACTACTACGGGCTGACCGTCACGCAGGCCGAGAAAACCGCCTTGACGGACATGTTGCGCCGCTGCTGAGCTGCCCGCCATGACGACTTTCGCGCTGATCCACGGCGGCGGTGGCAGCGGCTGGGACTTCCACCTGCTCGTGCCGGAACTGGCGGCCCGCGGGCACGACGCGGTCGCCCCGGACCTGCCGATCACCGACACCTCGGCCGGGCTGGCGGAGTTCACCGAGACGGTGCTGGCCGCGCTCGGCGACCGCACGGACGTCGCCGTGGTCGGCCACTCGTACGGCGGGTTCACCGCGCCGCTGGTCGCGGCGAAGGTCCGCGCGCGGCTGCTGGTGTACCTGGCCGGGATGATCCCGGCGCCGGGGGAGCAGCCGGGGCAGTGGTGGGGCAACACGGGCTTCGAGTCGCCGAAGGGGCTGAGCGAGACCGAACAGTTCTTCAACGGCGTCCCGGCGCCGCTCGCCGAGGCGTGCCAGGCGCACGGGCGCGAGCAGGTCAGCAAGGAGTGGGACGAGCCGTGGCCGCTGCCGGCCCACCCGGACGTCCCGACCCGCGTGCTGCTCGCCCGCGACGACCGGTTCTTCGTCCCGGACTTCCAGCGGCGGGTGGCACGCGACCGCCTCGGCATCGAGCCCGACGAGATCGACGGCCCGCACTGCGTGCCGCTCAGCCACCCGGCCCCACTGGCCGACCGCCTGGTGAGCTACCTGTAACTCCGCCTCACCAGCGGTCGAGGTGCAGCACCTCGTCCAGGGGCTGCCGCGCCGCGGGTTTGAACGTCTCGCCCGTGTAGAAGGCCGTCGGGATCAGCGCCGCCTGGTGGACGTTCTTCGGCAGCTCCAGCACCTCGGCCGCCTCCTGCTCGTACTTCAGGTGCAGCGTCGTCCACGCCGTCCCGAGCGTCACCGACCGGGCCGCGAGCATGTAGCTCCACACCGCCGGCAGCAGGGAGGCCCACATCCCCGCCTGGTTGCCCGGCGGCAGCTCCGCGGACGCCGTCTCCAAGCAGGGGACCACCAGCACCGGGACGTCACCCATCCGGTCGGCCAGGTACGCCACGCTGTCGCCGACCCGCTGCTGCACCCGCGCCCGCGCCGGGTCGTCCGCGAACAACTTGCCCGCGGCGCCCGGAGACGCCAGGTACTCCTGGCACGCCCGGCGGTAGATCGCCCCGAGCGCGGCCCGCTGGCCGGCGTCGGTGACGACCAGCCACTGCCACCGCTGCGTGTTCGACCCGCTCGGCGCCTGGAGCGCGACCTGCACGCAGTGCTTGACCAGGTCGAGCGGCACCGGGCGCTCGAGGTCGAGGCGCTTGCGGACGGTCCGGGTGGTGGTCAGCAGCTCTTCGGGCGTCATCATCGGCCCATCATGCCGGGCCTACCAGCGGTCGTGCACCAGCGGCCGGATCAGCGCGTCGTAGGTTTCGCGGACGCCGGCGGCTGCCTCAGCGGACAGCGGCGGGAGTGCGGCCGCCACGGTGTTCGCCTGCGCCTGCCCGGCGTTGCGGGCGCCCGGGATCACCGTGCTGACGCCCGGCTGGTCGATGATCCAGCGCAGCGCGAACTGCGCGAGGGTCTGCCCGGACGGGACCAGGCCGCGCAGCCGCTCGACGGCCTCCAGCCCGACTTCGTACGGCACCCCGGAGAAGGTCTCGCCGACGTCGAACGCGTCGCCGTGGCGGTTGTAGTTGCGGTGGTCGTTCTCCGCGAACGTCGTCTGCGCGGTGTACCGCCCGGACAGCAGCCCGGACGCCAGCGGCACCCGCGCGATGATCCCGGCGCCCGCCTCCACCGCCGCGGGCAGCACGCGCTCCAGCGGCTTGAGCCGCAGGCAGTTCAGGATGATCTGCACCGAGGCGACGTTCGGCCGCGCGAGCGCCGTCAGCGCTTCCTCGCAGGTCTCGACGCTCACGCCGTACGCCTTGATGCGGCCTTCGTCGACCATCGCGTCGAGGGCGTCGTACACCGCGTCGGAGGAGTACACCGGCGTCGGCGGGCAGTGCAGCTGGACCAGGTCGAGCGTGTCCACGCCGAGGTTGCGGCGCGACCGGTCGTTCCACTCGCGGAAGTTCGCGGCCACGTAGTTCTCGGGTACCTGCTCGACCCGGCGGCCCATCTTGGTCGCCACGAAGACGTCACCGCGTTCGGCGAGGAACCGGCCGACCAGCCGCTCGCTGCGGCCGTCGCCGTAGACGTCCGCGGTGTCGAAGAAGGTGACGCCGGCGTCGGCGGCGCCGTGCAGCACGGCCAGCGCGTCGTTCTCGTCGACCTCGCCCCAGTCCGCCCCGAGCTGCCAGCAGCCGAGCCCGACGACGGACACCTCGCGGCCCAGACGGGTGATCTTCCGGTTCTCCATGTCGCGATCCAAGCACACGACCGGCGCCTATGATCGGCCGTCATGGCCATGACGTCGGGTCCGGAGGGACTGGGGACCCGGATGCGGCACGTCCTCGAGATCCTCGACGGTGACATCGCGCGGTTCCTCGCCGACATCGGCCTCGACGGCTACCGGCCGCGGTACTCGCCGGTGGTGCGGGCGCTGCTGGCGCGCGGCCCACTGGCCATCCGCGACCTCGCCGGGGAGATGCGCGTGACGCACTCGGCGGCCAGCCAGACCGTCGCGCAGATGAGCCGGGCCGGGCTCGTGCGCCTGGAGCCGGGGGCCGACGCCCGGCAGCGGATCGTCTCGCTCACCGCGAAGGCGCGCGACCTGCTGCCGCTGATCGAGGCGGAGTGGACGGCGACGACCGAAGCGACGGAGGCACTGGAGGCCGAGCTGCCGTACTCGCTGCGCGCCCTGCTGGACGCGATCGCCGAAGCACTGGAGCGCAAGCCGTTCCGGCAGCGGATCGGGGAGACCGACGCTGCGCGGGAACTCCTCTGATCAGGCGTCCGGCAGCTGGAAGACCGCCCAGACGTACTTGCCGCCGGGGCAGCGTTCGAAGCCCCAGTCCAGCGACAGCGCCTGCACCAGGACCAGCCCGCGGCTGCATGCCTCGGCCGGGGACGGCGCCCGCAGCTCGGGCAGCATCCGGCCGGTGTCGTGCACCCGCAGCGTCAGCCGGCCGCCGGCGTACTCCATCTCGAGCCGCTGGGGCCGGTCGCCGTGCTCGAAGGCGTTGGTGACCAGCTCCGAGGTCGCCAGCAGGACGTCGTCGAACTGCTGCTCCCGCAGGCCGTGCCGGAGCAGCGTCGTCCGGACCTCGTGCCGGGCCAGTGCCGGGGCCGTGACGTCGGCCGGAAGAAGCACCCGCAGCGGGGCGACGGCCGCCGCTGTGCGCTGCGGCGTCTTCGACATCGTCATCCGGTCCCCCTCCCAGTGAGTTCGGTACCGCCCGCCAGGTACCCAAGCGGCTGAGCGGCTAATCAGGTGCCGTCGGCCAGCTCGGATTCGTCCAAACCCGACCGCAGCTTCTTCAGCGTCGCGGCCAGCAGCCGCGAAACCTGCATCTGGGACACCCCGACGCGGCGGGCGATGTCCGACTGGCTCATCCCCGAGCCGAACCGCAGCGCGACGATCTTGCGCTCCCGCTCCGGCAGGCTTTCCAGCATCGGGCGCAGCGCCTCCCGCAGCTCGGCCTGACCCAGCTCGGCGTCCGGCGCCCCGAAGCGGGTGTGCGCCGCGTTCTCCAGCAGGTGGTCCAGCGACGCGCCGTAGCGGCCTTGCCCCGCGCGGAGTCCCTCGTAGACGTCCTCGATGGGCACCCCGAGCCGGGCCGCGATCTCACTCGGCTTCGGAGCGCGCGAGAGCTGCACGGTGAGCTCCTCGCGCGCGGCGGAGATGTTCGCGTTCAGCTCCTTGAGCCGCCGCGGCACCCGCACCGACCAGCTGTTGTCCCGGAAGTGGTGCCGCAGCTCGCCCGAGATGGTGGGCACGGCGAACGCCAGGAAGTCCGTGCCCTGTCCCGGGTCGAACCGGTCGACGGCGTGGATCAGCCCGACCGTGGCGATCTGGACCAGGTCCTCCATCGCCTCGTCGCGGTTGCGGAACTTCCGGGCCAGGTTCCGCGCCAGCTCCAGGTGCGCGCGCACGAGGGTGTCGCGGATGCGCTCCCGCTCGGGCGAGTCCGCCGGCAGGGCAGCGAGTTGGGTGAACAGCGCGCCGACGTCGAGGTCGTTCCCGCTGCTCCCGGCGGGATCGGTCACGACTCCGTCGCCTGGCTTTCCCGGACGAGGTCGACCCGGGACAGGTAGCGGCCGTTCTCCGGGGTGATCGTGCGCTCGGCGGTCGTCGCGAGGGCGGTCAGCAGCTGCCACGACAGGCCGGCGTCGTCCTCGTGTTCGGCGCTGTCCGCCAGCACCGACACGGAAACCTCGATCCGCGGCCCGCTCCAGGAGAAGACGCACGTCAGACGACCGTCCGAACTGGCGGGGAGCAACAGTGAGCAGGCTTCGTCCACTGCCATCCGGAGGTCCTCGACGGCGTCGAGGTCGAAGTCCTGGCGCATCGCGATGTCGGCCACGATGGTCCGCAGCGTGGGCACGACGTGCGGGATCGCTGCCGTCCGTACCTCGATGACCTGCGCGACTTCCGGGACGAGCGGGGCGTTGTCCTCCACGTTTGTTCCTTTCTCAGGCTCGCGCTCCAGGTGATCGGCAGTGTCTTCCACGCCCGGTGAGCGAGATGCCCGTGGTGTGAGCAAACCAAACCCGGGTTTGATCCGCTCCACCGGCGGGCATGTAGCGGTCGACGTGCTGATCCTGGGAAAGGCAGGGACGACATGGCTGACGTGAGCCGGCTGCCCAATGTGGTTGCTGAAGAGTGGGAATGGCAGCTGCACGGCTCGTGCCGGGGTGCGGACAGCAGCCTGTTCTTCCACACGGACAACGAGCGCGGTTCGGCGCGGGAGCGGCGGGAGGCGCGGGCCAAGGCGATCTGCCAGGCCTGCCCGGTCCTGGCTCAGTGCCGCCAGCACGCGATGACCGTACAGGAGCCGTACGGCATCTGGGGCGGGCTCGGGGAGATCGAGCGGCGGCAGCTGTTCCTGCGCCAGCGCAGGGCGGCGCGGAAGGCGATGAGTGCGCACTGAGCAGCACGCTGAGCAGGCAGGATTTGATCGCTGGTGAGCAGTACAGGCGAAAGGGTGGCGGCCGTGGCGGGCGCGGTCGCTTCCTGGGTTAGGGTTGGCCCCGGAGTTGCCTTGACCGTGTCCGGCGCGGGGTCATGCCCCGGGCTGTGGAAGGCACGGTGACACGGATGCCGCTTGAGACAGCAGGCGCGTACCCGGCGCAGGAGCAGCGCCTGACGAGGAGAAACTGCATGCCCGCAGCCGACCAGAACGCCACCCCGCCCGGGTTCGGCATCACGCTGGACACCGACGCGACGGAGCCTCGGGTGGTGGTCACCGGCGAGCTCGATCTGCTCACCAGCCCGCAGCTGCAGGAGGCCCTCGCCGGGCTGATCGCGGACAAGCGCGCGCAGCGGGTCGTGGCCGATCTGTCCGGGGTGACCTTCTTCGATTCCTCCGCGCTGAACGTGGTGCTCCGCGCACAACGCCAGGCCGGCGAGCAGGACGTCGAACTCGAGGTCGTTCCGAGCCCCGCGGTGAGCCGGGTGATCGAGCTCACCGGTGTGGCCGAACACCTGAGCGTGTCGGAGGAACCCCAAGGCTGACTGCCCGCTACCGTTCCGCGGAGATTTGGTTCGCGGACCACTGGGGGCGGCACGATGATGGGGCGGACGCATGCCCTGACCGGCTGGTGCGCGGGCTTGGCCCTGGCGCCCGCGGTGGGGGCGGGTTCGGTGCACCAGGCGGTCGTCTTCGCGGCGACGACGGCGGGGTTCGCCCTGCTGCCCGACCTCGACCACCCCGGCGCGAGCGCGTCCCGCCTGCTCGGCTGGCTGACGGGCGCCCTGTCATGGATCCTGCGCCGCGTCTCGGCGGGGATCTACGCGCTGACCAAGGGCCCGCGCGACGAGAAGGTCACCGGCAAACACCGCCACCTGTCCCACACGGTTCTCTTCGCGGCCGGACTGGGCGTGCTGACGTCGTGGGGCACGACCGAAGGCGGCCCGTGGGCGGTCGTCGGCGTGGTGATCTTCGGGCTGATGCTGGCCGAGGGCGCCTTGGGCGACTGGCTTCTCCCGGTGAGCGGCGCGGCGGTGGCGTGGTGGTTCTTCACGGCGCCACCCGATCGAGCGGGTGAACTGGCGTCCATTTCCGGCTGGCTCGGGATCGCGGTGGCGGCGGGGTGCGTGGCCCACTGCCTGGGTGACGCGCTGACCGAGTCCGGTTGCCCGTTCCTCTTCCCGCTCCCGATCGCCGGCGAGACCTGGTACGAGATCCGGCCACCGCGGGTGCTGCGGTTCCGCACCGGCAAGAAGGTCGAGAAGCGGCTGATCTTCCCGGTGTTCGCGGTGCTGGGGGTGCTGCTGGTGCCGGGGGTGTGGGAGCACTCGGTGAGCACGTTCGAGCGGCTGTTCATCCCGCCGGCGAGTCAGCAGGCGACCACGCCTTGAGCCGCTCCGTCGCCGAGCCCGGCGGCCGGCGAACGGAGCCGCGGCATCGGAATTCTCCTGGAACACCGGACGTTGAATCGGAACGGTGGGCCCGCTTAGGACGATGCGGAGCGCGCGTTCCGGTGGTCAACGAGGAGACGTGATGGAGAAGATGCGCGCTGACGCACGGCGCAACCGGGCCAAGGTGCTGGCCGCCGCCGAAGAGGCGTTCGCCCTCGATGGCCTCGCCGTCCCGCTCGATGACATCGCGCGGCTGGCCGGCGTCGGCGCCGGGACCGTCTACCGGCACTTCCCCAGCAAGGAAGCGCTGTTCCAGGCCGTTGTCCTGGAACGCATCGGCCAGTTCGCCGAGGAGGCCCGCGCACTCGCCACCGCCGACCGCCCCGGTGAAGTCTTCTTCGACTACTTCGTCCGCGTCATCAAGCAGGCGTCGCTCAACCGCGCCATCTGCGACGCCCTCGCCGAGTCGGGCGGGCACGCCTTCAAGGCCGGCGCGGGCGAGGAGTTCCGCGCGGCGCTGGCCGAGCTGCTGGCCCGCGCGCAGGCCGCCGGCGCCGTCCGCCCGGACCTCGACGGCGACGACCTGCGGGCGCTCATCGTCGGCTGCCTCGCCGTCGAGCGGTACGCGCCGGGCAGCCGGCACCTGGTCCGCGTCGTCGTCGACGGTCTGCGGGCGTCAAGTCACGCAGCTTCCGCAGCGGCGACCACACCATGATCACCGCCGACGCCAGGACGCCGGCCGCGGCGACGTGCATCGTCGTCCGCATGCCGAACGTGCCGGCCAGCACGCCCCCGAGCAGGCTGCCGACCGGCGCGACGCCGAACACCAGCGTCTGCGAGATGGCGTTGACCCGGCCCAGCAGCTCCGGCGGCGTGACGGCTTGCAGGAAGCTCACGCCGAAGACGCTCAGCACGATCACGCTGTAGCTGGTGAAGAAGCCCGCGGCGACGTAGCAAGCGAGCGCCCACCCCCGTCCGGTGAACGGGTAGAGCTGGTAGGCCAGGCCGAACAGCACCGCCGCACCCCACAGGGCCCGCGCCTGGCCGATCCGCTCGCCGAGCCACCGCGCGGTGAGCCCGGCCGTGAGGGCGCCGGTCAGCGACGCGGTGCCCAGCAGCCCGATCACCCAGGGCGAGAGCCCGACCTCGCGGGCGAGGAAGACGATCACGATCGCCAAGTGGGCCGACTGGAAGAAGCTAGACACCGCGCCGTGCGCGCTGATCGCCAGCAGGACGCGGTCGCCGCGGACCAGCCGCAGCCCTTCGCCGATGTCGCGCAGCAGCCGCCGCTCCCGCGGCTCGGGCCGCGCGTCGGGCGTCTCGATGCGGCGCAGCCAGAGGGCCGACCACAGGTAGCTGGCGGCGTCGACGGCCAGTGCCGCGGCGATGCCGAGCGCCTGGACGATCATCCCGGCGAGGCCGGGACCCGCCACCGCCGCCACCGACCGGTTCGTCTGCAGCCGGGTGTTGGCTTCCGGCAGCTGCTCCCGCGGCACCAGCCTCGGGACGTAGGTCTGGTGGGCGACGTCGAAGAAGACGCCGAGCACGCCGGCGGCGAGGACGACGGCGAGCAGCTGCGCCATGCCGAGCACGCCGAACACCGCGGCGAGCGGAATGGAGGCGAGCAGCACGGCTCGCCCGACATCCGCGGCGATGAGTACCGGGCGGTGGCGGATCCGGTCGCACCAGACGCCGACCTGCAGGCCGAGCACCAGGTACGGCAGCGTTCCCGCGGTTCTCAGCAGCGAGACCTCGAAGACCGGCGCGCCGAGCACGGTGGCCGCGAGCAACGGCATCGCCAGGACGTCGATCCGGCTCCCGAGCTGGCTCGCGAGGTCGGCGAGCCAAAGGCGCCGGAAGTCCCGGTTCGCCAGCACCCCCATGATCCCAAGCTGGCAGATGCGCGCCTGGACCGCAAAGAAACTTGAGCCATACAGACTCAAGGTGCACTCGGCGTAACAAGACGTAAGATCAACGCGAGTTAGTCCTCGTACCTGCGCTGCGCGTGGCGAGGGGGTGCCCGGATGAGTGGCCGACCTACCTGGGGTTCCGCCGCGGTCACCGGGCTGGCCGGCTTCGCCAGCGGGTTGCTGGTGGCCGCGCTGCTCATCGCCGGGCGCTCCGCGCCGCGGCCCGTCGAGGCCACGGTGCCGCCGACCAGGACCGTTTCCGCGGTGCCCGTCACGGTGACCTCGTCCGTGCCACCGTCCACGATCACGTCGGTCGAGACGTCCCCGCCGACGACCACCACCAGCTTCGTCCAGGTGACGGTCCAGTCGCCGACCTCCGTCACGCCGACCTCGAGCTCGCCCACGTTGCCGGCCGTCTCCGGCTGGCGCGACTGAAGGTGCAACCCGGCGGCCGCCGGGCCCGTCTGGTCGGTATGCGCTGTGTGCCGGGGTTCGTGATGCTCGTGGCGGTGACGGCCGGCTGTGCCGGGACGGAGGGCGCCGGGCCGGAGGTCGCCTGCCCGGCGATCGGGTACCCCGTCGGCATCGGCCTGTCGATCCCGTCCCCCGTGGGCATCTCCCGCGCGACGCTCGAAGCGTGCTGGCGCGGCCGGTGCGTCACGGTCCCGGTCAGCCTCTTCCCCGAGACGTCGGCGGGTGCGACGACCTGCACGGGCACCGGCCCGGACGGCTCGTGCGGCACGTCGGTGGTCCCGACCGGCGGCCTCCAGGGCTTCGCGGCCGTCCCTGACCTGCCCGCCGAGCCGGTGCGGGTCACCGTCCGGTTCGACGACGGCCGGCCGCACACCGTCGAGGTGACGCCGGCCCTCGCCGAACCGAACGGCCCCGCTTGCGGGAAGGCCGGCCCCCAGGCGCAGCTCGTGGCCGGCCCCGGCCACGAGCTGCGGGTGCGTTAGCCGACGTCGCGGCGCTTCCAGCCGACCAGGCCGGCCACCAGTGCGACGACCGCGACCGCCAGTAGCCAGCCGAGCGGTGTCGCGGTGAACTCCTGACCGGGGAGCTTCGGCGGGTGCTGGAACGGGGAGACGTCCAGCACCACCTGGGGCAGGTTGAGGATCGGGCCGAACAGGCTGAGCAGCAGCGCCAGCGCGCCGGCCGCCCACGCCGCGGCCGAGAAGGCCGGCAGCAGCCCGAAGATCGTCACGGCCAGCGCGACCACCACCCAGGCCGCGGGCAGCTGGACGAGCATCCCGGCGAGCGTGTCCGCGAGCGAGCCACCGACGTCGCCGGTGCGCAGCCCGTTGGCCAGGCCCATGAACACCCCGCCGGACAGCAGCAGCGCCGCCGTGCCGAAGAAGGCGAACACCAGGTGGCTGCCCGCCCAGCGCAGCCTGCCGACGCTGGTGGCCAGCACCGGCTCGAGCCGGATCGCGGTCTCCTCGCCGCGCATCCGCAGCACCGCCTGGACCCCGTACAGGGACGCGACCATGGCGAACATCCCGGCCATCGCGGCGAGGAACGCCTGCGTCAGCGCGTGGCTGCCGCCCAGCCGCTCGAAGATCTGCTGCGCCTGCGGGCTCGAGCCGACCAGGTCGCCGATGCCGCTGGCGATGGAGCCGAACACCGCGCCGACCACCGCCGTGCCGATCGTCCAGCCGAGCAGCGGGCCGCGGTGCAGCCGCCAGGCGAGCGCGAGCGGTGACCGCAGGCTCGCCGCTGCCCTCGCCGGCCCCGGCCGGGGCGGCAGGATGCCGACGCCGACGTCGCGGCGGGGCAGCAGCCAGTACCCGGCCGCACCGGCCACCAGCGCGGCGGCCACCGGCAGCAGGAGCACCCACCAGCGTTCTCCGGCGAACGCCCGGACCTGCTGCACCCAGCCGATCGGCGACAGCCAGGACAGCCAGCGAGCGTCCACAGTGGAGTCACCGGCGCCGCGCAGCAGAAAGGCGGCGCCGACCACGGCGGTCCCGATGCCGTTGGCGGTCCGGGAGTACTCGGCGAGCTGGACGGCGACCGCCGCGACGGCGGTGAACACCAGCCCCACCAGCGCTTCCGACGCGCCGAAGGCGAGCGAGCCGGCCGCGGGCAGGCCGGCGCCGATCATGGTGACCGCCTGGATCAGCCCGGTCAGCACGCTCGCGCCGCCGGCCACCAGCAGCGACGCCGTCAGCGCCGCGTACCGGCCGACCACCGCGGATCCCAGCAGTTCCGCCCGCCCGGTGTCCTCCTCGGCGCGGGTGTGCCGGGTGACCGTGAAGACGACCATCAGCCCGGTGAGCAGCGCCAGGAACCCGCACATGCGCCAGGCGATGAAGCCGCCGGCCGTGGTCAGGTCGAACGGCGGGCCGTAGAGCAGCGCGTACGACGGGTTGGCGTTCGCGCCGGCCTGCAACGCGAGCCGGTCGGCGACGGTCGGGTAGAACTGCGTGAACGTGTTGACCGTGCTCGCCGGGACGACGCTGAGCAGCACGATCCAGATCGGCAGGAGCACGCGGTCGCGGCGCAGCGCGAGCCGGGTGAGGTGCCAGGTGCCGGCCAGCTCGTGGGCGGGCGCCACGGTGGCCGGGCGTTCGAGCGTCGCGGTCATTTCGCGCTCGCTTCGGTCGTGTAGTGGCGCAGGAACAGCTCCTCCAGCGTCGGCGGCTGGCTGACCAGGCTCCGCACGCCGACCTGGGTCAGCTGTCGCAGGGCTTCGTCGAGCGAGCGCGTTTCGACGTCGAACCGCACGCGGTTGCCGTCGACCTTGAGGTCGTGGATGTTCGCCAGGTTCGTCAGCCCGTTCGGCGGCCCGGCGAGCTCGGCGGTGATCGACGTCCGGGTCAGGTGGCGCAGCTCGGCCAGCGTGCCGGACTCCACCGTGCGGCCGTTGCGGATGATGCTGACCTTGTCGCACAGTGCCTCGACCTCGGCGAGGATGTGGCTGGAGAGCAGCACGGTGCGGCCCTGTTCGCGCTCCTCCTGGATGGCGTACTGGAAGGTCGCCTCCATCAGCGGGTCGAGGCCGGACGTCGGCTCGTCGAGGATCAGCAGGTCGACCCGGGAGGCGAGGGCGGCGACGATGGCGACCTTCTGCCGGTTGCCCTTCGAGTACGTCCGCCCCTTCTTCTTCGGGTCGAGGTCGAAGCGCTCGATGAGCTCGGCGCGGCGCTTTTCGTCCAGCCCGCCGCGCAGCCGGCCGAGCAGGTCGATCACCTCGCCGCCGGAGAGGTTGGGCCAGAGGTTGACGTCGCCGGGCACGTAGGCCAGGCGGCGGTGCAGGCTCGCGGCGTCCTTCCAGGGGTCGCCGCCGAGCAGCCGGACGTCCCCCGAGTCCGCGTGGAGCAGGCCGAGCAGGACCCGGACGGTGGTCGACTTCCCGGCGCCGTTGGGGCCGAGGAAGCCGTGCACCTCCCCGGCGGGCACCTGCAGGTCCAGGCCGTCGAGGGCCTTGGTCCGGCCGAACGACTTGTGCAGGCCGATGACCGAAATGGCATTTTCCATGCTTCGGAAGCTACGCTCGGTTCATGAAGTTGTGAAGTTAAGAAAATGTCTAGATTTAGTGATCTTGGGGGACCGGTACGGGAGGATGGACCGATGACGACGCCTGACACCAAACGAGACGAGGACGCCGTCCGCCGTTACGTCGAGAGCCTCGGGCTCGTGCTGTCGCAGATCGGGATGCAGCGCATGTCCGCGCGGGTGTTCGCCGCGCTGATGACCACCGACGAGGGCCGGTTGACCGCCGCCGACCTGGCCGCCCAGCTGTCGGTCAGCCCGGCGGCCGTCTCCGGCGCCGTGCGTTACCTCGAGCAGATCGGGCTGGTCGCCAAGGAGCGCCAGCCCGGCGAGCGCCGCGACCACTACCGCCTCTACGACGACCTCTGGTACGCGACCTTCCTCAAGCGCGACCGCATGATCATCATGTGGCGCGACGCGGCCGAGAACGGCATCGAAGCCCTCGGTGCGGACTCGCCCGCGGGCCGGCGGCTCGCCGAGATGCGGGACTTCCTCTCCTTCAT
The DNA here is from genome assembly GCF_040682955.1 of Amycolatopsis sp. NPDC051045. Classification (NCBI taxonomy): domain Bacteria; kingdom Bacillati; phylum Actinomycetota; class Actinomycetes; order Pseudonocardiales; family Pseudonocardiaceae; genus Amycolatopsis; species Amycolatopsis sp. NPDC051045. Next base: position 543,135 of record NZ_JBFBCC010000003.1, read on the forward strand.
GATGAAGGAGCTCGACGGCATGTACGAGCGTTGGCACCAGCTCCGCGAGGAGAAGAACGCCTAAAGCCCGGCCAGCAGGACGTCGGCGAGCCGGTCGGCCCGGTCCGCCGGCTCGCGTTCTTCGAACGTGGCCAGGAAGGCCTGGTGGAAGCACGCGCCGAGCAGCATCGATGCGGCCGCCTCGACGTCGGTGCTCGCCTTGATCCGGCCCAGCGCCTGCTCGGCGCGCAGGTAGCCCGCGACGGCCGCCGGCAGCACGTGGGGGCCGTGCTCGCCCAGCCGTTCGCGGTGCGACCGCAGCAGTTCCCGTGAGGAGAAGACCGAGACCGCGATCGGGAACCCTTCGAGGTAGAAGGCGAGGCCGAGCCGGGCGACGCGGACCAGGTTGTCCCGCAGCGGCGCCCGCCCGGGGTCGGCGGTCAGCTCGGCCAGTGCGGCGCCGAGCGCGGGCAGCTCCTCGGCCATGACGCTGAGGAACAGGTCGGTCTTGTCGCGAAAGTGCTTGTAGAGCATCGCCTCCGAGTAACCCGCGGTCCGCGCGATGACCTTGGTCGTCGCGTGGGCGTAGCCCTGCTCGCGCATCACCTTCGCGGCCGCGGCGACGATCTCTTCGCGGCTTCCCATGGCGGCTCCCTGAGTGCGTTCTCAGTTGGGTTAGTGAACACTCACTCTACCTGGTGAGTGTTCACTAACCGAGAAGGAGACACCATGAAGATCACCGTGCTGGGGGCGACCGGCGGCGTCGGCGGCGAGGTCGTCAAGCAGGCATTGGACCGCGGCTGGGACGTCACGGCCGTGGTTCGCGACCCCGCCCGGCTGAAGCTGCCGGCCCACGTCGTGGTCGCCGGGCTGCAGGACCACGAGAAGCTTGCGGCCGCCGTCGAAGGCCGCGACGCGGTGATCTCGGCGGTCGGCTCCCGCGACCGCGGGCCGACCACGGTCTGCGTGGACGGCGCCCGGGCCGCGATCGAGGCCGGGGCGAAGCGCCTGCTCGTCGTCAGCGCCAGCGGCATGCACACCGAGGGGGACGGCTTCTTCACCCGCACGCTCGTCAAGCCGCTGCTCAACACCTTCCTGAAGCACGGCTGGGCGGACATGCTCGCGATGGAGGCCCTGGTCACGGCCACCGACCTGGACTGGACGATCGTCCGGCCGCCGATGCTGCTCAACGGCCCGCGCACGGGCAAGGTCGCGAGCCGGCTCGACGGGAACGTCCACACGTTCACCATCCGGCGGGCCGACGTCGCCGCCTTCCTGCTCGACGCCGTGGCGGAGCCCACGCTGATCAGGGCCAAGGTTTCGATCGCCCACGGCTAACTTCGAGGAATGGTGCTCCTCGCTCAGGCTGTCTACGTCAAGCGCACGACCCCGCGGCTGCCCGGCGCGGCCGGGCCGACCGAAGGGCACGTGCCGGGCCGGGGCGAGCCCTTCCGGCTGGCCGTGCTCGGCGAATCCACAGTGGACGGGGTCGGCGCGGCGGACCACGAGGAAGCGCTCACCGGCTGCCTCGCCCGCGAACTCGCGCGGGGCGGCCGGGCGGTGCGCTGGCAGGCGGTCGGCCGGACCGGCGCCAACGCGCGGCTCGTCCGCACCGAGCTCGTCCCGCTGGTCCGCCCGGCCGACTTGGTCGTGATCGCCCTCGGCGTCAACGACACCATCGAGCTCCGGACGGCCGCGGCCTACCGCCGTGACCTCCTGCACCTGGTGATCGACCTGCGCCGGCGGCTGGGCTCGGTCGACGTCCTGCTGGCCGGGGTGCCGCCGATGTCCCGCTTCCCGGCCCTGCCCAGGCCGCTGCGTGACGTCCTTTCGACCCGCTCCGCCGCGCTCGACCGGGCGGCCGCGACGCTCGGCCGCCTTCCCGGCGTCCGGCACCTCCCGATGGACCCCGCCCTGCTCGACCCCGCGGCCTTCGCGTCCGACCGCTTCCATCCGGGGCCAGCCGGTTACGCACGGTGGGCGCGGACGCTCGCCGACGCACTGCCCGTGATCAGTTAGCCGCTCTGCGTCGATCTTCAAAAAAAGTCACCGGTTCGGGTATCTGGCGGTCCCCTCACTGCGTCCTGTGGAGCAGCCGAGCACGGAGGAACACGACAGGGGGTGTCGGGTTCGGAGTGACGCGGTGGCCGGGAGCCGAGGGGGCTGCCGGACACCGTCGGCCGGGTGCCCTTCGGGGGAGGGGACATCCGGCGGGGCCCGTTGGGGAGCGGGCCCTTGAGGGAGGGGAGTACCGGCCGGCGCGGGTTCGCCCGCGTCGGCCGGTACCTCGCGGAATCGACATTGACCGGTAGTGCACGACCGACGAAGTAAGTGACTGATGTATTCCAGATTCACCTGCACGCTCCTTCCCCCCGAAGGACCCGCGATACTGCCATTGCCGACTCGAAGAACTTTCCGAAGAGGGGCAGATACGGTGACCGACGTGCAAACCACAGAGGTAGATCCGCCGTGGGAGGGCCTGACCGGCGCCGAACTGCACGCCGCGTGCATGCAGGCCGCCCGGGAGGGTGACCGCCGGGCGATGGCTCGCCTCGTCGAAGAGCTGACCCCGCTCGTCTGGCACGTCGCCCGGGCCAACGGGCTCGACCGCGCGGTCGCCGAAGACGTCGTCCAGACCGTCTGGCTGGCGCTGTTCAGCCAGCTCGGCAAGCTCCGCGACCCCAAGGCCCTCGCCGCATGGCTGATCACCACCACCCGCCGCGAGGCGACCCACCCGTTCGGCCGGCGGATGCAGCCGGTGCCGCTGAGCGACGAAGTCGCCGAAGCCATGCCGAGCACCCAACCGGCACCCGAAGACGAAGCCGTCCGCGCCGACCGCGACCGCCGGGTCTGGCGCGCCTTCGTCCGGCTGCCCCACCGCTGTCAGGAACTGCTCCGGCTGACCGTGCTCGCGGGTCGCGCGGAGTACCAGCTCGTCGCCGAGGCGTTGCGCATGCCGCGCGGCAGTGTCGGCCCGACCAGGGGTCGCTGCCTCGACCAGATGCGCGATCTCCTCGCCAGTGAAGGGGGAAGCCGATGAACGACCTCGGGGTACCGGGGGGCCAAGCCTCCTTCGGTGACGACGTGCTGCTGGCCGACATCGGCCGTTTCCTCGACGAACTGGACCCGCCACCGGGCGACCTGGTGCAGCGGGTCCAGTTCGCGCTCGCCCTCGAAGACCTCGACGTCGAGGTCGCGCGGTGGGAGCGGCTGGACAACCTCGCCGGCGTCCGCGGCGGTGGCACCGGCACGATCACGTTCACCGTCAGCGACCTGACGGTGATGATCAACCTGACCAAGATCGGCAAGCTGCACCGCATCGACGGCTGGCTGGTGCCGGCCGGGCAGTACGGCGTCGAGGTGCGGGTCGCCGAGCACGGCACGTCGTCGACCACGGCCGACGAGGGCGGCCGGTTCGTGCTCGACAACGTGCCGCGCGGGACGACGCAGATCCTCGTGCACCTCGGTGACGTGTCGTGCCGCCGGACCGTCGTGACGCCGACGGTCGTGCTTTAACCCAGGAAGTCGCCGAGAGGGACGGGAATCAGCCCGTCCCTCTTGGCCTGCTCGACGAACGCCGTGTAGTCCTCGGCGAAGGTCTTGCGGAAGTGCATCAGCACGATGTCACCCGGCTTGAGCTTGTCCCCGGACTGGAACTGGACGTGCCCGTCGTTGACCGCGGCCGTCCACAGCACGGCGGCGCGCATCCCGCAGGCGGCCGCGGCGCGCAGCGTGTTCTGGTCGTAGTTGCCGAACGGCGGCCGGAACAGGGACGGGCGCACGCCGAGCCCGCGCTGGAAGTCGTCGGCGTCGTCGCAGATCTCCTTGCGCTGGAACTCGTACGGCTTGCCCTTGAGGTTCGGGTGGTCGACGGTGTGGTCGCCGAGCGTGGCGCCGGTGGCGTCGAGGATCTGCTTGAAGTAGGCCTCGTGGCCCTGCACGTACTTCTGGTTCAGGAACAGCACCGGGTGGGTGGCGTTCTCCTGCATCAGCTTCAGCGCGCCTGCGTCCTTGACCGCGCCGTCGTCCATGGTGAGGAAGACGTACGGCTTGTCGGTGGTGATCCGGCGGACGAGCGGGACCTGGCCGTTCGCGATCGCGGGCGCCTTCTGCTGGACCGTGCCGAACGGGTAGGGCGCCGGCGTCCGGGTGCCCGGGCTCACGCCGCCCGGCGCCGGGTTCGGCTGGCTCGTGCCGAACGCCCGCTGGTCCGGCTCGTCCGCCGAACACGCCGTGAGCGCCAGTGCCGCTGCGGCCACCACGGCCACCAGTCGCTTCATCCCGCGTCCCCTCTCTCACCGGTGATTGCAAAGACCACCCGAAAGAGTGACGCCGACGGGACGGGGGAAGTTGCGCCGGACGATCTTCTGTGGTCTGGCGCACGCAGGTCAGCGCCCGGATTCGGCCGCCTTGACCAGCTTGGCCGAGAACAGCCGGATCACGCTCCGGAGCGTGGCGGCCAGCACCGGCCCGCTGCCCTTGACCGGCTCGGTGAACGAGCCGGTCCACCGCAGGTGCGTGCCGCCGTCGACGGTCGGCGTGAAGAGCACTTCGGCGCGGTAATCCTTGATCGGGTTGCCTTCGGTGAAGGTGTAGACGTGCTTGCGGCCGGGCTCGTACTCGAGGGTTTCCTCGCGGATCAGCACCGGCCACAGGCCGACCTCGCGGACGGCGCCGACGCCGTCCGGGTCCTCGGTGCCGCGCCGCGCCCAGCGGGCCTGGACGATGAGTGGCTTTCCCCACTCCGCCCAGCGCGGGCCGTGGGCTTCGCGCTCGAACAGCGCCTCCGGAGGGGCGCTGCTCGTGCGGTTGACCTCGAAGGAGTACTTGCGGCCCACCGGAACCTCCCGCGTTGTTGACAGGCTGATAATTAATCGTCTCCGGCAGCGTAGGTCAAGATGAGGGGGTGAGCACGCCGCGTCCCGACCTCGCCGCGCCGCACTGGCTGGTCCAGCTCCTGCGCAGCAAGCCGGTCCCGGTGCCGTGGAACATGGTCGCCCGCGCCGTCGTCGCGCTGGCCGTCCCGCTGGCGGTGGCGTACGCGGCGGGGGACATCGCCGTCGGCGCGCTCATCTCGACCGGCGCCCTGCCCGCCGTGCTGTCCGAATCGGCCGGGCCGTACCGCTACCGCGCCCGCCGGCTGGGCGGTGCGACGCTCGCTGCGACCGCCGGGTACTTCGCCGGCCTGCTGACCGGCGGCACCCCGGCGCTGTCGGTGCCCGCGGTGATCCTGATCGCCGCGGTGTCCGCGCTGATCAGCGCGGCCGGCAGCAACGCCTCCGTCGCCGGGCTGCAGATGCTGGTCTTCGGCGTGCTCGGCACCGGCCAGCACGCGACCGGCCTGCGCGTCGAGGTCCTGCTCGGCTTCTTCTGCCTCGGCGCCGCCTGGAGCCTCCTGGTCGCCCTCGTCACCTGGACCGTCCGGGCGACCAGCCCGGAGCGCACCGCCGTCGCGCACGTCTACGTCGAGCTCGCCGCGATGCTCTCGGCGACCGACGAAGCCGTCTCGCGGGTGGCCCGCCACCGGCTGACCACGGCGATGAACACCGCCTACGACCAGCTGCTCACCGCGCGCTCCTGGCTGTCCGGCCGGGACGCCGCCTACCGGCAGCTGCTCAACCTGCTTTCGGCCACGACCCCCGCGGTCGAGGCGTCGGTGGCGCTGGTCAACGCGGGCCGCCGCACGCCGCAGGCGGTCATCGACCACTTCGTCGCGCTCTCGGCGTCGGTGCTGGCCAGCCAGCCGCTGCCGGAACCGCCGACGGCGCCGGACGACGACGGCGATCCGCTGCTCGCCGCGCTCTTCGCGGGGCTCGTCCGGATCGGCAAGGGCGACGACCGCAAACGCCGCGAGCCGACGCCGTGGTACCGGCGCCTGCGGACGTGGGCCGGTTCGCTCGCGTCCGGCCCGCTGACCTGGATCGCCGCGCTGCGCCTGACGCTGTGCGTCGCGATCGCCGAGGTCGTCGGCCTGCTGGTGCCGTTCGAGCGGTCCTACTGGATCACCCTGACCGTCGGCATCGTGCTCAAGCCGGACTTCGGCTCGGTCTTCGGCCGCGCGGTGCTGCGCGGCATCGGCACGGTCGTCGGCGTCGGGATCGGTGCGGTGGTGCTCGTCGCGGGCGGCCGCGGCTGGATCCTGGTGGTGCTGATCGCGATCTTCGCCGGCGGCGTGGCGGTCGGGAAGGTGCGCAACTACGGCATCCTCAGCGCGTTCGTGACGCCACTGATCATCCTGCAGATGGACCTGGCGAACAGCGGGAGCTGGAACGTCGTCGTGGCGCGGCTGGTCGACACCGCGCTCGGCTGTGTGATCGTGCTCGTCTTCGGTTACCTGCTGTGGCCGGGCAGCCGGCGCCCGCAGGTGGGCGGCCGGCTCGCCGACGGGTTGGACGCCGTCGCGAAGTACGTCTCGTGCGCGCTGGTCGAAGCGTCGTCGGGGGAGGCGCGGCTGGCGCGGTCGCGGGCCCGGCGCGGCGCCTACCGGGCCCTGGCCGACCTGCGGACGGCGTTCCAGCAGGTCGTCGTCGAGCCGTCCGCGAACGGCCGCCAGGCGGTGGCGTGGTGGCCGGTGATCGCCGCGCAGGAGCGCGTCGCGGACGCCGTCACCGAGGTCGGCGTGACGATCGGGCGGGGCGCGCCGCCACCGGCCCCGGCCGACATCGAGCTGCTCACGGCCGCGTTGGCGGAACTCGCGTCGGCCGTCCGGGAACAGCGGCAGCCGCGGTCGGTGCCGCTGCCCGACGCCCCGCAGCTGGCCGGTGTGGTCGACCAGCTGGCGTCGGCGTTCGACGCCGTGCGCGGCCCCGACCTGGCGGAACGCGCGCCTCTGTGGCTCGTCCGGCGGTTCCTGCCCTACCACCGGCGCACCTGAGGACCGTGCGGTTCAATGCACCCATGGGAATCGACTTCGAAGCGTTGAAGGGCAAGGCCGAAGAGGCCCTGCGCGAGCACAACGACAAGATCGAGGAAGGCCTGGACAAGGCGGCCGGCTTCGCGAAGTCGAAGTTCGGCGGGCACGACGAGCAGATCGACAGCGGCGTCGAAAAGGCGAAGGACTTCCTCAACAAGTTCGACGACACGCCGGACAACCCCCCGGCGCGCTAGCCGTCCGAGTTGCTACTGGACTTCGCCGGTGGCGATGCCGTCGGAAAGGCCGGTGATCCGGCCGCCGCGCTCGCCGAGCGCGATCAAGCCCTGTCGCGCGTCCGGTGCGGTCAGGCTGATCCGGACACCGGCCCGCTCGACGTCCAGGCCGGCGGCCAGCGCTTGCGCGCCTTCGAACCCCGCGTTGATCGTGGCCGCGAGCCCGCCGGTCGACGCCAGCGAACCGCGGGCGGCACCCAGCCGGCCGAGTGCCTCGTCGACGATCGGCAGCAGCGCGTCCCGGTTGCCTTCGGTCATCGCCCGGACGAGCTGCGGGTTCGAACCCGCGACCCGCGTGCCGTCGCGGTACGACCCGGCGGCCAGCGACATCGCCAGCGGGCCGCCTTCGGCGCCGATCGTGGCCAGGATGGCCGCGAACAGGTGCGGCAGGTGCGAAATCCGGGCGACGGCTTCGTCGTGCGACTCCGCGGGCAGCGGGACCACGTGCGCCCCGACGTCCAGCACGAGCTTCGCCACCTCGGCCCAGGCGTCGAGATCGGTGTCGTCCTCGACGGCGACCACCCACGCGGCGCCCTGGAACAGCGAGGCGTCGCCGGCCAGCCAGCCGGATTTCGACGTCCCGGCCATCGGGTGCCCGCCGACGTACCGCGTGTACGGCACACGACGGCGAACCGCGTCCAAGACCGGCGCTTTCACGCTGGTCACGTCGGTGAGCAGGCAGTGCGACGCGTGCTGGGCGACCAGCCTCAGCAGGTCCTCGACGGCCGGCAGCGGCACGGCGAGCACGACCATCGCGTCCTCGTCCGCGGCCCGGTGCAGGGCCGCTTCGACGTTGGTCGTGACGTCGTAGCCCGCTCTGCTCGCCGCGTCGGCGTCCACTTCGGAAACCGCGGCACCCCACGCCGTGCGGCCGTTCGCGGCCGCCGCGCGCAGCAGTGACCCGCCGATCAGCCCGAGCCCGATCACGCATACGTCTCGCACGGGGTTCATCCTGCCAGTAACAACCGGGGCTCCGCCCCAAGCCGGGGGCTCCGCCACCCGGACCCCCCGAAAAAAGGTGTGCCGGACGCATCTGTGGCTACAGCGCGGCGGCGAGCCGCGTGCCCTGGTCGATGGCGCGTTTCGCGTCGAGTTCCGCGGCGACGTCGGCGCCGCCGATCAGGTGCACCGGCGGCCCCGCCGCCCGCAGGTCGTCGGCGAGGTCCCGGACGGGTTCCTGGCCGGCGCAGACGACGACGGTGTCGACGTCCAGGAGCCGAGGCACGCCGTCGACGGTGATGTGCAGGCCGGCGTCGTCGATCCGCTCGTAGGTGACGCCGGGGAGCTGCTCGACGCGCTTGGCCTTCAGCGCGGCGCGGTGCACCCAGCCCGAGGTCTTGCCGAGCCCGGAGCCGATGCCGGACTTCTTGCGCTGCAACAGGAAAACCTGCCGCGGCGACGGCGCGGGCTTCGGCTCGGCGAGCCCGCCCGCCGCCTGTTCCGGGTCGGTGACACCCCATTCGGCCATCCACGCGCCGAGGTCGAGCGCCGGGGACCCGGTGTGCGTGAGGAACTCGCTGACGTCGACGCCGATGCCGCCGGCTCCGATGACCGCGACCCGCTCGCCGACCGGCTTGCCGTGCTTCACGACGTCGACGTAGGACAGCACCTTCGGGTGGTCGATCCCGGGCAGAGACGGCACGCGCGGCGCGACGCCGGTGGCCAGCACGACCTCGTCGAAGCCGGTCAGGTCCGTTGCCCGCACACGGGTTCCGAGGTGCAGCTTCACCCCGGTGACTTCCAGACGCCGCTGGTAGTAGCGGATGGTCTCGGCGAACTCTTCCTTGCCGGGGATCTTCCGCGCGATGCCGAACTGGCCGCCGATCTCGTCGTCGGCTTCGAACAGCTCGACGCGGTGCCCGCGTTCGGCCAGCGCCGTCGCCGCCGCCAGCCCCGCGGGCCCGGCCCCGACGACAGCGACGTGCTTCGACCTGCGCGTCGGCGCGAGCGTCAAGGTCGTCTCGTGGCCGGCGCGCGGGTTGACCATGCAGGACACGAGTTTCCGCTTGAAGGCGTGGTCCAGGCAGGCCTGGTTGCAGGCGATGCAGGTGTTGATCTCGTCCTCGCGGCCGCTCTCGGCCTTGCGGATCCACTCGGGATCGGCGAGGAACGGCCGGGCCATCGACACCAGATCCGCGTTTCCGCTGCTCAACGCCTCCTCGGCGACCTGCGGCATGTTGATCCGGTTCGACGTCACCACCGGGATCCCGACGTGCGGCTTGAGCTTCCCGGTCACCCAGGTGAACGCGGCGCGCGGCACCGACGTCACGATCGTCGGCACGCGGGCTTCGTGCCAGCCGATGCCGGTGTTGATGATCGTGGCGCCGGCGGCTTCGACCTCCTGGGCGAGCGCGACGACGTCCTCCCAGCGCTGGCCGCCGGGGACGAGGTCCAGCAGCGAAAGCCGGTAGATGATGATGAAGTCGTCGCCGGTCTTTTCCCGCGTTCGCTTCACGATTTCGACGGCGAACCGGCGCCGCTTCTCCGGCGTGCCGCCCCAGGCGTCGGTGCGCTTGTTGGTGCGCTCGGCCAGGAACTGGTTGATCAGGTAGCCCTCGGAGCCCATGATCTCGACGCCGTCGTAGCCCGCTTCGCGCGCGAGAGCGGCACACTCGGCGAAGGCGCGGATCTGCTGACGGACGCCGTAACCGGTCAGCGCGCGCGGCCGGAACGGGTTGATCGGCGCCTTGATGCTCGACGCGGACACGCTCAGCGGGTGGTAGGCGTACCGCCCGGCGTGCAGGACCTGCAGCGCGATCTTGCCGCCGGCCTCGTGGACCGGTGCGGTGAGCTGCCGGTGCTCCTTCGCTTCGGCGGACGTCGTCAGCTTGGAGGCGAGCGGCAGCAGCCAGCCGGTGCGGTTCGGGGCGAACCCGCCGGTGACGATGAGCCCGACGCCGCCACGGGCGCGTTCGGCGTAGTACTCGGCGAGCTCGGGGAAGTGCGAAGCCTTGTCTTCGAGACCGGTGTGCATCGAGCCCATCAGGACGCGGTTGCGCAACGTCGTGAAGCCGAGGTCGAGCGGGGCGAGCAGGTGCGGGTACGGGCTCATCGGGCGTCCTTGGGGTGGTGGAGGGCGGCGAGTACTTCGTCGAACCACTCGACCTGACCCTCTTCGACGCGGATGCCGCCGCGCAGGACCAGGTACTGGTGCAGCTGCCGGCCGTGCAGTGCCGCCGGCGCGGGGAAGTCGCGCTTCTCGATCTGGCGGTAGACGTCGAGGCGTTCAGCGTGGGCCGACCGGTGCCGGACGATCTCCTCGGCGACCTTCGAAGGGTCGCCGAAGGTGGCGCCGCGGATCTTCACGGCCAGCTCGACCGGCCCGGCGCCCGGGTCGGGCTCGGCCAGCCAGCGGACCAGCTCGGCGTGGCCGCCTTCGCTGACGGTGTAGACCTTCTTGTCCGGCCGTCCCGACTGCGCGACGACGTCGACGGCCACCCAGCCGGCCTCTTCCATCCGCTTCAGCACGCGGTAGATCTGCTGGTGGGTGGCGCTCCAGAAGAGCCCGATCGACTTCTCGAAGCGGCGCGTGAGCTCGTAGCCCGAACCGGCGCGCTCGGACAGCGAGACGAGGATCGCGTGCTCCAGGGCCATGGGCCACAGCATGCATATGCAACTAGGTGCAGTGCAACGAGGCGCGCATCACTCCACCCCTCAGTGGGATGCGTCCTTCACAAAACGGGTCGACTAATCGAGCGGAAAGACCAGGATGGAGGCGTGCACCCGGTACTCGAACTGATCTCCGAACGGATGGCGGCGGGCAGCGTCCCGGGAGAACGCACCGACGGCCGGCGCCTCGCGCTCGCCGTCGAGGGCGGCAGCAGCCGCGGCACCTACTCCAGCGGCATGGTCCTGGCGCTGGACGAACTCGGCGTGACGCCGGCGTTCGACGCCGTCTACGGCTCGTCGGCCGGAGCGCTGAACGGCGCCTGGCTGCTCTGCGGCCGGTCGTCGACCGGCGTCCGCACCTGGTGGAACCCGGTCGTCATGCGCCGGATCATCAACCCGCTGCACACCCTGCGCGGCCGCGCGGTGATCGACCTCGAATACCTCGTCCACCAGGTCTACTCGGTGCTCGAGCCGATGGACTTCCCGGCGATCCTGGCCAACCCGGTCACCTTCCACCCGCTGGCCACGGACGCCGACACCGGCGAGTCCACCGACCTGCACCCGTTCCTGGCCGACGTCGACGCGGTCAAGGTCGCGCTCGCCGCGTCGTCGTGCATGCCGGTGCTGGCGGGGCCGCCGATCCCCATGGCGGGCCGCCGGTTCGTCGACGCCGGCGTGGCCGAGCCGATCCCGTACCGGACCGCGTTGGCTCAGGGCGCGACCGACGTCCTCGTGCTGCGCACCCGCCGCGCCGACGAGCTGCCGGTGCGGCCGCCGCGGGTGCACGACGTCGTCGTGCCGCGGTTCCTGCGCCGCCAGGCGCCGGGCGCGATCCCGGCCTGGCAGGACACCTACCGGCGGGACGTCGAGGACGAGGACGTCCTGGCGGCCGACCCGCGCATCCTGAGCATCCGCCCGCCGGTCGGCGCGCCGGACGTGGTGGTGCTGGAGCGTGACCCCGAGGTGCTGCGCCAGGCCGTCGACCTGGGCAAAGGGGCGGTCCTCGACGTGTTGGAAGGCTTGCGCGAAGCGTCTTAAGGCTTGCGCGCGACGCCGCCGATCACCCGCGACTCGGACGGCGAACCGGCGAACACGGTGTGCTCGTCCGGGTGCCACGCCGGGGCGTAGACGAGGCCCGGTTCCAGCATCGGCCAGCCGCCGAAGAAGCGTTCGAACTCGGCCATCGGCCGCAGGAAACCCGGATTCGTCGTGGTCTCGTAGTATTCGAGCAGATCGAGCAGCGCCTGCCGCTCGTCCTCGTTCGCCGGGTTCTCGTTGGTCATCTGCGACAGCACCAGCAGCGAGCCGGGGGCCAGCCGCTCGCGGTAGAAGGCGAGCAGCGCGTCGGGGTTCTCCTCGTCCTTGACGAAGTGCATCACCGCGTTGATCACCAGGGCGACCGGCTCGCGCACGTCGATGATGTCCGAGGCCTTCACGCGCTCCCAGAGATCGTCCGGCTGCAGGAAGTCCGCGGCGATGGCGTGGTGGCGCTCCGGGTCGGCGGTGTCGGCGAGCAGCAGCGTCGAGTGGGCGAGCGCGATGGGCTCGTTGTCGATGTAGAGCACCCGCGTGTCCAGCCGCGGACTAGTGTCATCTGCGACCTCGTGCACGTTGCCCGCGGTCGGCAGGCCGGAGCCGATGTCGACGAACTGCCGCAGCCCGGCGCGCACGCACTCGCGGACCGCGCGGCCGAGGAACTGCCGGCTCGTCAGGCAGTAGTCACCCATGAGCGGCAGCCGGGCCCGCACCTTCTCGGCGAAGTCGCGATCGATCGCGTAGTGGGTGTTCCCGCCGATGAAGTAGTCGTAGATCCGGGCCGCCGACGGCCGGTCGAGGCTGCCGGCGACGGCCTTCAGCGCGTCGTCGTGGTTGATCATGATCATCCCCTTCGCGGCCATGCTGCCACGGGAACGATCACGCCGGCGACAACGCCTCCCGATAGGCGTTCACCGACTCCGTCAACCGGTCCAGTTCGGCGCGCATCCGGGCCACGCCGGCTTCGTCCAGGCTCATCGCCGCGCCGATCACGTCGGGGATGCCTTGCGCCTTCTCGCGCAGCGCCTTCCCGGTCTCGCTCAGGCTGACGCGGACCGAGCGCTCGTCGTCGGCCTGCCGGTTGCGGACCACCAGGCCCGCGGTCTGCAGCCGCTTGAGCAGCGGTGAGAGCGTGCCCGAGTCGAGGTTCAGCTCGGCGCCGAGCTCCTTGACCAGGCGATGGTCCTTGTCCCAGAGCGCCAGCATGACCAGGTACTGGGGGTAGGTCAGATCGAGGTCGTCCAGGACGACCCGGTACAGGGACGTCACCGCGCGCGACGCCGCGTACAGCCCGAAGCAGAGCTGGTCCTCCAGCCGCAGCGATGCCATGGCGACTCCTCTCTCGTGACTCTTCATGGTCCTCGACATCGTGCTGGACGGCAACTTAAGTGCCCTGTATCTCATCGAGGTCAACTTAGTTGTGCACAACTAAGTTGAGAGCTATGTTCATGACATCAGCTCGTTGCACCCCAGGAGGACGACATGACCGCCAACCCGCACAACCTGGCCCTCGAACCGGCCGCGCAGGCGTTCGCGGAGGTCACCGACCAGCCGCCGTACCTGTTCCAGCTGCCGCCGGAGGAAGGTCGCAAGGCCGTCGACGGCGTCCAGGACGGCGAAATCGCCATGGCCGCCGCCGAGATCGAGGTGCTCGACGTTCCGGGCGGCCCGAACGGCGACGTCGAGACGCGGATCGTCCGCCCGGCCGGGATCGAGGGCCCGCTGCCGGTGATCGTCTACATCCACGGCGCCGGCTGGGTGTTCGGCGACTTCCACACCCACGAGCGGCTGGTCCGCGAACTGGCCGCCGGCGTCGGCGCCGCCGTCGTCTTCCCCGAGTACAGCCGTTCGCCCGAGGCGCGCTACCCGGTCGCCATCGAGGAGAACTACGCCGTGGCGAAGTGGGTCGCCCAGCATGGCGCCGAGAAGGGCCTCGACACCTCGCGCATCGCGATCGCCGGCGACTCCGTCGGCGGGAACATGACCGCGGCGCTGACCCTGCTGGCCAAGCAGCGCGGCGACGTCACCTTCCGGCAGCAGGTGCTGTTCTACCCGGTCACCGACGCCAACTTCGACACCGAGTCGTACGTGAAGTTCGCCGAGGGCTACTTCCTCGGCCGCGAAGGCATGCAGTGGTTCTGGGACCAGTACACGACGGATCCCGCCCAGCGCGCGGAAATCACGGCGTCGCCGCTGCGCGCGTCCCTCGACGAGCTCGCCGGGCTGCCGCCGGCCCTGGTGATCACCGGCGAAGCCGACGTGCTCCGCGACGAAGGTGAGGCATACGCGGCGAAGCTGCGTCAGGCCGGTGTGCCCGTCACCGCCGTGCGCTACCAGGGGATCATCCACGACTTCGTGATGGTCAACGCGCTCCGCGAGACCCACGCGGCCGAGGCTGCGATCACCCAGGCCGTCACGGTGCTGTCGCGCGCACTCGCGAAATAACTGAGAAGACGCTGAGTGCGCCGCACGTTGCGGCTCTATGACAGACCTCACAGGGTCGCAACGTGCGAGGGGGCTCAAACGTGATATGTACGCGAGTCCCGCGATCCGGGCGCGCATTTCTGCCCGCCTGGAAGGACCGTTGTCATGCACCTGAGCAGCATCCGGCTCGATTCGCCGGTCAACATGATCGTGGTGGTCGTGCTGACGCTGCTCGCGATCATCGCCGTCCCGTGGTGCTGGGACCGGTGGAAGCGCAAGCGGCTCTGGCGCAGCGCCACGATCCTGCTCGCCGTCGTCCTCCTGGTGCTCAGCACCGGCATGGCGGGCAACATGATCGGCGGGTTCTTCCCGACGGTCGGATCGCTGCTCGGCACCGGCGTCTATTCGGCGCAGGGGACCGACGCCGAAGCGGCGCAGAACGGCGAGGACCTCGAAAAGCTGCGCGACACCGGGGTGGCGCACGCCCGCGAAGGCAAGGGCACCGTCGTCCACATGAAGGTGGCCGGGCGGCGCACCAAGATCACCCGCGACGTCACGGTGTACCTGCCGCCGCAGTACTTCGACGCGGCGTTCAAGGACTTGCGGTTCCCGGCGATCGAGTGGATCCCGAACTACCCCTCCGGCCCCGAAGTCGTGACCGGTGGCTACCACCTGCCGGAGCAGCTCGACGCGGCGATCGCCAAGCACGTCCTGCCGCCGACCGTGGTGATCGTCCCGGACGCGATCGGTGTCCCGAAGGTCGGCCACGACACGGAATGCATCGACGAGGTGGACGGCACCGCGAACGACACGTACCTGACGGCGGACCTGCGCGACTGGGCGCTGCAGAAGCTCGGCGTCGCGGCGAACCGGCGGGCGTGGACGATCGCCGGCTGGTCGTCCGGCGGGTACTGCGCGATGAACCTGGTGACCCGCCACCCCCAGTGGTACGGCCAGGCGGTCAGCGTCAGCGGCTACGACAAGGCCCAGATCGACGCGGAGACCAAGGACCTGTTCCACGGCCGCCAGGACATCAACGACGCCAACAACGTCCGGCTCAACGTGCGCCTGCACCCGTCACCGGTGGAAATCCTGGCGATCTCGGGGGAGAAGGAAAGCTACGAGAGCTTCGCCATCGACCAGATCCGCGCGGCGGCCCGGCCGCCGGTCCAGTTCTCGTCGTGGCGGATCAAGGACGCGGGGCACAACATGAACACGTTCAAGTCCCAGCTCCCGGACGTTCTGGCGTGGATCGGCGCCCACACGACGGGAACGTCACCGGCCGGACGGCCGACGGAGACCACCGGCGGCGTGCTGCCGTGGCCGCTGCCGCGCTCCGGCGCGCAGGGCGCCCTGGCCGACACCGACCAGTAGGCCCGCTCAGCCGAGCAGCGTCGAGACGATGTCCGTGACCCGCTTCGACGCGGTGGCGTAGTCGACCTTGGCGGGGTGCTCGGTCAGCACCACCACGATGTAGCGGCTGTCCTCGCCGAGCACGCCCGAGGTGTGCAGCATCCGTGTCGGCCCGCAGCACGACCAGCCCTGCTTCACCGCCCACGGGCGCCCGGCGGCGGCGTCCGGGATGCCGAAGTACTGCCGGAACCCGTCGGACCCCCGCTCGGTTGCGTCCCGCAGCGCCTTCATGATCGTGCTCGACTTGTGGTCGAGCAGGTACTGGTAGATGCGCACGACGTCCGACGCGGTGATGCGCGTGTCGCCCCAGCGGCCGGGATCCGTGGGTGCGCGGGTGCCGGTGAGGCCGAGCTTCGCGGCCCAGCGCGTGACGATCGACGTTCCGCCGTAGGACATCCAGAACCGGCTCGCGAGCTCGTCGTCGCTGCGGGCCAGCATTCGCTGCACGTCGGCCGCGGGACCGTTCCGCTCGAGGACCTGAAGGGCGATGAGCAGCTTCACGATCGAAGCGGAGGTGTAGCCGCGGTCCGCGTGGACGGAGACGGTCGCCGCGCCGCCCTGCCGGTCGAATACGACGGCGCTGACGTTGCCGCCGCGCACCAGCCGGTCCAGTCCGGCGGCGTCCACCGCGGGCTTCTTCTCCGGGGCCTTGCCCGGGTCGCTCGCCGGCGCCGTCTCCGGAGGCGGCGTCGGAGTGGGTGTCGTGCTCGGAGCCGTGCTCGGCGAATCCGTCTTCATCGTCGCGGCTTCGGCGACCGTGATCGGCTCGGGCGCGGAAGTGCCGTGACTCGCCGTCACCGCCACCGCGCCGATCGCCCCCAGGCACAGCCCCACCAGGAAGATGCCGCTCAACTTGCGCATGATCCGGATTGCCGGGAAGGCCGTGCGCTGTTCGCCGGAAGGGACCGGTTTGTGGGATAGCTCTCGGAAGGGGCCGGATCCGGGAACAGGCGGGGGCTCTGCGGGCAAGCAGGATCGTTTCGCTCACCGTGGTCGCGGGGTACCTGAGGGCGGTGACGATCGTCACCACCCGCTGGGAAGGACTGGAGTCATGGTTCACGCGAAACGCGCACGCATCCGGGTCCGAGGCCTGCAGCCGGCGCAGGTGCTGGCCGGACTGGCCGGGATCGCGTTCCTCGTCGTCGGCATCATCGGATTCACCAGGACCGGCTTCGGCAACTTCGCCGGGCACCACGACGCCGGGTTCTGGCGGTTCTCCGGCAACCCGCTCATGAGCCTGGTCCGGGTCGTGACCGGCGTGGTCGGCCTGCTGCTGGCGTTCGGCTCGGGCCGCGCGCGGGCGTTCGGCTGGCTGCTGTTCATCGGCTACGGCCTGCTGTTCGTGTGGGGCCTGATGATCGACGGGCTCATCTCGACCAACCCGTTCGCCAACGCCGGCAACCCGATGGACCTCGGGCGCGCCGACACGTGGCTGCACCTCGGTGTCGCCGCGCTCGGTCTGCTGATCGCGGTCCTGCCGGCCCGCCGCACCATCCTGCTGCCCGAGGACGAGACGACCGACGAGCCGACGGTCGCCGAGCAGCGCACCGACGTCGTCGACCGCACCGACCACCGCACCGACCGCACTGACCGCACCGACGGGGTGGCCGACGAGCCGCGCCGCCGGTCGTTCCTGCGCCGTGACCACAAGGGGCGAGGCCCGGAGGTCACTCACGAAGAGCGTCCGCCGGGCCTCGCCCACTAGGAGGTTCGGGGTGGTTCAGTAGGTGGTGCCACCGGAGGAGTTGCTGGTCCCCGCACCGCTGTCGGCCGGAGCCTGCTGGCTGGCGGCGGTGTTCGGGTTGCTGCCGACCTTGCAGCCGGCGGGCTCGATGACGAACCAGGTGCCGTTGACGCCTTGGCCGTTCGCGTCGCCCGGCTTGGTGTCCTTCGCGAAGGTGTAGACGGGCCAGCCACCGATGGTGACCTGCTCGCTGCCGTCCTGGCGCTTGATGCTGCCGAGCAGCTTCGAGTCGATGCCCTGCAGTTCGACCTTGCCGTTGGAGAGGACGGCCGGCCAGGTCTTGGCGCAGTCACCGTTGCAGGCGGAGGTCTTGGCCTTCTTGGTGTCCTTCTGGAACAGGTAGAGCGTCATCCCGTTCTGGTCGACGATCGCGTCGCCGAGGCCGTCGATCTTGCTGGCGCTGAGCTTGACGGTGCCGGATTCGGCCGCGGCCTGCCCGGCCTTCCCGCCCTTGGCGTTCGACGCGTACCAGGCGCCACCGACGCCCTGGCCGGTCGCGTCGCCGGGCTTGGTGTCCTTGGCGTAGCGGTAGAGCGCCCACCCGCCGACGGTGATCTGCTCGGTACCGTCGGAGCGCGTCACCTTCCCGACGTTGTTCTTGTCGACCCCTTGGACTTGCACGTCCCCGGTGGCCAGCATCGGCGGCCAGGTCTTGGCGCAGTCACCGTCGCAGTTGGACTTCGGCGGCTTCGCGGTGTCCTTGTCGAACCGGTAGAGGGTCATGCCGTTCTGGTCGGTGAGCACTTGCCCGACGTCGGCGACGTCCGCGACGACCAGTTTGGATTCGTTGGACGCCGGAGCGGCGTTGCCCACCTGGCCGTTGGCGGCCTGGCCGCCTCCGGTGCCACCGGCCGCCGCGGGGGCGACAACCGGCTGCGCAGTCTCGACACCCGAGCAAGCGGTGAGCACTGCCAGCCCGGCTGCCGCCGCGGCGACGGAGACGGCGATGCGCGTGCGAAGCATGGAAGTTCTCCTTGTGTCCGTTGGATTTCCCGCCGCTCGGTGCGGCTGCTTGATATCCACTACACGGACCCCCGGCGGAGACGGTTCAATGAATTTTCGCCGGGTTCGGACTTCGCCGGCCGGTGGACCCCTCGGCTACTCCGAAGCGTCCTTCGGCTCAGAGCCGTCGCCGAGAGCCCGGTCGACCAGAGCGGCCGCGGCGCCGGTGTAGCCGGCGGGGTCGAGCAGGTCGTCCAGCGCGGCCGGCGTCAGCACATCGGTGACGGCGGGCAGCTCGTCCAGCACGTCCCGGAGCGGCCGGTCGTCCCGCACGGCCCGCCGGGACGCCTCGCCCAGCAGCTCCTTGGCCTTCGCCTTGCCGAGCAGTGGCGCGAGCACGGCGGAGAGCCGTTCGGAGACGATCAGCCCGTGCGTCGACGCCAGGTTCGCCCGCATCCGCCCGGGCTCCGCGGTGAGCCCGCGCGCGAGCTCGGCGGCGGTGTGCGCGGCGCCGCCGGTCAGCCGGAGACACTCGCGGACCAGCTGCCATTCGGCGTGCCAGACCCCGGCCGACCGCTCGTCTTCGGCGAGCATCGACTGCGCGACGCCCGCGGCCAGCACCGGCACCTGCAGCGCGGCCGAGCGGATGAGGGTGGCGAGGACGGGGTTCCGCTTGTGCGGCATCGCCGAGGAACCGCCCCGCCCATCGGCGGCCGGTTCGACGACCTCGCCCAGCTCGGTCCGGCTGAGCGTCTCGACGTCGACGGCCAGCTTCCCGAGCGCCCCGGCGGTGAAGGCGAGGGCGCCGGCGAGGTCGGCCACGGGCGTCCGCAGCGAATGCCACGGCAGCACCGGCGCGGCGAGGCCGGTCTCGTCGGCGAACGCGGCGGTCAGCCGTGCCACGTAGTCGCCGACGTCCGCGTCGCGCGCCTTCCCCGAGCCGCCGAGGACCGCGGCGGACGTGCTGGCATCACCCCCGCCCCCGCCCCCGCCCCCGCCCCCGCCCCCGCCCCGCCCGTGCCCCTGGCCGGCCTCCCGCCCCTCGTCGGCGCCCCGGCCGGCGTCTGTCTCGCCGGCGAGGCGCGCGTACTCGACGTACGCCGCCAGCGTCCCGGCCGCTCCGCCGAGCGAGACCGGCAGCCCACCGTCGAGCACCCGCCGGATGCGGACGGCCGCGTCCAGCACGAGCTGCCGCCAGCCCGCGGCCTTGAGCCCGAACGTCGTGGGCACCGCGTGCGCCGTCAGCGTCCGCCCGGCCATGGTCGTGTCCCGGTGCGCCCGGGCCAGCCCGGCCAGCGCCTCCGCGGTGGCATCGAGGTCGGCGGCGAGCGGCCGCAGCGTCCGGTCGGCGACCAGCATCATCGCCGTGTCGAAGATGTCCTGGCTGGTCGAGCCGCGGTGCACGTACTCGGCGGCCCCGGGCGCGATCTCGCCGACGGCCGACGTCAGCGCCTTCACCAGGCCGACGACCGGGTTGGCGGTCGCCCGCGACCCACGCGCCAGCTCGGCGACGTCGATCCGCACGCGGCCCGCTGCCTCCGTGATCGCGTCCGCGGCCTCCGGCGGCACCGTCCCGAGCCGCGCCTGCGCCCTCGCGAGCGCCGCCTCGGCGTCGAGCATCGCGCGCAACCAGGCCTCGTCTCCGGTCGACGCTTCGGCCGGCGTACCGGCCCGCACCGGGGACAGGAGTCCGGAATCGGGGTCGACGGTCATGGGCGTCAGCATCGCACGCGGCCGACCTCGGCGGCGGCCGCGCAACCGGGTCTGGCACGCTCATCGGTCATGACCAGCGCCCCGTCCGCCGAAGACACCGTCGGCTCCGAACCCCGGGGTATCGCCGCCGAGCGGCTGACCTTCTTCTCGGACGCCGTCGTCGCCATCGCGATCACGCTGCTCGCGCTCGAGCTGCCGCTGCCGGAGGGCGCCACCAGCGCCGAGCTGCTGCGGTCACTCGGTCATCACCAGTCCGAATACATCTCCTTCCTGATCAGCTTCATCGTGATCGGCGGTCACTGGCGCGCCCACCACCGCCTGTTCAACTACGTCACCACGCTTGGCGGCGGGCTCGCCCGGCTCACCTTCGGCTGGCTCCTGACGCAGGTGATCATGCCCTTCGCCACGAAGGTGATGGCCGAAGACGGCGCGTTCGAGTTCCGCTTCGTCTTCTACGCCCTCGTGCAGGTCATCGCCCTTACGCTGTTCCTCCTCATGGCCTGGCAGATCCAGCGGAACCACCTCTACCGCGCGGACACCCCGCCGGAGCTCTTCGGCGCGATCTACCGCGGGATCGGCGCGATGATCGCCGCTTTCGCCGTCTCGATCCCGGTCGCCTTCTTCACGCACTGGGCCTACGCGTGCTGGATCGTCGTTCCGGTCGTGGCTGACCTCCTCTTCCGCTTCCGCCGCCGGGCGGCAGCCGCCTGAGCCGTCATTCGCCCGTCGCGCCGTCGATGCGCTCGCGGATCAGGTCGGCTTGGCCGATGTGGCGCGCGTACTCGCCGATCATGCGCAGCATCAGCCAGCGCAGGGTGAACGGTTCGCCGGTGCTGCGACGGGTGCCGGTCTGCTCCAGCGAACTGGCTGCGACGATCTCGCGGGAGCGCGCACATTCGGCGTGCCACAACGAAAACGCCTCGTCGACGTCGCCGGCCAGATCCGTGAAGTCCTGCTCCGGGTCGTCGTCGGAGTAGTAGAGGTTCGGGACGTCCTCACCCGTGAACTGGATCCGGAACCACCAGCGTTCGCAGCCGGTGAGGTGCCGTAGCAGTCCATGCAGGGTCAGCGTCGATGGTGGTACCGAGCGTTCGGACAGCTGGCCGGGGTCCAGACCGGCGCACTTCAGCTCGAAAGTGCGCCGGTAGTAGTCGAGGCTCTCGGTGAGAGCCTGGCGCTCGTCCGCGACCGGTGCCGGGTCGATTCGGGGGCCGGTCAAGCGGGGCGGAGGCGCCACCGGGATGGTGTGTTCGGTCATGTGCGGAGCGTGCCACAGGGGTCCGACAATTTCGGTTCGCCGGGGTGCTCGGTGACCGGGCAACTGCCGTGAAAGCCCAGTTCAGGCACGGTTTGGCGAACCCGGTAACGAATCTCCGGGTGCGCCGATCTGATCTTCGTCACCCCTGCTGCGCACGCCAGTTTCACCGGTCGGAGCGGCACCCCTCGGTTCGGAACCAGGAGATCACCAAGATGCAGCGAACCGGACGAAGAACCGCTGTGCTGGCTGCGCTGACGACCGCGGTTCTGTGCACGGCACCCGCCGTCGCGGCCGCGACCCCGCCCGCGAGCACGATCGACGTCAGCGCGACCACCGTGCGCGCGGGCGTCACGTTCACGGTCACGGAGCAGCTGATCAACCCGACGGACTTCACGGTCACGGGCGCGAAGGCGGCGCTCTACGTGAAGGAGAAGCCGATCGCCGACGTGGTGGACCTGGTCTCCTGCGCCGGGACGATCGCGCCGTGCGCGCCGTACCTCAGCAGCTTCCGCGGCGGCGTCGGCGACCTGGGCGCGGGCGAGAGCCGGACGGTGACGTTCACGTTGCGCGTCAAGGACGACGTCGAGCCGGGCCAGTTCACGCTCCAGCACCAGTTCGCCGGCGACAACTACGCGTTCGGCGTCGAAGACGGCCCGGTCGTCACGATCGCCGTGCCGGACAAGGCCGACGTCAAGGTAGCGCTGACCGCCACCCCGCGCGCCGGCCTGGTCGCCCGGGTCGAGTACGTGATCAAGGTGTCGAACACCGGCCCCGCCACGGCGACCGACATCCGCGTGACAGCCAACCCGGGTGCGGGCCGCACGATCGCCTCGACGACCGGCTGCACCCGCTCGGGAGCGGCCCTGACCTGCGCAATCGGCACCCTGGCCCCGGGCGCTTCGGCCACGGCGAAGTTCACCTCGGAGGGCGGCGTCTTCGCCTGGGGCGCGTTCACAGCGACGGCCCAGCGAGCGGCGAGCGCACCAGCCGACCCGGACCCGGCCAACGACAAGGCGTCGAAGAAGTGCACGGCCTACACGGGCCTCATCGTGCAGTGCTGACGGCGTGACGTGCGGGGCCCAGCCGGCCCCGCACGTTCGTCCAAAGAGGATCAGGCTGCGAAGGCGGCGCCTTCTGCCGAGCGGCCTCGGGCAGGTACGGCGGCACGAACCCGGCACGGATCCAGCCGTAGAAGCTATCGGCCAGCTCACCGCGGAGGACCAGTCGCGACCCGTCGAGGGAGGCCTGGCTAGACTGATGGCGCGGGCCGTTAGCTCAATTGGTAGAGCTGCGGACTTTTAATCCGTAGGTTCTGGGTTCGAGCCCCAGGCGGCCCACTACGATCATGCGTCTGACCTGCGGAAACAGGGAACTTGGTGATCTTCGGGTAAGTCCGCGGGGTCACGTGTGGCCGGTTGTGTGGCCACAGCGTGGACATGGCAATCGGCGGTTGTGACGAAATTGGCTAGTACCAGGGGTCGGCTCGCGCCAAGGTGAACGGACCCGAGATTCGACGGTGTCGGCTCTTTGTGTTGCTGTCGCTGGGAAATCAACCTTCTGCGGGACACCTATGGCCGCCGCCCTTCTGTTCCGGCCCGCCCGTCCCCGATGTGACGTTTGCGTGTCTGATCGTGAGTCCCGGACCGTTGCTTGCAGCAGATTGATAACGCCGTTTTGAGCACGACGTGAGCAACGGAGCCCATTCGGAGACATCGGTGTCGGTTCCTGAGCCGACCCTGGCAGCATATTCCCAGGTCAAGCCCACACCACGCGGCAGCGCGATGCCGCGTACCTGCGGACTCGCGGTCCGCGGGTTCAGATTTTCGAGGTAGCTGTCGGCACATGTGGGCACCGGGTGGCATTGCCCGCCACGCGTCGGCAGTGGAGGGGAAGCCGGGTCCGGTGCACGCGGCCGGATGGTGTGGCGAACAGGGACGCGCCGATCTTCTCGGCGGCCTGGTGGCGGGTGCTGGGGTAAAGCGAGACGTAGTAGTCGGCAGTGAAGGACATCGAGGCGTGTCCGAGCATGTCCTGGATGCTTTTGAGATCATTGCCGGCAGCCAGGGACAGTGAGGCCGCGCCGTGGCGGAGGTCGTGCAGCCGGATCGGCGGCAGCTGGGTGCGTTCGGCCAGCAGGTCCTCGAACTCGTGGGTGAACAGATCACGTCGGCATGGCATCCCCGTGGGGGTGGTGAACAGGTACCGCTCTCCCCCTGGTCCGGCGGGAACCCCGGCTCGTGCCGTGAGGTAGCGCCGCACCAAGCCGACGGTGACATGGTCGAGAGCGATGGTCCGTGCGCTGTATCGGCTCTTCAGCTTCCCGTCACCGTCCACCTGCCCTCCGGGGTCCGGCCTGGTGATGACGAACAGCTCGCGATGCCACAGGTCCACGTCGACCTCGCGCAAAGCGGCCGCTTCGCCACGGCGCAGTCCGGTGATCGCCACGAGGTGGTAATACAGATAGCGCTTGTGCCCGGCAATGCTCTTGAGGAGCTCGATCGTCTGCCCTCTCGTCCACACGCACACCGGCCCTGGGCGCCATCCGGTTGTCCGCCAGCGCGCCACCCGCTCCTCGGTCCACACATACGGCCGCGGCGCCAGCACTTCCGGGAGGTCGATCTCCGGGCCTCGTGCAGGGTTGTGCGCCAGCAGTCCTTCCTCCACCGCAGCTCGCAGCGCGGAACTCAACGTCGCACGCACCCGCGCCACAGTCGACGG
Source organism: Amycolatopsis sp. NPDC051045 (assembly GCF_040682955.1). NCBI lineage: Bacteria > Bacillati > Actinomycetota > Actinomycetes > Pseudonocardiales > Pseudonocardiaceae > Amycolatopsis > Amycolatopsis sp. NPDC051045. The sequence continues at coordinate 567,116 of NZ_JBFBCC010000003.1, forward strand.
CGCCAGCCGCCCGTACCGGGAACCGCTCCCGGCCGCGATCGCGGTGAACGCCTTCCGCACGTCGCTCACGTGGAGGGTCACCAAAGGCAGGTCACCCAGCTGGGGAGTCAGGTAGGTGACGACGTGCTGCCGGTAGTTCCGGCGCGTACTGGAACGCAGCCGGACGGTGCGGATCCAGTACGCCAGCCAGTCACCGGTCGTCAGCCCGATGCCCTTGGTGGCCGCCGCAACCTGGTCCCGGGCAGCCATCGCGGCCTTCTCCGAGGTGTCGCCGCCGCGACGCACCCGCGTACGAGACCCGTCCCCGGCTCGGGGGCCTTCGACCGCGAACCACCACGACCCGTGCTCCGGTTCAGCCAATCGGCGACAACGCGCACCCAGTTGCCTCCCCGTCGCCGGACACCGGCACTCACACCGCTTGAACACATCCTTTGCCGACATAGAGACTCCCCACGAGGGTCAGACCACCGAGCTGGCCGGGTCGCCGATCTGCGCCGAGTCTCGGTCTCCGTCGGGGCCGATGGCCGGGTCGAGGCCAGCGGGTCCCGACCGACGGCGGTGCTGGGCACGGCGTGCAGGTGGCGTCGATGCGCTGCAGCGTGGCCGGCGACAACGGCCGATCGTCGGTCACGTAGGTGTGGATCACGGTGATGAACATCGCCTGCGTCCGGGTAGGGCCCAATTCGGTGATCCGCCCAGGCTCAGCTGCGGCATCAGATGAATCGTGTCACCCTCATCGCTTCAACATTCCAGGATCCGATGCCATGGTCATACGCCTCAATTCACGGTAAAGAACATCCGCTGTCAACCGCGTCCTCGCTGAGGCTGCTGGGGCTGCCGGGCGGGGTGCCGCTGCGATCATGACGGAACACCACACGACTATGATCGTGAACCCATAACCAAGGAGTGTCCATAAGGGACAGTCTGTTCGTGATAAAGCCACGCGAAGCGGGATGAAAATTGGCGCGTTGTGGCGTCCTCGGTCCCTGCGTGCATCGTAAGACCACAACAGGCAGAAGCCCCGCCTCGTCAATCACGGACATTGCCAGCATGCCGAGCTGCGATACCTTCGTTGATCACGAGGCAGCCAGCCACCTCGCTGTCCCGGTTCACGAGGTGTTCACCGTTTCGCAGCGGTCTCTTGATCGCTCTGCGGCGCTCGCGCTGTGGCTCATGTGGAGATTGTTGTTCGAGTGGCAGGTGTGCCCAATTCTTCCTTCGCTTCACGACTCGTCCGGCGTGTCGCGCACCGAGGGTGTTGCCGGGCTGCCGTACCGTAGTCAGTTACAGGTCCTCGAGGAGGCTTGATGACGGCAACCCGGACAACGGCACGCGGCGTCTTCGCGATCACGGATGTACTGCTGGCACAAGTAGACCCGGCGGATGCACAGCCGCTTGCCTCGGTAGCAGGGGTGCCCGGTGGTGGCCTCGTCGTTTCCGGGGACAAGGAAGCGAAGATGGCCGTCCGCTATCTTCGAGGGCGCGGTTTCCAGCAGTTGGTGTTGCCGGACCGTCAGCGTTATAAGGGACGGAACCGGTTGCCCGCGGCCCATCCATTCGACTCCAACTGGATTTCGTGGCAGCGGGACCTGGGACTGCCGGTGATCATGCCGGACGCCGGCTACGTTGCGGCAACGGACCTGAATGGCCTTCAGACGGTTCTGCGGAACTCGGCAGCGATCCCGGGAGCCATCGCACCATTGGCTCTGGCCAATTGGTGGTTATACGGCGCCGGCCTCCGGCTGCTGCTCACCGAACTCGCCCAGGTCTCGGTGCCGATCGCCGTGATCATCGAGCATGCCGGCGATCCCTTCGGGGCGAACCGCATACTCCAGGGACTACTCGCCGTGATCCGCAGCGGGATCCCGGTCATTCCGTTGCGCTGCGACACGAGTGCGGTTGGGCTACTCGCTCATGGCGCGCTGGCCGCCGCATACGGAGGTACGACAGCACTACGACACCTGTATCCCCAGCGAGCCGGTGGTGGTGGGGGTACTCCCGGTAAGGAATCAGCTCTCTGGTCCGCAGGACTTGCCTTGCACTACCTCGACCTCCTCCACGACGCCGTGATGGCCACACCGACAGCCCCGCGGTGGAGGTGTGACTGTCAAATCTGCCGCGGCGCTCGGCTCGATCGCCTTGCCATCGCAACGACCTACGAGGTGCGGCAGCACAATCTTGCGTGCGTTCTCGACCTCCGCCACCAGCTTGTCGCTCTGCCCGCAGGGGGTGACCGGGTCAGGACTTGGTCCTCCTGGTGCCGGCGTGGCGAAGAGGAACATGCGGCCGCGAACACGTCGCCGGTCTTTCTCAGGGTGCCGCCGGCGTTACGGCACTGGCAGGCCGCGGGCTAGACGGACACAATTCCCGGAGCTGAGTCGCTGCGCAGCTCAGCAAGGATCACTTCGTCCAGCAGGCGGTGCAGCAGGCCTCTGCTGGACCCCGGCGCCGGTCCGACCTCGCCTGCCGAGGCGATTTGTACCGGGCATCCGGCCGCGACCAGCCACACACCACGCAGGGCCGCCTCGACCATGGCGTGCTCAGTGATGCGATCAGCGGGAACAATCGCGACCCGAGACGCATAGGACGCCCACCGAGCTGCCCGTTGTACGGCGCGAACAGGATCAAGTCCGGCCACGACGATGGCCTGGATCGTGACAGGTCGGGCCCATTCGAGGTTCTCTGCGCTACCTGAGACCAGCTCCAACGCCAAGAGGTCCGTAGTCGGTTCACGGTGAAGTACGTCGTGAGCCGACCGGTCGAGCTCGGCAACGGCCGTGACCGCCTGGCCCTGGAATCGAACGGTGCACACCCGACCGGGTACACCGAGCAAACCAGACACGGCCTCCGCGGCATGCAACAGCCCAGCACCAGCAGGTGCTGACCAGGTGGAGTCGATCGCCTGAGCTGTCATGTCTCCTTGATTGTGCCCACTCAAGTAGGCATCCTCAAGGAGGCACGCCGAGGCAAGGCTGGTCAAACGGTCAAGGATTCGAGGGTCAAGATGCCAGCTGGCGAACCACCCGGCAAGGGTCCTCGGCGGACGCCGCGTCTCCTCAAGGCGGTTCCATCCCCGCCTCTCGATGACCACTTCAGTATGCACTTCGGCCGCCGTCTCCGCGAGCTACGCGAGCAACGGGGTCTGACACAAGAAGTCGCCGCAGTGACTGCGGGCATCACGCGGAACACCCTCGTCAAGCTTGAAGGCGCGCGCTTCCCGAATCCGCAGCTCAGCACGTTGCTGTCCCTGATGCAGTGCTACGAGCTTCGTTCCATCGACGAGTTGATCGGGCCGATGCCCGCCGCGCGCCTTGCCCATGCCTGGCAAGCGGCGGGGTGGCCGAACACGCGTCAACGAAGACAACCAGGATGACGCCGACGTTCATGCGCGGACCAGGCTTCTCTTGTCCCCGGTTTGCGGTCGGCTCGACCGGCGGTTCGTCGTTCCGGCGGAGGCGGTGCAGCCGGCTCGTCTGCTTGCGGCGAGGCGGCAGCGTGCGCAGCCCCAGCGACCTTGCCGCAGGGCAGACCGAGCTCGTGGCCGGGGATCGACGCCTGGCTTCTCGCTTGCGCGAGCGTAAACGCCCTGGCCACGCAAGCGCCCGGCTACAGGCTCTTACGCGGCCGAGCGTTGGCGGCGCCGCCCGGAGGACTGGCGATGCGCCATGATGTTCCTGTGACGCGCCGGTTGTCGCAGACTGCGCGCCGCCTGGCCGGACGGTGCGCACGTCCTCCAGCTGGACGTCCACCATTTATCGTCGAGTGAACGTCGTAAGGAGCCGCGTGAGCACTCTCGGTAGTTTCATCTGGTCGATCGCCGACCAGCTTCGGGGCCCTTACCGCCCCAATCAGTACGGCAACGTGATCCTCCCGCTCACGATCTTGCGTCGCCTCGACTGCATCCTCGAACCCGACCGCGAGACGGTGCGCGAGCTGGCGGCGAAGTACGACAACCCGAACCGGCTCAGGGTCGAGGTCAAGAAGGCGACCGGCCGACCGTTCTTCAACACCTCGAACTACTCGTTCGCCAACCTCCTCGAAGACGCCGACGGGTTGGCGGACAACCTCGCCGACTACATCGACCGGTTCTCACCCGATGTCGACGTGTTCGAGTACTTTGACTTCAAGAAGGAGATACTCGCCCTCGAGAAGGCGGAACTGCTGCGCGAGGTCATCACGTCCTTCAAGCGCGTCGACCTACATCCGAACGTCGTCTCCAACGCCGACATGGGCGACGCGTTCGAGTACATCATCCGCAAGTTCAACGAGGCCGCGAACGAGACCTCCGGCGACCACTACACCCCGCGGGACGCGATCCGGCTGCTGGTCGACCTGCTCTTCGCCGAGAAGGACGCCGCCCTGACCGAGTCCGGCATCATCCGGACACTGTACGACCCCACCGCCGGCACCGGCGGCATGCTCGCCTTGGCCGAGGAACACCTGCTCCTGCAGAACCCTGACGCGAAGCTGAGCTTGTTCGGCCAGGAGTACAACCCGCAGTCGTACGCGATCTGCAAGTCCGATCTGCTCGCCAAGGGCCACGACGCAACCAACATCGCCTTCGGCAACACGCTCACCGACGACGCCTTCAAGGGCCGCCAGTTCGACTTCTGCATGTCGAACCCGCCATACGGCGTCGACTGGAAGCAGTACGCCAAGGCGGTTACGAAGGAACGGGACGAAGCAGGTCCCTACGGCCGGTTCGCTCCCGGCCTCCCGTCGACCTCGGACGGGCAGATGCTCTTCCTACTCCACCTCGCCCACAAGATGCGCGCCCCCGAGGACGGCGGTGGCCGGGCCGGAATCGTCATGAACGGCTCGCCGCTCTTTAATGGCGCCGCCGAGTCCGGCCCCTCCAACATCCGCAAGTGGCTGTTGGAGAACGACCTGGTCGACGCTATCGTCGCGTTACCGACGAACATGTTCTTCAATACCGGTATCGCCACCTACATCTGGATCCTCGACAACACCAAGCATCCCGACCGCAAGGGCCTGGTCCAGCTCATCGACAGCACGTCGTTCTGGACCAAGATGCGCAAGAACCTCGGCTCCAAGGGGCGCGAAATCAGCGACGCCGACCGCGCCAAGGTAGTGAAGTTGTACGACGACTTCACCGACGCCGACCCCGAGTACTCCAAGGTGCTGCGCAACGACGAGTTCGGCTCCTGGACCATCACCGTCGAGCGCCCGCTGTTGAACGAGTCCGGGAAGCCGGTCGTCGACCGCAAGGGCAAGCCCAAGCCTGACCCGAAGAAGCGCGACACCGAGAACGTCCCGTTCACCTACGGCGGCTCGACCGTTGGTGTGGCTGGCAAGGTCGAGGTGATCCAGACGTACTTCGACGCCGAGGTGAAGCCGCATGCCCCCGACGCCTGGATCGACTGGCCCAAGGTCAAGACCGGCTACGAGGTCCCCTTCACCCGCCACTTCTACAAGTACGTCCCGCCGCGTCCCCTCGCCGAGATCGACGCCGACCTGGAGAAGCAGGTCACCAAGATCCTCGACCTGCTGCGGGAGGTGGAGGGGTGAATACAGGTCTGAGGCCCGGTTGGCGCGAGACGACAGTACGTCGGGTGCTCCGTCCGCTCGACCGTCAGGCTCAACCCGGGCTTGGTGTGGTCACCGCCTACCGAGACGGCATCGTGACACTGCGCTCCAACCGTCGCGAGGACGGCTACACCTTCTCCGACACTGAGAACGGCTACCAAGAGATCCGCCCCGGCGACCTGGTCTTCCACGCCCTCGACGGTTTCGCTGGCGCGGTTGGCGTCTCCGACAGTCACGGCAACGCCTCACCGGTTTACCACGTCTGCGAATCCGTGGCTGACGACGATCTCACCTACCTCGCGCGCCTGCTACGTCACCTTGGAACCTCCGGCTTCCTTGCCACCCAGGCGCCGAACGTCCGCGAGCGCAGCGTTGACTTCCGCAACTGGAGCACCTTCGCCCGCATACCCCTGGCACTGCCGCCTGCCGATGAGCAACGCGCCATCGCCGGCTACCTCGACCGGGAGACCGCCCGCATCGACACGCTCATCGAGGAGCAGCAGCGCCTGATCGAGATGCTGCGTGGGCGCCGTAAGGCTCTCGTTGAGATGGCCGTCTTCTCCGGGCTTGAGGGTGCTCCCATGAAGAACAACGCTGAGCCGTGGCTTCCTCAGACACCTTCCCACTGGCGGGTCATGCAACTCGGGTTCATGAGTGACACCGTGGCTGGCTATGCGTTCCCCAGCGATGGGTTCAGTGCCGACGAGGCTCACGTCCGTCTGCTTCGTGGCGTGAACGTGAAGCCCGGGAAAATCAACTGGACCGACACCGTCTACTGGGACGTTGAGGCTGCGGCTATTCCGAGTGAGTTCGTACTCGAAGTTGGCGATCTCGTATTCGGTATGGACCGCCCGTTTGTGGGCGGCGGCGTACGTGTAGCAGCGATTTCGGACGACGATCTTCCGGCTTTGCTGCTTCAGCGGGTCATGCGTATCCGGGCCAACGATGAGGCTGGACGTGGGTACATGCATTACGTCATGTCGACCGATGCGTTCTTCAACTATTTGCAGCCCCTGTTCACGGGTGTCAGCGTGCCCCATGTGAGCGAGTGGCAGGTCCGGAAGTTCAAGATGCCGTTCCCGCCGCTTGGTGAGCAGAAAAGCATCGCCGCCTACCTAGACAAGCAGACCGCGAAGATCGACGCGCTGATCGAAGAGACCGAAAGGTTCGTCGAGCTCGCTCGCGAGCGTCGTTCGGCGTTGATCACGGCGGCGGTGACGGGGCAGATCGACGTACGGGAGATGGTCTGATGGCCGATCACAACGAGGTCGTCTTCGAGACCGAGATCTGCGAGTACCTGGACGCGCACGGGTGGCTGTACTCGGAGGACGACACCGGCTACGACCGGGAGCGGGCGCTCTTCCCCGAGGACCTGTCCGCCTGGCTGGAAGAGACCCAGCAGGCCCCGTACGAGAAAGCCATGAGGGCTGCAGGGTCGAAGGCGAAGTTCCTCGACGTGCTGGCCACAACTCTGGACAAGCCCCTGGAACATGGTGGCGGGACGCTGAACATCCTGCGCAACGGAGTGCAGTACATCGGCGGCGGCCGGTTGAAGATGGCACAGTTCCGACCCGAGACCAGCCTGAACGCGACCACCAACGGGCAGTACGCGGCGATGCGGGTGCGGGTGATGCGGCAGGTGTACTTCTCCACCGCCGATCAGCGCAGCATCGACTTGGTCTTCTTCATCAACGGGCTCCCGGTCGCCACCGTCGAGTTGAAGACCGACTTCACCCAGTCCCTCGATGAGGCGATCAACCAGTACCGCAAGCACCGTCATCCGCTGACCAACGGGCGGCCGGAGCCGCTGCTGTCGTTCGGGCACCGGGCGGTGGTGCACTTCGCGGTCTCGAACGACCTGGCCGCGATGACCACCCGGCTCGAGGGTGAGAAGACGCACTTCCTGCCGTTCAACGTCGGCCATGAGGATGGCGCGGGGAACCCGCCGGGTACGGGCGGGCGGTCGGCAACCGCTTACCTGTGGGAGCGGGTCTGGGAAAAACACGCCTGGCTCAACATCCTCGGCCGACTGATGATCGTGGAGACCAAGGAGGAATGGGACGTCGCGACCGGGACGTCGGTGCGGCGCATGAGCATGCTCTTCCCCCGGTTCCACCAATGGGAAGCTGTGACGAACATCGTGGCCGCGGTGCGCGAGGAGGGAGTGGGACACCGCTACCTGATCGAGCACTCCGCAGGCTCAGGCAAGACAAACACCATCGCCTGGACTGCACACCGGCTGGCGCGCCTGCACGTAAACGACGAGAAGGTCTTCGACTCGGTGATCGTGGTCGTGGACCGCACCGTGCTCGACGGTCAGCTCCAAGAGGCGATCCGGCAGATCGACGGATCGGGGAAGATCGTGGCCACGATCAGTCCGGAGGACGTCCGCAAGGCGGGGGCCAAGTCGAAGTCCGGACTGCTGGCGACCGCGTTGAAGAACGGGGAGCTGATCATCGCGGTGACAGTGCAGACCTTCCCGTTCGCACTCGACGAGATCCGGGCTAGCAGGGGCCTGCGGGGGAAGCGGTTCGCTGTGATCGCGGACGAGGCGCACTCGTCGCAGTCCGGGCAGATCTCCTCCAAGCTCAAGGCCGTCCTGACCGCCGAGGAGGTCAAGGAGATCGAGGAGCGCGGCTCAGTCGATGTCGAGTCGATCCTGGCCTCGGAGATGACCGAGCGAGCCGAGTCGAAGAACATCTCCTACTTCGCGTTCACCGCGACGCCGAAGAACAAGACCCTGGAGCTCTTCGGCCGCAAGGGTCCTGACAACAAGCCGGTCGAGTTCCACCTCTACTCGATGCGACAGGCGATCGAGGAGGGCTACATCCTCGACGTGCTCAAGGGCTACCAGTCCTACGACACCGCACTGAAGATTGCCGGCCAGGCCGAGAGCGGTGACGGTGACGTGGTGGTGGACGAGGCCGCGGCGCGCAAGGGGCTGATGCGGTGGGTAAAGCTGCACCCGACCAACATCAGCCAGAAAGTGCAGATCATCGTCGAGCACTTCCACGTCAACGTCGCCCACCTGCTGGAGGGCAAGGCGAAGGCGATGGTCGTGACCGACTCTCGCAAGGCCGCGGTGAAGTACAAGAAGGCGATAGACGCCTACATCGCCAAGCGGGCCACCAACGACGCCTCGTACAACTACCGCACCCTGGTCGCCTTTTCCGGCTCAGTGACGATGGCCGAGGACGAAGAGTGGGCTTCGGACTGGGGACCGCAGCCGAGCAAGTACGACGAGTTCACCGAGGCCAACCTGAACCCTGGCGCCGGCTCGGACCTGGCCGCCGCCTTCAAGGGCACGACGTACAAGATCATGTTGGTCGCCAACAAGTTCCAGACAGGGTTCGACCAGCCACTGCTCTCGGCGATGTACATCGACAAGAAGCTCTCCGGGGTTACTGCCGTGCAAACGCTGTCGCGCCTCAACCGCACCTATCGCACTGCGGGCGGAGATCGCAAGCGCAAGACGTTCGTCATCGACTTCGTGAACAAGCCCGAGGACATCCGGACCGCGTTCGAGCCGTACTTCACCAACGCCACCCTGGAGACTGAGACCGACCCGTACGTCGTCTTCCACCTTTCCACCAAGCTCGCCCAGGCTGGTATCTATACGCCGGAGCAGGTGCGCGAAGTCGCCGAACTGTGGGTCACCCGGAAGGGGAACAACGCGCTCTCGGCCGCGATCAGCCCAGCCAAGAACGAGTTCGCCCGCCGCTACGCGGCTGCGATCGAAGCCGACGACAAGGTCACCCTCAACACTCTCGACCTGTTCCGCAAGGACGTCTCCACCCTCGTCCGGCTCTACGACTTCATGAGCCAGATCGTCGACTATGGCGACCCGTACATGGAGATGCTGTCGATCTTCTTGCGCCTTCTAGAGAAGGTCATCGCAGACTCATCCTGGGCCGCGGAGGTCGATTTGTCCGATGTGGTCCTCGTTGGCGTCAAGCACAGCAAGGGAACGGCGGTCGACATCTCGCTGACCGGCGACGGTGAGCTCAAGGGCATCAGTGCTGCGGGCACCGGCGGTCGGAAGGAGCCGAAGTACGTAGCGCTCCAGGTCGTCATTGACAAGATGAATGATCTCTTCGGTGCCGAGTCGTTCACTGGTTCGCAGGTTCGGGAGTTCGTGCAGGGCCTGGTGCAGCGACTGCTCGCCTACCCGGGTCTCATCAACCAGACCAAGGTGAACTCGAAGAAGCAATTCATGGAGTCGCAGGACTTCCAGGCTGCGGTCATCGAGGCGGTGGTCGAGAACCAGGAGGCCCACAACACCATGGCGGACTACTTCTTCAGCGACGGGCCTAGTATCAACGCTGTCATCGTGGCACTCGCGGACGCATTTTACGAGGCCGCGATCGATCAGCAGACGGATGTGTGAGTAGCCTGGGTGCCATACCGCGAACGGTGTTTCGGCATCCTCGATAAGTCTCTATAGCTTGCCGGCGGTGGCCCGAAGATGATGGCGAACGCACAGCTGGCGTGCCATACACATAAGTTTCCAGCCGACCATCGCAGCGGCAGCGGCTCGTACAGTTGGCGGCGGTCAGTGCCATTCCAATCTTGCTCCGAAGGGCTTGAAGCAATTCCGCAGATCATATCTCCGCCACTGTCCGAATTATGGATTGTCCGCCGCGGAACGTGTTGATCTGCTGCCAGATGGTGTCGTGTGGCGCGTCGTGATCGTCGAGGTTGCCGAGGGCCTCGATTGCTCCGATCACGGCTGAAACGCGGCTTCGTTGGGCAGGGTGCTGTTGCCAGTACGTCTGTGGGATCTTCAGCACCGCGGTGAGCAGGTCGCCGGGGTAGAAGTCGCCTTCGGCGAGTGGGTTCTGCTCGAGGTGGGTCAGCGCAACGGGGACCAGCACGTCGATGCTCTCCTGCTGGAGCAGGAGCACGCGAAGGTCTTCGACGTCCATGGAGCCGATGGGCTTGTGGCGCAGTTCGTAGACGGTTTTGATCAGCCTGGTTGCGTCGGCTGGTGGGTTGCCCCAGTGGCGGTCTTCGATCTGCTCGAGGGTGAGCGATTCGTCGACGTCAGGACTGGTCCCCATGGCTCCTCGTGTCAGCTGTCGTGTCGTGTCGATGAGGCTGCTATCCGCGTGGTACCCACTGCTCACTGTAGTCGAGCAGCCGGCTGGCCTCGGACAGCTCGGCCTCGACGGCGGGGCGATCCTCCGGCGACAGTCGTGAGTCGCTGAGCTGGCGTTTCAGGCGGTTGATCTGGTTCGAGAGGCCGTTTTGGGCCTCTCTGACTTCGGTGACGTGGTCCCAAGGTGTGCCGTCACCCTTGCGGGCTACGACTTCGCCGTTCAGTTCGCGGCGGGCTCCGTCGAGGTCCTTGTCGGTCAGGTGTTCCTTGAGCCGGTCCGTCTTGGTGGGTTTGGTCGGGTTGGAACGCGGTTTGACGGGCTCGACGTGGTCGTCGGTCATGGCGTGCCGGGCGAGGTCGCCGACGGCGCCGACGGTCATCGTTCCGCCGACGGCGATGCCGGCGGCGGATACGACGTTGAGAGGCACGCCGGCGATGGCGCCGATGCCGGTGGCGTCGAGGAGGAGGCCCGCGCCTTCGCCTGCTGAGCTGATCGTGGTCAGCGCTATTCCGCCGACCGCGGCGGCGGTGTCGACCGGGTGGTTGAGCATGGCGTTGCCGAACGAGGCGAGGCTGTTCGCGGCGTGGGTGCCGAGGTCGGTGAGGAAGTTGCCGGCGTCGTCGAGCCAGCTGGACTTTTGTGGTGCTGCGTCCGCTTCGGTGTCGAGCATGCCTGCGATGGAGTTGCCGGCGTCGGTCAGCTGCGCTCGGGCTCGGTTGAGCGTGTCCTGGGCAGCTTGCCGTCCGCCTTCACCCGGATCGGTGAACAGTGGCAGAGGCTGGTTGTTGGCCTGTGCCTCGGCTGCGGCGGCATCGTGCCGGGTTTTGGCCTGTTGGGTGGCGGCTTGTGCGTTTTTCCACTGGGCGATGGCTTCGCCTGCCTGGGTTTGGGCCCAGCGGAGGGTGCGCGCGTAGTCGGTTAGCAGTGACCCGCCCCGGTGGAGGGCGTCGGCGGCGTCGAACCACTTGTTCGGTTCGTAGCTGAACTTGTCGTGGAATGCGCGGGCGGCGGGGCCTTCCCAGGCTCCGGTGTCGATGGCTTTGAGCCCGTCAGCGGCCTGGCCGGCGAGGTCGCCGCGGGCGTTCAGTACGCGGGCGTTCTCCTCGATCGCTTCGGGTTTGCCGGGGACGAGGGCTGTCGGGTCGCTGGTGTCTCCGAGTTCAGCCATCGTCCACCGGTCCCTGGCCCGGGTCGGTGGTGAGTGACCCGGCGGCGGCGGAGTCCGTCGCTCGGTACGCGGCGGCTGCCTTGGTGAGGACGTCGCCGATCGCGTCTGCGTCGTCGGTCAGGATGTCGAGACCGTCGCTCCAGCGGACGCAGAAGTTCATCAGTGAGTTGTGGATGCCGTCGTGTCCGTACAGGTTGGTGTCGCCGCACAGGTCGCGTAGCTCGAAGCTCGATTGGTCGGTCATGCTTCGCTTGATGCCGTTCGCGGCCTCCTCGATCTTGCCGACGTCGACATGGAACCCAGGACCATCCACTACTGAAACCATCCCCCTCGAACACGTTCAGTGCTCATCGAGTGTGGATGATTCGATCGCCGATGACAAGCGGCCGACCTGTCGTGAGCACAGCTGGGCGAACGGAGACATAACGGAGCCCAGACCTGTCGGCAAGGCACGTTAAGATGAGCGCTGCGGACATAAAACTGCTGGTAGAAGCTGTTGGCAACGCGATCACGACTTATTCGCTGCTTTTAATCCGTAGGTTCTGGGTTCGAGCCCCAGGCGGCCCACCAAGGTCGGCACGTGTGCTGGCCTGCTAGTTACTTGCTGTAGTTGATCTTCGCGACCGTCGTTGTGATCTTGCGTGGGCTCCCGGTAAGCCCGTGATGGGCTCGGGGGCCCATAGCGGCCACGCCGCGCGGGTGTCGCAGCGGAGCGGGAAACGGCTTTCGGGCAGGTCACAGCCAGGGCAGGTCGCGGGCTGACCTGTCCTTCGCCGGGTCGGTGACCGTCCTTTCGGGGGTTCTGCGGACTACCCGGGGGTCGAGTTGTTGTAGGCGGGCAGCCGAGTAGCGGGCGTTGACCAGCGGGTTAAGCCGCTGCGGCGGCGATGTTGGCGATGCCGCGTAGCCGTGCGGCGGTGGCTTTCGCGGCGCCGAGGACGTGGTGGATGGTGGCTTCGGCGGCGCGGCAGGCCAGGTCGGGTAGGACGCTGACGTAGGTGTCGGCGGTTAGCACGATGCTGGAGTGTCCGAGCATGGCTTGGACGGTTTTGAGGTCGTTTCCGGCGGCCAGGGAAAGGCTGCCGGCGCCGTGCCGTAGGTCGTGCAACCGGATCGGCGGCAGGCCAGATTCTTCATTCAGGGCGCGGAGTAGGTGGGTCAGATGTTGCGGGGTGAGCATTCCTCCGGAACGGGTCGTGAACATGAAGTCCTGCGATCCAGGATCGACGTCTGCAGCGACGTTTTCCCGGTATTGACGGAGCAGGGCGATGGTTACGCTGTCGAGGCCGATGACCCGGTTGCTGGCTTCGCTTTTCGGTTTGCCGACCTCGATGCGCCAGCCGTATTGGCGGATCTGGTGGGAGATGGTCAGTAGGCCTTGTTCGAGGTCGATGTCGCACCACCGCAATCCCGCCGCTTCGCCACGGCGGAGACCGAACAGGGCGATGAGGTGAAACAGCGGGTAGAGCGTGTGGTCGTGGATGTGTTCGAGGAATGCGCGGGTCTGGTCGACGGTCCAGACCGCGACCGGTGGTCGCTGCGCGGTGGCTTGCCATTGTGCGATCCGGGGTGCGGTCCATACGACTGCGTGCGGTCGCTTGCCGCAGGGTACGTGGATGTGCCAGGCGGGGTTGGTGGGGAGGAGGCCTCTCCGTACGGCGGCGTTGAGGGCGGCACGCAGCGTCGCGTGGACGTGCCGGAGCGTGCCTGGTCGTAGGGGCTGGCCGGATACGCTGCCGTTGCGGATGAGGTCGGCCACCATCGCTTGGATCCGGTCCGCGGTCAACTCCCGCACCAGGACGCCGCCCAGCAATGGGATCAGATAGGTTTCGACGTTGCTGCGGTACGAGTACAAAGTGGAGCCTCTGAGGGCGAGGGTTTCCAGCCACAGGCGCAGCCACTGCGCCATGGTCATCGTCGCGTCCGCCGGTCCCCGCCCGCCGGTCGCGCCGAACTGGTCTCGTTCGCTGCGCGCGGCGTCGGCGGTGGCGAATCCGCCGCGTCGCAGCTGTCGTCGCGGGCCGTCCGGCCACGGTGCCAATTCCAGACGGTAGTACCAGCTCCCATGCCCGTCCTGCGCCAGGTCGGGACACGTGGCGCCCAGCGGCCTCCCAGTTTCCGGGCTCCGGCACCCGCACCGCTTGAACACCCGCCGACGAATCCACGTCGCACCCTTTCGAAGATCAACAGAACCCAGCTCGGCTATTCTCGCGCCAGCGCGCCCTGGGCAAGCTCACGCGGCTGAGTTTGAGACCATCTGCAGAACCGAATCAGCGGCCCTGAAAACCAGCGTCCGTGTCAACCGAAGTGGTCAAGTGATGGGCGTGCTCGCGGGTAGCGATGTTGACACCCGCGGTTCAGCTGTCCCATCGGCCTGGCGTGCCGCACTGCGGCGACGAGTCGAGAGACTCTCGCGCCGGTCCGTGGGGGCTTCAGGTGACCAGGGCGACGCCGACTGCGGCGAGGGCAAAGCCCACGATCGCGGCCGGGTTGAGGTGCTGGCCGAGGATGGGAACCCCGGCCAGGGCAGTCGCGGGAGGCACGAGGAACAGGTAGCTGGTTGCGCTGGCGCCCGGTTGTCGCTTGAGGACGTAGAAGAGCAGGACGAACGCGGCGATGGATCCGACGAGGGCGAGCCAGGCGACGGATCCGATCGCGGCGAAGGTGAGTGGCAGCGCGAAACCGCCGGAGACCGCGGTGAAGGGGATGATGCTCACGGTCGCGGCGAGCATCTGGATGAACATGCCGGTCCGCAGGTCCATGTCGTCGCCGAAGCGTTTCTGGTAGAGGGTGCCGCCGGCTGAGCCGGCGAGCCCGGCGACGGCGGCGAGGATGCCGGCGGCGGTACCGAAGCCTGCCAGATCCGAGCTGACCGCCGCAGTAACGCCCGCAAACCCCAACGCCAGGCCGCCGACCTGCCAGGGCCGTAGTCGTTCACCGAAGATGGGCACGGCTGCGGCAGCGACCATCAGCGGGGTCGCGTCGGTGATCAGCGAGGTGATTCCTGCGGACACCCCCAGATCCAGCGCGACGAAGACGCCGACGAACTGGCAGGTCTGCAGCAGAAATCCGGACACGATCAGGTGAAGCCAGGTGGCCGGGCGTCGGGGCCACCGGCCGCGCCCGGCCACCGCGATGACTCCCAGCACCGCCGAGGCAGTGAGAAACCGCCAGAACCCCAGCGTCCCGGGTGCCACGGTGCGAGTACCGATGCTGCCGACGAGGAAGCCGCTGCTCCACACGGCCACGAAGACGACGGCGAACGCTGCCCGGCCGAACCACCCCCGGCGCACGCCTGGGGTGCGGCGACCGTCGGGTCGTTGCGTGGCCTGTCCGGCCCGGTTCAGCGCCGTCATCGGCGGGCTCCTCCCTCGTCCGGCGTGTGACGGCCGAGTACCCCGATGCCGGCGATCTTGCACCGTGGTCCGGTCCTCGGTTCAGCGGTTGGCGGTCCATGGGCGGCCGAGACCGAGGGCGAACCCTTGCTGGTCCGGTTTGTCGAGGTAGGCGGCTTGGTGGGCAAAGCCGGTGCCCCACCACGACAGGGTGCTGGGGTTGGCCTTCAACCACGTGTCGGCAGCGCTCTGGAGACCGGCCAGGTCGTCCGCGTCCGTCGGGTCGAACCGGTTCTTCAGTTCGGGAACCCGCAGCCAGAGGTTGAGGTGCAGCTCGCCGAGTGAGTGCGGGTTGTAACGAGTCTTCAGCGCCGCGGCATCGCCGGTTGGGGCGGCCATGTCGGCGAGCGGTCGCCGGGCCGGCCCTCGGCATCCCGCACTCCCCAGGCCCACGAGTCCGGCACGGCGATCGCCCGGAGGTGATAGACCTGCCCGCCGCTCGTACTGTCCAGCGAGCCGAGCCGGATGTGGTAGATGGACCGATCGCTGTGATCGACAGGCTTGCTGCCCTCGGTGGCCGCCCAGGCGCCGTACGCAAGACGTGCCGACCGAGCCCGAACGCCCGACACCGGCATGTTCGTCACACAGTGCGCGTTGGTCGCGACGTGCCAGGCGTCGTGGATCAACACCACACGCGGGCCAGTCCGGGTCGTTCCCGTTGTCGTACAGCAACGAACCGACCGGGTAGAGCTGATCGGCTCCTTCACCGTCGACGATGGCTTCGGCGGTTCCTGGAACGCACATCACTGCGGCGAAAACGTATGCCGCCGCAGCCGCGGATGTTCTTCTTTTCATCACAGCCTTTCAGGATTGCGCAGGGCGAGCCACATACACAGGCCGGCCAGGGCCAGTTCCGGGACCGCGCAGACGAGGGCCTGGGTGAATTCGGCGCCGGCCTGGGCGGTGAGAACGTCGAACCAAGCGTCCATCACCGTGAGCGCCGCGACGGCCGACGCCGACAGGCGGGCGCGGTCATCGCCGTGGTGGAGCAAGCGCGCGGTGGTCGCGCAGCCGAGCGCCATGGCCAGGTCGAGTCCGATCCACGCGGCCGGCCAGTGCCGTACCTGTGTGGTCTCGGGCAGGGACGGGCCCAGCACGAACACCCACGGCACCATGCCCGCGGCGACCGCGCCGAGCACCTTGGGCGCCCAGCTGGTCCGGGGTCGCGCCCGGGCACCCGGCGACCTCGCCGTGCGTGGCGGCCGGGGCATCGTCCGAACGGTCATGAGAATTCCTCCACCGATGTCGTGGTGATGCCGCCGGCGTCGGCGGCCCTGCGGCGAAACCTTGCCGCCGCGGCCTGCCGAGATCAGTAGCCCGTGGTTCCGACTTCGTGGTGGTGCCTGCTACCGCACCGACCCGGGTGCCTGCATGATGGTGGGCCCGGTCTCGATTAGCGTTGGATCATGGACACGGCACGACGCACGCGGGCCGGTGGTTCGGCGGCTTTCAGGTTCGTCGCGGCTGGAGTGTCCGTGCAGCTGATCACCCTGGGGATCACCACAGCGCTCTGGCTCGGCCTGCACCTGACTGAGGTGAAGTTCGCCCGGGACGTCGTCTTGGGCGGCGTGGTCTTCACGGCTCTCGTGCTGCTGGCCGTGTCCCCGGTACTGACCGTGGCTCAGTGGAACCGGCTGCGCGGCGTGGACCTCCCGCCGGTCACCGCCAGAAGGTGGACCTGGCGCGGCCTTACGGTGACCGGGCGGCAGCTCGGCTACCACGCCAAGCCGCTCTGGATCCACACGGCGATCTTCAGCGAGCCGGTGCTCGACGGCAGTGCACAGGGCATCTCGAAGGGTGCCGGAGACGGCGGACCCTCGCCGTTGTCTGGGTCGACAACAGTCTTGGGGGCTTCGTTGTCAAGGACATCCTCCTACCTGCCAACGGCCAGCAGAAGCCGACCTACCGACCCGAGATGCTGTCCGCCCACAGGTCAAGATCAAGGTCTACAGCTGGTACTAGGTTCACCATGAGATCGGGCACAGGTTTCATGGCACCGTCCTCCTGCGGTGCCCTAGCGTCGTGCCATGACGATTCCAGCTGGACTGAGACGTACGGTCCTCCGGGCGCGGCGGGACACCGGCTTTCTTGCCGCTGGTGTGCTGCCGCACCTGGCGCTGGTGCCCGTGTGGGCCTGGGCGGTGGCGACTACCGCGAGGACGGGGAACTGGCTCCTTGCGGTTTCCATGTCGGCCGCCCTGGTCATGCTCGGCACCCCGGTGCTGACGGCCGTTCAGCGGGCTCGCTACCGGGTGCTCATCGGTGTGGACGTCCCCCGGCTCACCCCCACCGCGCCGGAACAATGGACGTGGGCCTCGACCGCCCGGTGGCTCGCGGCGAAGCGGCCTTGGCGCAAGATCGGCTACCACCTCCTGCTGGGCCCGCTGCTCGCGCAGCTGGAGCTGCTGGTGCTCGCGGTGGCAGCGGCGGGCCTGGCGGGCGTCATCGCTTACGCCTGGTCATGGGCGCTGCCAACCGGAATCCGCCAGGACTGGTTCGGCTACCTGACCCAGCTGCCGGCTTACACAGCGGCTGGAGTCCTCCTCCTGTGCGCCCTGCCCTGGACCGCGCGGGCGATAGCCCGGGCCGAGGCGCGGCTGGCGTTGGGCCTGCTCGGGCCCAGCCGGGCGCAGCGGCTCCAGGAGCGGGTCGATCAGCTGGCCGTGAGCCGGACCGACTTGATCGAGGCCGTCGACGCGGAGCGCCGCCGGATCGAGCGCGACCTGCACGACGGCACCCAGCAGCGGTTGGTGTCTCTCGCGGTCAACCTGGGTCTGGCCATTGCCACTCGCCCGGACCTGCCGAGTGATGCCCGTGAGGTGATCGCGAGAGCGCACCTGGAGGCGAAGGAGGCGATCGCCGAACTCAATGACCTGGTGCGGGGGCTGCACCCGGCCGTGCTCGAAGACCGAGGTCTGGACGCGGCGTTGTCCGGGCTGGCTGCCCGCACGCCCCTGCCGGTGCGGCTGCGGGTCGATCTGGAGGAGCGGGTGGCGCCCAACGTGGAGTCAGTCGCGTACTTCGTGATCTCTGAGGCGCTGACCAATGCGACGAAGCACGCCAACGCGATGCGTGCAGAGGTGATAGTCCGTCAGGTCGGCGAGGTGCTGCGAATGCGCGTTACCGACGACGGGCTGGGCGGTGCCGACGCCGCCGCCGGCACGGGGCTGACCGGGCTGGCCAAGCGGGTCGGCTCCCTCGACGGGGCCTTCCACGTCAGCAGCCCGGTTGGCGGGCCCACCACCATCACCGCGGAGCTGCCGTGCGCGCGGTGATCGCCGAGGATTCGGTGTTGTTGCGGGTCGGCTTGATCAAGGTGCTGGAGATGGGCGGGTTCCAGGTCGCCGCGGAAGCCGGCGACGCGGAGGGGCTGTTGGCGGCAGTGGCGGAGCACCGGCCCGAACTTGCCTTGATCGACGTCCGGATGCCGCCCGGCTTCACCGACGAGGGGGTGCGGGCGGCGATGGAGATCCGTCGGCGCTGGCCGGGGACGCCGGTGGTGCTGCTTTCGCAGTACGTGGAGGAGCGGTACGCGGCTGACCTGCTGTCTGCGAACACCAGCGGTGTGGGCTACCTGCTCAAGCAGCGGGTTGCCGATGTCGCCGACTTCGTGGCGGCGGTCCGGCGAGTGGCGGACGGGGGCACGGCCCTGGACCCGCAGGTCGTCGCCCAGTTGCTGCTGCGGCGCGACAGCGACCCGCTCGCGCGGCTGACCCCCCGCGAACGGGAGGTACTCGGCCTGATGGCCGAGGGGCGCTCCAATGCCGGCATCGCGCAGGCGCTGGTGGTCAGCGAAAGCGCCGTGGCGAAGCACATCAACAACATCTTCGCCAAGCTTGACCTGCCCGTGGTCGACGCGGACCACCGCCGCGTCCTGGCCGTGCTGCGGTTCCTAGGAGCGTCCCGGACCTGACCTTCCCATCCATGATCACGACCTACGGCTGGAGTACTGAGCCGGCCATTCATTCGAGTCTCCGCGATGCGGTCGCGTAGGTGGCGATGTTAGATCTGGCCGGCGTCGTTGAGTGCCCCAGTTTGCGCAGCTGCGGTCCTGTGCGGACCTGGTGCCCTGATGTGCTCCTAGATGAGTGATTCCGTGAAGTTGGTGTTAGTGGTCGTAGGCGATGAGTGAGCGTTTGCTGGTCAGGCCGGTGGTCCAGTTGTGCCAGATCGCGGCGGCCATGGCCAGCAGACGTTGCGCGACCCGGGTGAACACGCCGTGCGGGATACCACGGGCGAGCTCGCGGCTGACGGTCGAGGGCGGTCGGCCGATCGCCCTCGCAATGGCTCGATCGCCCTCGCCGCCCGCTCGGCGACAGGCGATCTCTTCCCAGTCGGCGAACGACAGGCGGGCCTGGCGACTTGAGGGTTCACACTGCTGTGGTGGCATCACCCCGCCAGCCTCACGGAACCACCGCCAGGCGACGGTCTTCGACACGCCGACCGCCGCGGCAGCGACATCGATAACCTCACCTCGTCGGATCGACGCCCAGAACGAGCGCTGAACCTCCACCGATATCGCAGGACGCCCCAATACAAACACCTCGTCACGACGGGGTGTTGAGCTGACTCCTTGAACCTAAGCCGCGATGAAGTGCCTGTACCTTGTGACCCGCAGCCTGGACCCACCGGGACAGGCCGCGCCCGATGGACGATGCGGTGGAAGCCAGTGATCAACGCATTCGCCATCACCTTCGGTGACCGCTGGCCGGGAGCCGAAACCTACTGATCAACAACGCCGGAAACACCGATCACGGGATAGACCCATCCCTTAGTCACATGACGCGTGGGCTGTCGCAGTCGTGCGGTCAGTCGGCAGGAAGGCGTGGGGCCGGGCCGGTGTGACCCGGTCCAGCTCGCGGATTCTGCGGTTCTTGCTCGCATCGATCCAGGTGTCGTCGTCGATGTCGAAGGTGAGTGGGCCGAGGTAGTCGACCGGGTCGATGAGCCAGCGGACCTCCGGTCGGTCGGCGGCCGGTACGTGCATGAGATCGAGTTGTTCGCGGTATCCGGCGTAGACCGCGAGTGAACTGGCTTCGCGGGTCAGGGATCCCGAGGTGAGGTGGTTGGGCACGAAGATGCGGGGTCGCAGCACAGATTGGTAAAGGATCAGATCGCGCAGGCCGTTGTTGGCGTAGTTGGCCGAGGACGCGGTGGCCAGGTGCAGATCGGTCGCGGGCAGTGCGGCGAGCCGGTCGCGGATGCGCTGCCCGTCCGCGGGTGTGCCGTCCCAGCCGTTGCCCTTGCCCTCTTTGAGTGCACCGGCGCTGTTCTGCCAGCCGAAGCTGAAGTTGCTTCCGCGGCGGAGGGTGATGTGGAAGTAGAGGCTGACCGGCCCGCCGGCCGAGGCGCTGCCGCCGGTGGTGATGTTCAGCTGGCCGGGTAGCGGGTGTTCGCCGGGGGTGAGCGGGACGCCGGCCGGGAACAGTTGCGCGTCCCGGGGGTCGACGAGGATCCGGGTTCGGGGGGGCGGGTAATCGGGATCGGGCGGGACCGCGACCGAGTGCAGGTGGCGGAACGCGACGACCTGGGCGTGCGGTTCGAGCACGTCGAGGCGGACCATTTCGGTGCCGGGCACCGATCCCGCGCTGGTCACGGGGACGGTGCGGAGCGGGGCGTCGCCGGGGACGCGGGTGCGCGGGTCGGCCTGGATCACGGGGTCGGCCTTGATCCGCGCGAGGTCCGCGGCCATCGATGCGCACGTCTCCGCGGAGGCGTAGATGGTCGCGCCGGTGCGTGCCGCGATGTAGGCGGCGTTGTCGGCGTGGTCGGAATGCCCGTGCCCGAGCAGGATGGCGTCGGGCCGGGCGTCGACGAGGTCGGCGATGACGACCGGGGTACGGCCGGGGGCCACTTCGAGGCGGGTGACGAACGTGTCGAGGTAGACCAGCCGGCCACCGACCGCCGCGGCGAACGTGGAGTTCGACAACCACGCGAAGACCACCCGGTCCGCGGGCAGGCCGCCCGTGCGCGGGTCGACGTTTTCCACGCCGAAGAACCGCACCCGCGCCGCGACCCCCTCGTCCGGCAGGCCACGACCCGGCAATGCGGCAGCGGATGCGGAGCCGGCACCGAGCACGACGCCGGTGGCCGCCGCGCCCACCAGGAAGCTCCTCCGTCGCACGCCCGTCACCTTCCGGTCCCGGCATTCGTGGCTTCGGCGGGCACTCGAGGAGACTCGTCCGAGCCCGCGGCCGCCGGGGCGGGAGGTGGCCCGGCCGCCGGATCGTCGGTCCAGCCGAGCGAGCGTTCGGCGGATCCCGGGTCGCCGAGGACTTCCCGGGCGCGGGCGTAGTCGAGGTTGCGGTCCCACTTGGCGATCACGAGTGTCGCGACGGCGTTGCCGTAGAAGTTGACCAGAGCCCGGCATTCGGACATGAACTTGTCGATGCCGAAGACGAGCATGATGCCGGCGGCCGGCACGGTGCCGATGGTCGAGAGCGTCGCGGTGAGCGCGATGAAACCACCACCGGCGACGCCCGCGGCGCCCTTCGACGTGAGCAGCATGACCGCGAGCAGCCCGAGCTGCTGGGGGAAGGTGAGCACGGTGTTGGTCGCCTGGGCGATGTAGAGCGTCGCGAGGGAGAGGTAGATGGCGGCGCCGTCGAGGTTGAAGCTGTAGCCGGTCGGCACGACGAGGCCCACCGTCGCGCGGTCGGCGCCGAGGAAGGACAGCTTGCGCATCAGGCCGGGCAGCGCCGGTTCCGCGGTGGACGTGCCGAGGACGAGGAAGAACTCTTCACGCAGGTACCGGAAGAGCTGGAAGATGTTGAGCCGCACGTAGGCGCCGAGGAGACCGCCGAGCACTACGACCACGAACGCGATGGAGGTGACGTAGAACAGCAGGATCAGGGAGCCGAGACTGGTCAACGTGGACAGTCCGAACGCGCCGACGGCGTAGGCCATCGCACCGAAAGCCCCGATCGGAGCAGTCTTCATCACGAAGCTCAGGACCTTGAACACAACCGCGGTGAACCGCTTGACCCCGGTGACGATCGGGTCGCCGAGCGGCCCGATCGCCTTGATCGCGATGCCAAAGAGCACGGCCAGGAAGATGATCTGCAGGATGTCGCCGTCGGTGAAAGCGCTGAAGAAGCTGTCGGGGACCAGGTTGGTGAAGAACTCCCACCAGTGCTGGGTTTCTCCGGTCTGGATGTACTTCTCGGCGCTCCCGGTGGGATGCAGCGCGGCCGGGTTGGCGTTGACGCCGTCGCCGAGGCGGACCAGGTTGATCGCGACGAGCCCGAACCCGAGCGCGACGATCGTGCCGACCTGGAAGTAGGTCAGGGCCTTCAGCCCGGTCAGGCCGACCTTCTTGAGGTCGGCGACGCCGGCGATGCCGCCGATCACGGTGAGGAACACGATGGGGCCGATGAGGACCTTCATCGTGGCGATGAAGGTCGTGCCGATGGGCTGCATCGCCTTGCCGAGGTCCGGGGCCAGCGCACCCAGGACGACACCGATGACGATGGCGACCAGGACCTGCACGTACAGCTGCCGGTACCAGGGCTTCCGCTTGCGTTCCGGTGTGGTTTGCGTCATTGCAACCTCCTGAGCGGGGTGGGGGAGTCAGTCGAGAAGGTGCCGGGCGATGTGTTCGCCGAGGCGTTCCAGCAGAGGCTCGGCGTCGGCGACGCACCGCTCGAGGTCGGGTTCGAGCTCGGTGAGGGTGAACGCGCCCGTGAAGCCGGCGGCGGTCAGTTCGGTGGTGGTGAGCACGCTGCGCCCGGCCACAGCCACGGTCGGCACTCCCGCGGTCCGGGCGGCGGAAGCGACACCCATCGGCGCCTTGCCGCGCAGGCTCTGCCGGTCCAGTGAGCCTTCTCCGGTGAGCACGAGCCCGGCCCCGGGCAACCGCGCGTGCAGCCCGGTCAGGCGCAGCACCAGGTCGATGCCGGGAACCGTGCGGGCGCCGAGGGCGAGCAGGGCGAACCCCGCTCCGCCGGCGGCACCGGCGCTCGGCATCGCCGCGGCGGCGACCCCGGTGGCCTGTTCGAGGATGAGTGCCCACCGGGACATCGCCTCTTCGAGGGCGGCCACAGTGGCACCGTCCGCTCCCTTCTGCGGCCCGTACACGGCCGCCGCGCCGTCGGGGCCGAGCAGGGGATTGTCGACGTCGCAGGCGACGATCACCTCGGCGCGGTCCGGTCCGGCCAGCCGGGGGTGCAGGCCGGACAGCTCGATCGAACCGATTGCGTGCAGGGCGGAGGTCCGGCCGGGCAGCTCACGCCCGT
The DNA here is from genome assembly GCF_040682955.1 of Amycolatopsis sp. NPDC051045. NCBI lineage: Bacteria > Bacillati > Actinomycetota > Actinomycetes > Pseudonocardiales > Pseudonocardiaceae > Amycolatopsis > Amycolatopsis sp. NPDC051045. The sequence goes on from NZ_JBFBCC010000003.1 coordinate 590,559, forward strand.
CCGCGTCGAGCAGGCGCGCCCCGAGACCGGTGAGCAGGCCCGTGCCGCCGTCGGTCGTCGCGCTGCCACCCAAACCCACGACCACCGTGTGGTGGCCGGCGTCCAAGGCCGCCGCGATCACCTGGCCCGTCCCGTGGGTCGATGCCGCGGCCGCCGTGGCGGGAGTCGGTGCCGCATCCGGGAGCGCGGCGAGCCCGGACGTCTCGGCGAGTTCGACGACAGCGACTCCGTCGCGGTGGGCGTACCGCGCGGTGAGTGGCTCGCCCAGGGGACCGGCGGCGCTGAGCGAGACCGGGGTGAACCCGGCGGCGACCGCGGCGGAGACTGTGCCCTCGCCGCCGTCGGCGACCGGGTGCTCCCGCACCACCGGCTTGCTGTGGTGGCGGCGCAGCCCGCGGGCGAGTGCCGCGGTGGCCTGCGTGGCGCCGAGCGATCCCTTGAACGAATCGAGGGCCACGAGCAACTCGCCCATCAAATCCTCCTCGACTCGCGGAATTCGACAACCCTGACTCGGGAGCCGCCCCCGCGTCCAAGAGAACGTTGCTACCCGACTGATAGGCTAGGGTTATGGATAGCCGCTGACCTGGCCCGATGTGGTGGGTCTGGAGGTGACGGATGGACGCTCGTCAGCTCGAGTACTTCCTGGCGATCGTCGACCACGACGGATTCGGCCGCGCCGCGCAGGCCCTCCACCTCGCGCAGCCGTCGTTGTCGCAGGCGATCGCCGGACTCGAACGCGAAGTCGGCATGCAGCTGTTCCACCGGATCGGCCGCCGCGTGGTTCTTAGCGATGCCGGTACCGAGCTCATCGGCCCGGCCCGGCAGGTGCTGCGCGACCTGCGCACGGCCAAGGCGACGATGGCGTCGATGAAGGGCGTCCGCCACGGCCGGATCGAGCTGGTCACCATGCCCTCGCCCGGTATCGAGCCGCTCAGCGCGCTGATCGGTGCCTTCACCCGGCGGCACCCGGGCATCACCGTGGACGCCGAGGCCGCGTTCACTCCGGACGAGGTGATCCAGCAGGTCCGCCAAGGCGCCTGCGAACTCGGTCTGACCGGCGCGCCGGAACCGTTGCACCCGCCCGGCGTCGATGTGCTTCCGCTGCAACAGCAGGATTTCGTGCTCATTGGTGCCGCCGATGCCGCCTTCCCGGTGGGTGATCCGCTGCCGATCGGTGCCCTGGCCGGAGTGGAGCTGATTGCTTCACCGCCCGGCAGCCTGATGCGCCGGGTCGTCGACGACATCCTCGCCGAGCACGCGGACGTGCGGATCGTCGCCGAGATCGCCCACCGCGCCTCGATCCTTCCCCTCGTGCTTCAGGGCGCCGGGCTGGCGGTGCTGCCCGCGGCATGGGCCTCGCTCGCTCGCCGGTCGGGAGCCCGCGCCGTGCGGCTGGACCACCCCGCCCGGTTGCACGTCGAGTTGCTGAGCCGGCAGGCCCAGCTGACTCCGGCAGCCGAGGCGTTCCTCGCGCTCGCACGCACCTTCCGTCCCGCTGATGAAGGCGCTGAACAGCCTGGATAGGCGGTTCCTATGAATCGCATCGGCAGCGCGTGTTGGACGCCGCACCCGTCCCGCGGTTTCACTCGGGAGGTCAGCGCAGCCGAATCCAGCAGGGAGCCCGATCAATGTCAGCACCCGCCAACACCCGCACCTTCAAGATCGCCGCGGTCCCGGCGGACGGCGTGGGCAGCGAGGTCGTCGCCGCCGGACGTGCCGTCCTCGACGCGCTGGCGAAAGCCTCCGGCGGCGCGTTCGCCTTCGACTGGACCGAATTCCCCTGGGGCTGCGGCTACTACGAGCGGACCGGCCGCATGATGGACGAGGACGGCCTGGAGGTCCTGAAGGACTTCGACTCGATCTACTTCGGCGCCGTCGGCTGGCCGTCGGTGCCCGACCACATCAGCCTGTGGGGTCTGCGGCTGCGGATCTGCCAGAACTTCGACCAGTGGGCCAACGTGCGCCCCGTCCACTTCCACCCGGGCATCACCTCGCCCCTGCGCAAGGCCGACCACACGCCACTGGACTGGGTGGTCGTCCGCGAGAACAGCGAAGGCGAGTACGCCGGCCTCGGCGGGCGCAACCTGGCCGGACGTGGCCCGGGCAACGAGGTCGCGCTGCAGACGGCGTTGTTCACCGAGAAGGGGTGCGAGCGCATCATGCGGTTCGCCTTCGACCTCGCTCGTGAGCGGGACCGCAAGAAGGTGTCCTCGGTGACCAAAAGCAACGCGCAGCAGTACGGAATGGTGTTGTGGGACGAGACATTCGCCCGCGTCGCGCAGGACTATCCCGACGTGGAAACCGAAAGTGTCCTCGTGGACGCGATGTCGGCGAAGTTCGTGCTCAAGCCCGAAGACCTGTCGGTGGTCGTGGCCTCGAACCTCAACGCCGACATTCTTTCCGACCTCGGGTCCGCGCTGGCCGGGAGCCTCGGTCTCGCCGCGAGTGCGAACTTCAACCCGGAGCGGCGGTTCCCGTCGATGTTCGAGCCGGTCCACGGCTCCGCGCCCGACATCGCCGGCCAGGGCTTGGCCAACCCGATCGGCGCCATTGGCAGCGCCGCCCTGATGCTCGACCACTTCGGGCTGTCCGCCGAGGCCGATCAGGTTCGTCGTGCCATCGAGGCCACCACGGCCGCCGGGGTGCTGACCCCGGACGTCGGGGGTTCCGCGAAGACCGGCGACGTCGTCGCCGCCATCATCGGCAACCTCGGCCGCTGAACCTCCACGACCGACTCGTGAATGAGAAACAGGGTGCTAACCCGACCCCGGCTGTTCACTCAGTTCGGTCAGTGTGCCCATCGCCCGGTCGAGCAGCACGGACAGGGGAGTGGTGCCGTTTTCGGCTGTCCAGGCGTCGATGGCGGCGTCCAGGCAGGCCATCGCCGAGGCCACCAGCGCCCGCGCACGGAGGTCGTCGGCGGACTCCGGGCTGCCGAGCCGGCGGGAGATCTCCGGCAGCAGCATGCTCTGCCAGCCCTCGGTCTTCTCCCACTGGCGGGTCATCAACTCGCAGGCGTCGCTGCCGGTGTCATTGGTGTGGCTCTCTCATGGGCATGCGTCTCGCCGAGCACCGTGCGAGGAGTGGCTGAAAAGGGGTCTGCCCGGCTCGAAGTGTATCCGTCCGTCCGGCGCCGCGCGGCTGTTGGCCGACGTCGGTGACATCCACCGGTTCGCGTCCTGGAACGGCACCGCACCGCTGGACGCCTCCTCCGGAGAACAGCAACGGCATCGCCTGTCCCGCGCCGGCAACCGCAGAATCAACCGGACACTGCACATCATGGGTGTCGTTCAGCTCCGCAACCCGACCGCTGGCCGGGTCTATTTCGACGGCAAGAAAGCCGCGGGCAAGACGTCAATGGAGGCGATGCGTGCGCTCAAACGACGCCTGTCCAACGTCGTCTACGTCCACATGCTGGCTGATCAGAACCGACGTGAGGCGGCAGGCCCGGGAGGGCACTCGGGGACGACTCTGCAATCCAGCGTGACCGGCCTGACCCCGGACACTGGCCCTTCGGACAAGCCACCACCCGAACCCGCCACCGCCAGGGCCGCCCCTTGACATAAAGGGGAGCCATGAGAGGGCGTTCCGGAGGTCAGGTGGAAGTGGGTCGGGCGCAGTGCGAGGCCCTCTGGCCGCGCCCACCGCTACAGGCCGCTCGAGTACCTCTGGCGTCGGGCGACCTGGCTCCGCACGCCGTGACTCGCGGGGAGCCGGACCGTCACGACGAGGCCGCCGGACCGGCCGGGCCGGACGTCGAGGTCGCCGCCGTGTGCGGTGACGATGGCCGCCACGATCGGGAGGCCGAGGCCAAGCCCGTCGCGTGCGGTGCGTTCCCCGGTCAGGCGGGTGAACGGCTGCAGCAGGCGGTCGACCTCACCTGGTGGGATCACCGGGCCTGTGTTGGTCACCGTCAGCGTCGTGGTGGCCGCCTCGGACTCCGTCGTCACCTCGACCGTCCCGTCCGGGATGTTGTGCCGGACGGCGTTGTCCACGAGGTTGGCGACCATGCGTTCGGCCAGCCGCGCGTCGCCGAGTATCGGCGCCGGCGACAGGCACGTCCGGATCTCCGTGTGCGACGACACGACCGACGCCGTGACGGCGCGGAGGTCGACGGGGTCGCGGCGGTCGAGGCCGCGTTCGCTGCGTGCCAGCGTCAGCAACGCCTCGATCAGCCGTTCCTGCTGCTCCCCGGCCGCGAGCACCCGTCCGCACACCGTCCGCAGGCCGGCCACGGTCGCGTCGGGGTCGGCGAGTGCCACCTCCAGCACCGTCCGCTGCCTGGCGAGCGGCGTCCGCAGCTCATGCGACGCGTTGGCCACGAACTGCCGCTGCGCGGTGAACGCGTCGTCCAGCCGGGCGAGCAAACCGTCGAACGTGTCGCCGAGCTTGCGCAGCTCGTCGCGGCGGCCGGTCATCGCGAGCCGCTGGTGCAGGTCGCTCGCGGAGATGTGCCGCGCCGCGGCCGTGATCACCCGCAACGGCCGTAGCGCACGTCCGGCGAAGAACCAGCCGAGACCGACCGACACCACGGTCATGATCGCGAGCGCGGCGCCCGACCGGAACAGCAGCAGTCGCAGTGTCTCGTCCTGCTGTGCGGCGATCAGCCGCTGGGCCCGTGCGGCGCACGCGCCGAAGTCGGTGCCGGTCGCGGTCGTCTCACCGGACAGTGTGCAGACCTCGATCACGTCCGCCGGGCCCGCACGCAGCTTCATCACCGGGAAACCGCCGGCCACCAACAGGTACGTAATGAGCAGCAACCCGGCGCCGGACAGGAGGAAGAGTCCGCTGTAGACAGCGGTGAGCCGCCACCGCACGGTCGGGGTGAACCTCATGGGCCGATCCGGTACCCGGCCTGCGGCACGGTCTCGATCAGCGAGGGCTCGCCGAGCTTGCGCCGCAACCGGCTGACCGTCACCTTCACCGCGGTCGTGAACGGGTCGGCCATCTGGTCCCACACCCGCTCCAGCAGCTCCTCAGCGGGCACGATCCTGCCCCGTGCGGCCAGCAGCAGCTCCAGCACGCCGAACTCCTTCGGTCCGAGTTCGAGAAGCCGACCGTCGCGGCTCGCGGACCGCCGTGCGGCGTCGAGCACGAGACCGCCCGCCTCGAGGACCGGTGGCAGCGCGGGCTGGGCCCGCCGGAACAACGCCCGCAGCCGCGCGACCAGCTCGGCGAACGCGAACGGCTTGGGCAGGTAGTCGTCCGCGCCGAGGCCGAGACCGTCGACGCGGTCCTCGATGGTCGCCGCCGCGGTCAGCATGAGCACCCGGCCCCGGCAGCCGTCGGCGGCCAGCCGCGCACACACGTCGTCGCCGTGCCGGCCGGGCAGGTCCCGGTCGAGCACGATCACGTCGTAGTCGTGGACCTGCGCCGCCGCCAGTCCCGTCACGCCGTCGAACGCCACGTCGACGGCCATCCGCTCGCGACGCAGCCCGGCGCCGATCGCCTCGGCCAGCTCCACGTCGTCCTCGATCACCAGCACGCGCACACGCGACAGCGTGCCGCAACAGACGTTGCACCACGGTTACATCGCGGCTGTAACCACGGTGCAACCACGACCCGCGTACTCCTGGTGATCATGACCCACCACTCACGACGCGCTGTGCTCGGCATGCTCGGTGCGGCACCCCTCGCCGCGGGACTCCTTCCCGGCCTCGCCACGGCACACGCCGACACCGGCCTCGCGGGCCGGATCCAGGCGGTCACCGACAGGCCGGAGTTCGCGGGCTCACGCTGGGGCATGCGGTTCCAGGTGCACGGCGCCACCGAGCCCATCCACGTGCTGAACCCACAGCAACGGTTCGAGCCCGCCTCCGCGGTCAAGCTGTTTATCGCGGGTTCGGCGTTCGACGCCCTCGGGCCCAGTCACCGGTTCCGCACCACGGTGCACGGCACCGGCCCGGTCGTCCTCGGCACTCTGAGGGGCGACCTGACGTTGGTGGCCGGCGGAGACCTGCTGCTCGGCCCGCGCGTCCGGCGGGACGGCTCGCTCGCGTTGCCCGTCCCGGACCACTCCTACGGCACCGCCGGCCAACCGATCGCCGGCGATCCCCTCCAGCAGCTGCGCCACCTCGCCCGCCAGGTCGCCCGCCACGGAGTCCGCCGCGTCGACGGCACCGTGCGGGTGGACACCTCGTTGTTCCGGCAGGGCACCGAGGCACTCCCACAGGGCAACCTCCAGCTGCCGGTCTCTCCCATGATGATCAACGACAACATCGTCGACGTCGTGGTACGCCCCGGCGACCGGATCGGCGCGCCGGCCACACTCCGGGTGACACCGGAGCTCGGCTACGTGGATATCGTCAACGAGGTGACCACGGTCGCGACCCCGTCGCGGCGCTTGGCCTTCAGCACGTCCGCCGGAGTGGTACGGCTGACCGGGGAGGTCGCTCTCGGCGCATCACCCTTGCTGTGTCCGCACTTCGTGCCCGACCCCGCCGGTTTCGCCGAGGTCGCGTTCACACAAGCCCTTGCCGACGAGGGCATCGACGTCACCGGAAATTCAGTGACCACAGTGGACCGTCGCATGGTCAGGCTCGCCGAGCACGTTTCGCTCCCGCTCTCGGAGGAGGTGAAGGTGATGCTCAAGCTCAGCTCCAACGTGCACACCGTCTACTTCCCCTACCTGGTCGGCGCGATAGCCGGCGGTGACCCGGACACACCGAAAGCGACGGGCCAGCGGCTCCGGAGTGAACTCGTCGTCCGGGCCGGCCTCGACCCGGACGACCCGGCGAACGGCGGCTACACGCCGGACTACTTCGTCCGGTTCCTCGAGCACATGGCCCGGCAGCCGTACTTCACCCGGTACCGGGAGGGACTGCCGGTCATGGGCCGGGACGGCACCCTGGCAGACGTCCTGCCGAACTCTCCCGCCGCGGGACGCGTGTTCGCCAAGACCGGCACCGGCGGCACCAGCACCGGCCTGTACAAGGCGATGGCCGGCTACCTGTGCCTGCCCGACGGCACGCTGGTCGTGTTCGCGGAGTTCATGGAGAAACCGGTCAGCTCCCCGGAAGAGGCGTTCGCGCTGGAAGGACGCGTCGGCGTCGCGCAGGGCGAGATCGTCACCGCCGTCTACGAGTCCCTTGTCCACTGAGAGGAAACCCATGACCCTCCACTCTCGACGGTCAGCGCTGGGCCTGCTCGGCGCGACCGGCGGTCTGCTCGCCATGGCCGGTCCGGGTGTCGCGCAAACTGGCTCCGACCTGTGCCCCGGCGGACGCCTCGACCGGTTCGTCGCCGACCGCGCGGCTGCCGGCCAGTTCTCCGGCACCATCCTGGTCGCACACCGAAACCGCCCCGTGTTGACCAGCTCTCACGGCATGGCCGACAGGAGCCGTGGCATCGCCAACGACCAGAACACGGCCATCGACCTGGCGTCGATGACCAAGTCGTTCACCGCGGTCGCGCTCATCCAGCTGGTACAGCGGGGAGAAGTGGCACTGCACGCGCCGTTGGGTGACTACCTCGACGGCTTCCCGGCCGACGTCGCACGGGTGACGATCCACCAGCTGCTCACCCACACCGCGGGCGCCGGGCGGCCCGGTCTCACCAACCAGCGCCCGCCCGGCGAGGAAGAGTGGGACAGCGAAACCGATATCTGGCAAGGCATGCTGGCCTACCTGCGCACACTTCCGCTGCGCTTCACACCAGGTTCGCAGTGGAGCTACAGCAACGACGGCTACTTCCTGCTCGGCGCCGTGACAGCGGCGGTGGCTGGAGTGACCTACTACGACTACATACGCCGAAACGTGTTCGCGCCAGCAGGCCTGACACACACCGACTTCTACACACGCCCGCAAGTCATCGCGGACCAAACCATCGCCCACGGCTACATGAGCCAACCAACAGGCGACCGCGTAGACATCACGACCACGCCGTACCTGCCCTACCTCGGCAGCCCGTACCACGGCGCGTTCTCGTCAGCGCCCGACGTCCTGCGGTTCGCCACCGCACTGCACGGGGAGAAGCTGCTCAACCCCGCCTACACACACCTCGTCACCAGCGGCAGACACCCGCTCAGCCCGACCGACCGCCCAGCATTCGCCGGACAACTACAGCTCTACGGCTACGGCCACGTCGAGACGATCGCAGGAAAGAGCCGCATAGTCGGCCATTCCGGCAGCGGCCCAGGCCGATCGACCAATATCGACGTGTTCCCGGACGCCGGTTGGGTGGTCGTCGTGCTGAGCAACTACGACACCTCCATCCGACCGATCGTCGAACTGGCACAGGAGCTGGTCAGGTCGGCGGTATGTCGGGAGTGAGCAGCCGCTGGTTGGCGGCCACGCCAGCGGCACGGTCCCGGACGCCAACCACGGCACAGCGAAGCCCGTCAATCAGCTCTCGTCGCACCCAGCCCTGTGCGGGAGCGGCCGATCGGTGCAGCACTGCCGCGCTGCGCACCACCCGAGAACGCCGCCACCGCCGCTCCCAACCACAGCTCACCACACCGGAATGATCACCAACAGGAGGCGAGATCTCCCGTGCTCTGGCGATGAGGGAGGGGGCGACGTCGACGCCTTCGACATCCACGAAACCCTGCTCGGCAAACAGACTCGACAGCCGCCCGTAGCCGTAGGTGACCGCGCCCCGTAAACGGCCACGGACCACCATCCCGGGCGCGGACAGGCCAGGTGATCTGCTGGAACGTGACTCGGACCAGCGGTGGGTCGCGGGCATCACCTATGTCGCCACCGCGGCCGGTTGGGCGTACACCGCGTTCGTCCAGGACCTGTACTCTCGCCGGATCGTCGGCTGCCGGGCTGGCCGCGCCCGCCGGTCGGCGCGGCCAGGGCGGGTCCCGCGCCCGTCGCCCCCGTCGCGGCCTGGGCGAACGTGAGACCGGCCCCGGCCACACCGCGATCGCATCGCCCGCAACCGGAACAGCCGCCGTCGTTCCGAAGTGGTCCTCACACTCCTTAAGCACGGATGAGAACCCGGATGGTCGCGAGATCCGGCCTCGGTCACGCGCGGAAAGGGTCAGCACCGGTCAGCCGCGCAGAAAGCGCCCAAAGCCGGGCGGCTTCGTCGGGGTCGACGGCGTGCTCGCGGACGCCGTCGACCATGGCGGAGCTCTCGGTCGGCTCGGCGACGTCGCAGTCCTCGCAGTACACCCCGCCCAGCCCGGCCAGCTGCGGGGAGGTCGCGGCCCAGACCTGCGTCGCCGCGCCCTGTTCTGGAGTTTTGAACGCGGGATCGGCGAGGTGGCCGTCCTCGTCGACCCAGCCGCGTTCGACCATTTCGGCACGCGTGAGGTGCCGCAGCAGGGGAGTGAAGATCGCGCCGGGATGCACGGAGAACGCGCGGACGCCGGAATCCCGGCCGAGCGCGTCGAGGTGGACAGCGAACAGGGCGTTGGCCGTCTTCGCCTGGGCGTAGGCGAGCCAACGGTCGTAACCCCGCTCGAAGTGGACGTCGTCCCAGCGGATTCCCGACAGCTGGTGACCCGCCGAGGACACGGTCACCACCCGCCCACCCGGCCGCAGTGCCGGCCAGAGCAGGTTGACCAGGGCGTGGTGGCCCAGGTGGTTGACCGCGAAGTGGGCTTCCCAGCCCGGGCCGACGCGCGTTTCGGGGTAGGCCATGATGCCGGCGTTGCCGATGAGGATGTCGAGCCCGCGTCCCGAGGCGAGGAACCGCTCGGCGAACCGGCGGACGCTGCCCAGGTCGCCGAGGTCCAGTTCGGCGACTTCGGCCGTGTCCAAGAGCGCGGCGCGGGCTTCGCCGGGGCGCCGGGCCGGGACGATCACGTCCGCCCCGGCGGCGGCGAGCGCGCGGGTGGTTTCGGCGCCCAGTCCGGAGTAACCGCCGGTGACCAGGGCGAGCCTGCCGGTGAGGTCGGTGCCGTGCAGGACTTCCGCGGCCGTGGTGCGGTGGTCGAAGCCGGAGCCGATCTTGTGCTGGTGTGTGGTCATGACGGCGAAGCTAGGACCTAGACCGGGGTCTAGGTCAACTGATCTACCATCACTGTCGTGGAGCTGGGAATCGGGCAGGTGGCCGAGCGCACCGGGATGAGCGTGCACGCGCTGCGGCTGTACGAGCGGGAAGGTCTGATGACGGGCCCGGTCCGCCGCGACGCCGGAGGCCGCCGCGTGTACACCGAGTGGGACGTCGAATGGCTGCACTACTGTACGAAGTTCCGCGCTTCGGGCATGCCGCTGGCTAAGATCCGGAAGTTCGCGGACCTGGTGCGCCGAGGGCCGGAGACCGAAGCCGAGCGCCTGGAGCTGCTGCGGGAGCACCAGGAACAGGTCGTCGCGCGGATCGCGGAGCTGAACGAGTGCCTCGAGGTGATCGCGAGTAAGGTGCGGGTGTATGGCGAGCACGTGGCCCGGGGGAGCGCGGCCGAGCTGTGGAGCCACCCCGCGGCGCCCTGACCGACGGTCCCTCGCCGACGGCCGGAAGAAGCCCAACGGCGTTTGCGGGGCGGCTTCCTTGCCGCCATTGGCATGAGCGGGACTGGACAAGAATGCCTACCGCGTGTGGCGCTTTCCTGACCGCTCAACGGTGATCGCGTAGACCCACGGACTTCACACCGGGTGGATGAGGCGGCTTTCGTAGGCGAAGATTACGGCCTGGATCCGGTCTCGGAGTTCGAGCTTGTGCAGGATTCGCCCCAGGTGGGACCTCACAGTCGCCTCCGCGAGATGCAGGGTGGCAGCGATCTCGGCGTTGGACAGACCGGAGCCCACCTGGACGAGCACCTCGCGCTCACGGGCGCTGAGCCTGCTCAGCCGCTCGGCGCGGGCAGTGGCGAAGGCGTCGGGGATGTGCGGGCGGAATTTCTCCAGCAGGCGGCGGGTGATGCGAGGGGAGCCCACCGCGTTGCCCGCGGCCACGGTGCGGATCGCGGTGAGCAGTTCCTCGGGCCTGGTGTTCTTCAACAGGAAGCCCGAGGCTCCGGCTTTGAGCCCGGCGAAGGCGTACTCATCCAGGTCGAAGGTGGTGAGGATCAGCACCCTGGTCTGCGGACAGGTTTGGATGATCTGCCGGGTCGCCTCGATTCCGTCGGTTCCCGGCATGCGGACGTCCATGAGGACGACATCGGGGCGCAGCTCGGCGGCGAGGCGGCTCGCAGGCGGAAGAGGATTCCGTTGATCACCGTGCGATGGTCGCTCCACCGTCCGCCCGGCAATCCGCCGCCGGGCAGCAGTGGTTGGAGCCGTGCCCACACGGCATGTGTCAGATCGCCCCGCCCGACCTCGGGCACGGTGTGCCCCTACACCCAGACCGGACTGCGTGGTTACACGGTGCTTCGCCGGGCGTACACCTCGATCTCGATCTTCATGCGGGGATCGGCGAGGCCGCACATGAGCATGGTGGCGGCCGGCCGGACCTCTCCGAAGGCGCGACGCAGCACCGGCCAGCAGGGCTCGAAGTCGGCCCGGTCGGGCAGCAGATAGCGCACCCGCACCACGTCAGCGAAGGTGCACTCCGCTTCGGTCAAGGCGGCCTCGATGTTGCGCAGGCACTGCTCGGCCTGCTCCACCACGTTGTCCGAGATCGTCATGGTGGTGTAGTCGAACCCGGTCGTCCCGGACACATGAACCCAGTCACCGTCGATCATGGCGCGGGCGTAGCCGATCTGCTCCTCGAACGTCGAGCCGCTGAGGATGGAACGTCGCTCTGTCATGTGCCGAACGCTAAGTGACCAGCACTGATACGTCTAATACACTTTCAAGCATGGAGTGATATCTCTATGCGTATGGAGCGCCCTGAACTTCCCCTCCCGCAGCTACACGCCTTCGTCGTGCTCGCCGAGGAACTCCACTTCGGCCGCGCCGCCACCCGGTTGGGCATCGCCCAGCCGCCGCTGAGCCAGCAGATCCGCCGCCTGGAAGACAAGGTCGGGTACGCGCTCTTCAGCCGCGAACCCGGGAATATCGGCCTCACCCCGGCGGGCCGGGAACTCCTGCCCGCTGCCCGGCATGCCCTCACCGACCTGGCAGAGGGCCTGACCGCAGCCAGAGAAGTCGGCAGCGGCAGGGCCGGCCGCCTGCGGATCGGCTTCGCCGCCTCCCTCGCCCTCACCGTCCTCCCCGGCCTGCTGCGCACCTTCCGGGAACGGTTTCCCGCCGTGGACCTGGACATCCAGGAGATGACCACCACACCGCAACTGGCCGCTCTGCGCGAAAGGACGATCGACATCGGCCTGTTGCGCGAACCGCCCGCCCATGACGCGGACCTCGGATTCAAGACCGTGTTGACCGAACCGTTCGTGGCCGTCCTGCCCTCCTCGCACCCACTCACGGCACAACGGACCGTCAGAGTCGAGCAGTTGGCAGAATGCCCCTTCGTGCTCCTGCCTCGCGCCGTCGGCCCGCCGCTGTACGACCAGATCACCAACCTGTGCACCGCTGCGGGCTTCACCCCCCAAGTGACCCAGCACGCCGTGGAATGGCAGACCGTCTGCGCCCTGGTGGAAACCGGCCTGGGCGTGTCACTGGCCCCGGAGAGCATCCGCCGCATCCGCCTCAGCGGTGTCGCCTTCCGCGGGATCGAGCCCGGCGCCGCGCGCACACGAGTCGCCGTCGCGTGGCGCAAGAACGATGCAAACCCCCTGGTCCTACGCCTATTGGCAGCTCTCAATCAAGATCCGCCGGACAGGCCCTAGGGATGTCTCGTAACTATTGTTGTGGTTGCTGGGCTGGTGTTGCGGTCAGTCGGTGAGGAGGATGTTGTGCAGATGCGCGATGCCGGACACCGTGTCGGCGAGCGTGCTCCCCGCTCGGCGGTAGTCGCGGAGAATCTTGAAGTTCTTCATCCGGGACAGCACGTGCTCGACGCGAGCGCGGATCTTGCGGTGGGTGGCGTTGAGGTCTTCCTTCCAGTCCGGCAATTCGCTGCCGTCGCGGGGCTTGCGGTAAGGCGTGACAACCCCGGGATTGCCTTGGTAGCCACCATCGGCCATCACAGGCCGACCGGCGAGCTGTTCAGCGATACCGGAGTCGCGGTAGACGGTGCAGTCGTTGCGGCTGCCCGGCCGAGGGGCACCGGTGGCAATCACCAATCTGGTGGTTGGCGAGGGCCGGTGCATCGCGACGTCGAGGCAGTGCCAGCCGGCGAACAGTGTGAGCGCCGTGGTTATGCTCGTCTCACCACGATCTTGACTGCAGGGGAGCAGACTGTGCGCACCGCCACTGTGACGGCCGACGGTGACCAGATCCGCTGGGTGGAGCTGCCCGGCCGGGAGCCGTCCCGTGTGTACGTGCATGGGCTGGGTGCGACTTCGCCCGCCTACTTCACTGAGGTTGCGGTCCACCCTCTGCTGGCGGGCCACCGTTCATTGCTCATCGACTTGCTCGGGCACGGCATCAGCGACCGACCGACGACCTTCGACTACACCTTGGAATCACACGCCGATGCCCTCGCCGCGGCCTTTGGTTCCGCGGGCGTCACCGGCGCCGAGTTGATCGCGCACAGCATGGGCGGCTCCGTGGCCATCGTCCTGGCCGCCCGCCATCCGCACCTCGTCTCCCGTCTGGTCCTGGTCGACGCCAACCTCGACCCGATCCCGCGCACACCCGGTTCCAGCGGCAGCAGCGGTATCGCCACCTACTCCGAGAAGGAGTTCCTGGCAGGCGGCTGGGAAGAAGTCCGCGACCGGGTCGGCCCTCACTGGTGGTCCACCATGCGCCTGGCCGGCAGGGAAGCCCTGCACCGCAGCGCCACCCATCTCACTCGGGGCACCGTCCCCACCATGCGCGAACTCCTGCTGGACCTGAAAATCCCCCGGACCTATCTGCTGCCCGAGGCCGACGGTCCGCTCCCGGGCACCGATGCACTCACCGAAGCCGGAGTGTCCGTGGTCCCCATCCCCGACTGCGGGCACAACATCATGCTGGACAATCCACAAGCTTTCGCACACGCCACCGCGGCGGCCCTCGGAGACCACGCCCGGGCATAGCAACCTGCCTGAGGGCAACAACGGGGCGTAACGCGGAGGCGGCCGCACGAGGCCCTTCGTGCGTGACGACGAAGGAATGGTCGCTGGCACGCACCTGGCGGCCACCGTCGCCCGAGACGCCGTCGAGTTGCCGGCCGGTCCCTTCGCACACCGCATCCGCACCTGCGCCGCCGAGGACTGTCACCTCATCTACGTCGACGCCTAACGCCCGGGCCGCCGCCGCTGGTGCTCCATGGAGCATGCGGGCGTTTATCGTCCCTCATGCTAGTCCACAATGGACCAGGACCGCAGGCACTGCGTCTCCGATGGGGCTCCGTTGCCGAAATAGTGCCCGACACCGGGCGACCCTTCGCGACACTGAAGAGCGGCGAAGATGTCGGCTGACCTGCATTTATTGGCAGTAAACGGCATTTTGTGACACTCGCCGGCATTAATTTCCCGCTTTCAATCGGTAGGTTCTGGTGTCGCGGCGGAGCGGGAATCGGTTTTCGGGCAGGTCGCAGACGGGGCAGGTCTCGGGTCTGACCTGTCCTCGCGGGTCGGTGACCGTCTTTTCGCGGGTTGCTCGCCAGTTCCTGCCACCGTCCCGGAACGGTCACTGAACTGCCGCGCGGTGGACCGGCCGGTGCTCGAACTGCTCCGGACCGCGGCACGCCCGCAGCAACCGCCGGTGTGCCCCGGCTGGGTTGTCGTGAGCCGGGGCCGGGCCTATCGGGCTTCGCCGAAGGTCTGCCGGTAGGCGCCGGGTGTGGTGCCGAGGTGGGCTCGGAAACGGCGGCGCAGGTTGACGGCCGAGGCGAGTCCGACCCGGGTGGCGATGGCTTCCACGGGAAGGTCGGTTTGTTCCAGCAGTACCCGTGTCGCGTTGAGGCGCTGGTCGAGCAGCCACTGTCCGGGGCTGGTGCCGAGCTGTTCGGTGAATCGCCGGGCAAGGGTTCGGCTCGATACGCCGGCGCGTTCGGCGAGCCTGCCGACGGTCAGCGGAGTGTCGATCCGGGAGGTGGCCCACTCCAGCAACGGCGCCAATGACTCGTCCGCCTTGGCCGGAGCGGGCTGGGTGGCGTACTGGAGTTGGTTGCCCTCCCGGTGTGGCGGCAGCACCATGCTCCGCGCGATCTCGGCGGCGTAGGCCGCGCCGTGGTCGGAACGGACGAGGTGCAGGCACAGGTCGATGCCTGCGCCGGTTCCGGCGCTGGTCGCCACGTCGCCGTGGTCGACGTACAGCACACCCGGGTCCACCTGCACCTCGGGGAAGGTGGCGGCGAGTTGGGCGGTGTGGCGCCAGTGGGTGGCGGCGCGGCGGCCGTCGAGCAGTCCGGCCTGCGCGAGGACGAACGCCCCCGTGCAAATGGCGACGATCCTCGTCCCGCGTCGGTAGGCGGCCCGCAGTGCCTCGGTGACGGCGGGTGGCGCCGGTGTGCCGGGCGGCTGCCAGCCGGGGACGACCACGGTGTCCGCCTCCTGCAGGGCCGCCAGCCCCGCGTCGACGTGCACCGTGTAGCCGACGGTGGTCTGCAGAGGGCCGGGGCGCTCGGCGCAGATCCGGAAGTCGTAGCGGCCGGGTGCGCCCGGCGGGACGGCGCCGAAGACCTCGCCGGCGCAGGCGAGTTCGAAGGGTGACTGGGGCGCGTTGAGCAGGGCCACCACCCGGTGACGGTTCATGGCAGAAAAGTACCCATGAGTGTCTTTGTTGACACTCGGCCGCGAGGCCGGCTCCGGGCAACAGTGGTCCCATGGGTGCAACGACGGAAACGGGTGTGCTGAGGACCACGGTTCAGGTCGACGGCGAAACTGTCAGTTACCTGACCGCGGGGCAGGGCGGCCCGGCCGTGTTGCTGCTGCACGGAACGTATTGGAGCCGGGTGTGGCTTCCGGTGCTGGGCCGTCTCGCGGAGGCGGGACTGCGGCCCATTGCCGTCGATTTCCCCGGGCTGGGACGCTCGGGAGGCGAGCTCACCCTGCAAACGGCCACGGTCCCGGCCCTGGCGGAATGGGTGGTGCGATTCGTGTCCGCGATGAAGATCTCCGGGCCGATGGCCGTGGCAGGTCATGACATCGGCGGCGCCGTCGCCCAGCATCTCCTCGCCTACGATCGACTGGCGGTGTCCCGGCTGGCCCTGGTCAACTCCGTCACCTACGACTCCTGGCCGGCGGCCCACGTGGCCCGGTTGCTGGACCCGGTGGCCGCCGCGACGACCACCGCCGGTGAATTTCTCGCCGCCCGCCGGGCGGCCGTGACGACGGACCTGGCCGGTGCCGCCACCGAGCAGCGGATCGCCGACTATCTGGATCCGTGGACCGATCCGCGGGTCCGCCGTTCGTGGCTGGCCATGGCGGGCGCGGCCGAAAGCCGCTACACCCTTGACCTCGTCCCCGTGCTACGGCGGTCCATGAAGCCCAAGTTGCTGATCTGGGGCGAGGACGACCGCTTCGAGAAGGTGGCGTACGCCGAGAAATTCGCCTCGGAGATCCCGCAAACCACGCTCCTGCGTATCCCGGAAGCGACCCACATTCCCACCGAGAACGCCCCCGGCCGGATCGCCCGCGCTCTCATCGATTTCTTCGTCGCGTAGAGGCAGCCCAATTGCGCAGGCGCTCGGCGATCTCGATCTCGTAGCCGTTTTGGGTGGGCTCGTAATACGTCTCACGGTCCATACCGCCGGGGAAGTAGTCGGCGCCGGAGAAGCCGTCGGCGGTGTCCGGGTCGTACTGGTAGTCCTTGCCGTAGCCGAGGTCCTTCATCAGCCGGGTCGGGGCGTTGAGAAGGAAGCTGTCCTGCTGGGCGCGGTTGAAGCGGTGGATCTCGTCGACGAACAGCAGGGTGCCCTGTCCGATGCCCCGCCGTTTTCCTGCGGCGGCGAAGACCTTCCGCAGATCGGCCACGCCGGAGAAGGTGGCCGACACCGGTTCGAAGGTCAGGTTGCTGCCGTCGGCGAGGAGCCGGGCGATGGTCGTTTTCCCGACGCCGGGCGGCCCCACAGGATGGCGGAGCCGAGGCGCTGCTGGGCGACCATGCGGCCGAGCGGGGCGTCCGGGGCCAGGAGGTGGTCCTGCCCGACGACATCTTCGAGCCGCGTGGGGCGCAGGCGGTCGGCGAGTGGCCGCGCGGGCTCTTCGTCGAAGAGCGGCAGAGTCGGTTCCATCGGTTCCATCGGTTCCATCGGGCTCTCGGTCGGAGGCGGACGTGTGCGGGTGTGACAAGCGTTGCATGGGACGCTGACGAGCGAGGGCTCAGCCGCCGGCGGGGAAGCTCGCGGCGGTCATCGGGCACCGGGGCGGTCGCGTCGCGGCAGCCGCTCGACGACCAGGTCGTAGGAGTTCTCGACCGCGTCGGTGATCAGTCGCTGGGTGATGCCGGGGCCCGGCCCCAGCGAGATCCAATGCCTTTTGTCGAGATAGCGGCCCGGTGTGATCGAGGCGTAGCTGCGTTCTTGCGCGCGGGCGTGTTCGGGTTCGCACTTGACCGTGATGATCTGGTCATCCGGGTCGTCGGTGACGATCAAGAACACCTTGCCCGCCACCTTGTACACGTCCAGGTGCTCGGTGAACGGGTAACCGTGGTCCGTCCCGGGCAGCGCGAGGGCCGTGGCGCGCGCGGTGTCTTGGAGCCGGTCGCCGGCCGCGCTCACCTGGCCGTCCGCGTGCCGCTGCCGTAGGTGTGCGGGTCGACGGGTTGCTCGGCCTTGGGCAGGTGGGAGACCACGAGCAAGTAGGAGTCGGTGACGAGTTCCTCGACCAGCTTCTCGTCGACGCCTTCCCCTGCTTCCAGGGTGATCCAGTGCTTCTTGTTCATGTGGTAGCCGGGTGATGTGGCTGTTGTGCTCCCGCAGGGCGAGGGCCTCGCCGGGGTCCGCCTTGAGGATCACGACGGGGCGCCCGGGAACCTCGGTCATCAGCATGAACACCTTGCCGCGGACCTTGAAGACTTCCCAGTCGGGGCCGAAGGGGTGCTCCAGTTGAGCTCCGGGAAGTTCCTCCGCGCAGTCGGCGGCGGTCTTCTGCAGGGTCGATCCGTTCATGGTGTGAGCCTTCTCAGGTGGTGACGGATTGTGGCATCGAAGCAGGCGGCGGTCGCGGCGGCACACCCCATCCTTCCCTCGAAGTCGACAAAGAGGGCGGTAGGCTGCGGACACGTGATGTGTCGACAAACGACACTTCGGGCCGGGCGGATGAGCCGGACCGGCTGAGGACCCACGCGTGACGGAAACGCGGCGGAGGCCCCTTGCCCGTCAGGAGGCGATGGCTCCCTTCGCGGTCTGCGTGAACACCAGTCGGAGTGCACGATGTGCCACTCGCCGGCCCCACCTCGGGGTCGAAGCCCGAGTAACTGCACACGGCGAGTCATCACCGCCATGAATTGGCCGGCGAGGCGTGGGCGTACGCGGGCCTGACGTCAGTTCTGGTCATCGTGCTGCGGCTGGGCGGCCAGGATGGCGTGGCCGTGGTCGGCTACCCAGCGCATCAGTTGGCGCAGCGGTTTGGCGACGCTGTGGCCCATGTCTGTGAGCGCATAACTGACCCGCGGCGGGATGGCCGGCTCGACCGTGCGTTCGACCAGTCCGTCACGGGCGAGCAGGCGCAGCTTCTCTGACAGCACCTTTTCACTGATCCCGCCGATCTGGTCACGCAGCTCGTAGAACCGCAACGGACCTTCGGCCAGCTTGACCAGGACCAGCGGCGCCCAGCGGCTGGTGACGCGGTCGAAGATGACCCGGCCCGGGCACTCGCTGTGGAACAGATCACTATGTCTGTTGCGCGGAAGCCGCTTGACCTCAACATTTTCTCCCATGTTTGGAGCTTACGCAAAGGTAAGTCCTTACTTTGAGTAAGCCCGGTGGTTAGCGTCTGGTCTCCATGGCACACAAGGAGGACCTGATGACGAGCACAGTGGCACTTGTCAGCGGAGCGAGCCGCGGTATCGGGGCGGCGATCGCGCGTAGCCTGGCACAGCGCGGGCACCACGTGATCGTGAACTACCGCCGCAATGCTGATGCGGGCAAGCAGGTGGTCGCCGACATCGAGGCGGCAGGCGGCACCGCTCAAGCCGAACAGGCCGACGTGTGCGACCACGCGCAGGTGGCCGCACTGGTCGACCGGGTACACGCCGAACATGGCCACGTGGATGTGCTGGTGTGCAACGCGAACACGGTCCAGCCGCCGTTCGAGCCGCTCGCGTCACTGCCGTGGGAGGCGTTTGCCGGCAAGGTGGTCGGCGAACTCGCCGGTTCCTACCACCTGACCCAGCGGGTCCTTCCGATCATGCGCGAGCAGCGTGCCGGACGGATCATCTACATCTCCAGCACCGTCGCCGACATGGTCGGCATGATCGCCGCGCACTCCACCGCGAAGGCAGCGCTGAACACCTTCAGCCGGCATGTCGCCGCAGACGCAGGACAGTACGGCGTCACCGTCAACACCATCGCGCTCGGCGCGGTGAACACCGATGCCACAGCCGGCGTTTTCGACGCCGACAGGCGCGCATCCTTCGCGCAACGGTCGGTTCACGGCCGAGTTCTCGAGCCCGAGGACATCGGCGCCGCGGTCTCGCTGCTCACCGACGGCGGCTTCGGCTCGGTCACCGGCCAGGTGATCCGCCTCGACGCCGGGTTCGACGTGCTCAACCAGCAACTGGCCGCGTTCTGACCCTTCACACATCGTGAACGATTGTCCGCGATCCATTTGTTCCAGGCCGTGGTAGACCTTCGCGATCGGGACTTCGAGGGTGGGTGACGTCCGGGCTCGACTCGCCTTTGCGGGTGGTGACCTCGGACTCGTTGACGCCGAACGCCTTCACCTCGATCCGCACTCAGCCGGGTTTGCGTACGGCACCCGCACATCTTTGATTTCCAGTGCGTCGAGGCCGCCGGGCCGGGTGACGACGACGGCTCGCATCGTCGCCGGTGCGGCGTCGCCGGCCGCTGTCGGTTGGTTGGCGGTGGAAGTCGATCATGGCTACGTCGCCTTCCGGCGAATCGCCGCCTGGCGGGGCGGTGATCCCGGTGCTTGTGTGTCGGTATGGAGATCTTGGTTCTGGGCGGAACGGCCTGGGTGGCTCGGGAGCTGTCGCGGCAGGGGATCGCACGCGGCCATCGGGTGACCTGTCTCGCGCGTGGCGAGAGCGGTGAAGTCGCGGACGGAGCGACACTGGTCGCCGCCGACCGGCGTGATCCGTCGGCGTACGAGCCCCTGCTCGACCGAGTGTGGGACGCGGTCGTCGAGGTGTCGTGGCAGCCAGGCTTCGTACGGGGAGCGCTCGACGTGCTGGGTGGCAAGGCCGGGCACTGGGTGTATGTCTCGTCCGGCAACGCCTACGCCTCCCACGCCACGCCGGGTGCGGACGAGTCCGCGGACCTGCTCGCCCCGACTGACCGGAGCGAGGTCGGCCACGAGTTGTACGGCGAGGCGAAGGTCGCCTGCGAGCAGGCGTCGACGGCCGCTGTGGGCGACCGCCTCCTCATCGCACGAGCCGGGCTCATCGGCGGCCCCGGCGATCAAAGCGGCGTTCCGGCTACTGGGTCGCCCGCGCCGCCCGCGATCCGCGAGGGCCGATGCTGGTCCCCGACACACCGGCTGTGCCCACTCAGGTGGTCGACGTGCGGGACCTCACCTCCTGGCTGCTCGACTCCGCGGAGACGGGAACCACCGGCACTTACAACGCTGTCGGCCCGGTCGTTCCGTTCGAAGAGTGGATCGAGCTGTCCCGCGCCGCCGGCGGGCACACCGGTCCGGTGGTCACCGCCGAGCCGGCGTGGCTGCTCGCCAACGGCGTGACCCAGTACATGGGGTCCGAATCACTGGCGATGTGGCTGGTTGAGCCGGGTTGGGAAGGGTGGTCGGCCCGGGACGGGTCCGCGGCGCGGGCCGCGGGGCTGCGTCACCGGCCCCGGGCGGAGATGCTGGCCGACACGCTGCGCTGGGAACGCGAGCAGGGGCTGGACCGGGAAAGGCGCGCCGGCCTCAGCGCGCGGCGCGAGCGCGAGTTGCTCGACGCCCTCGGCTGACGGCGCTGGACCGGACTCCCCGAGCGTTTGTACAGGCGCCTCCCGTTCTGACTTCCCGACAGTTCGCGATCATGGAGGTCACCGCAATCCTCGGTTTCGACAGCTCGCGCCAGACGTGACGACATCGCCGGTCGGAGACTACGTCCAGGCGGGATCACGGCCGGTCAGGCCGACTATGCGGTCCAAGGTGGGGGCGTCGGCCGGCACCGCGACCTCCGGTCCGTACATGCCCATCTCCCGCCCCTGCTCCACGCCGGCGGACACCGTGTCGTGCAGGTGCGCCAGCAGGTCGACGGGCAGTTCCAGTCGCTGCCCGGTCGCGACCGCCAGGTCCCAGCCGTGCACGGCCAGTTCGCCGACGATCATGTCGCCCATGACGGGCGCGGGCAGCATGTGCGGCGTGCCCATGCTCGTCTCGCCCTCCCAGGCGCTCGGCGGCGCCCACGACGACGTGATGTCGTCCAGCAGGGCGAGCAGGCGGCCGCGCCAGTCGCCGGCCGCCAGGTCCACATCGGACTCGGCGGTCGCCGGCTGCGGAACGGACTCCTTGCGGCCGGCGGCGGCGAGCGACGGGCCCCAGAACAGGAGGTGGTTGACCAGTGCCCGCACGTCGTACTCCGTGCACGGAGTCTTGTTGGCGAGCTGGTCGTCGGTGATGGTGCGGGCGACCGCGGCCATGGCCTCGGCCGCGTTGGATAGGTGTGACATGGCGGCGACGCTAGGCGGCGCGGGCCGGAGGGGTATTGAACAAAGGCGACGTACACTCTGCTGTGTGGGGCGGGACGTTCGTGAGCTGCGGAGTGCGTGGACCAGGTATCAGCACCACGCGTTCCACAACCCGTCGCCGGTGCTCGCGCCATGGGTGGAGCGGTACTGGGAGGCTCGCTGGGACTACGCCGAGCCCTACCGGCAGAAGATCGTGCCGTACCCGAACGTGCACCTGTCGTTCGGCAGCGGCCGCGCGGACGTCAACGGCGTGTGCAGCGGCTACCAGGTCAAGGTCCTCGAGGGCCGCGACCACGTCTTCGGCGTCGCGTTCCGGCCGGGCTGCTTCCGCCCGTTCCTCGGTGCCTCCGTCTCGACGATCACCGACCGCGTCGTCCCGGCGACCGAGGTGTTCGGCCCGGACCTGCCCACGACGCTCGACGCGCCGACCGTGGATGCGTTCCTGCTGAAACACCTGCCGGACGACGACGACCCCCGCGTACTCCAGGCGGTGGCCGCGGTCGAGCTGATCGCCAAGGACAAGGCCGTGACCAGGGTCGAACGCCTCGCCGGTGAATTGGGGCTGAGCATGCGGGGGCTGCAACGGCTGTTCGCGGAGTACGTCGGCATCGGGCCCAAGTGGGTGATCCGCCGCTACCGCCTGCACGAAGTGACCGCACGCATGGCCGCCGGCGGGGTGATCGACTGGGCCGCGCTGGCGGCGGACCTCGGCTACGCCGACCAGGGCCACTTCATCCGCGACTTCAAGAGCATGTTCGGCGAGCCACCGACCTGGTACGCGCAGCGGTATTAGGCCGCCTCCTCGGATTTGGGTGTGAGTCGCGTCCAGCGCGGCGTGCTGCGCCAAACCGAGGTCGTTGCGACTGAGCGCGGGCGGGTGAGCCGGCACATTCCCACAGTCGTGCGCGCTGGGGGCCTCGCGCCTGGCCAGCCGAGCGGCGATCGATCTGTCCATAATGGATCTGTTGCCAGATGGTGTCGTGTGGTGCGTCGTGGTCGTCGAGGTTGCCAAGGGCCTCGGCTGCTCGGGCCAGGGGCTGATGCGCGACGACGTTGGTCGAGGTGGGTCAGCGCGACGGGGACCAGCACGTCGAGGCTTTCTTGCTGGAGCAGGAGGACACGGAGGTCTTCGGTGTTCATGGAGCCGACTGGCTTGTGGCGGATGCGCGCGCTCGGCCAGGCCTCCGCCGGTGGGGTGGGCAACGCCCGGGCGCTGGCCGGGATGTACGCGGCCCTGGCCTTCGACCTGGACGGACGTGCCGCGCTGCTCAAACCCGGCACCCTGGACGAGTTCGTCATGCTGCACTCCACCGGTCGCGACCTGGTCACCGGCGAGGCGGGCCAGTACGCCCTGGGGTTCCAGGCCAAGGGCGCGCGCTACCCGTTTCTGAGCGCGAACGCCTTCGGTCACAACGGATCCGCGGGCTCGGAAGCGTTCGCCGACCCGGTCAGCGGGATCGCCTTCGGCTACACCCGCCGCCGCTTTTCCTTCGACTGGTCCTATCCGGAACACGACCGGCTTGCCGCTGCGGTCCACCACGCGGCTACGGCCTCCTGAGGAGCCGCTGTCGGGCCGCCCGCCATCGCGATGGACTGAACATCGCTGAGACCGACCTGAACTGAGTCCGGACCTCCTACGCGCTGGCGTTCGGCGACCTGTTCGCCGCGCCGGTTTTCCAGGTGGTGATCCTGACGAGCGTCGCCGCCACCGCCGCCCAGCTGGGAGGCACACCCACCCGGAACGCCCCCCCAGCGGCTACACCCCGCGAGCCCGTCGCCGGATCCGGTTACTTCCCCGACCCGCCATCCGTCAGAGAAGTGACCACACCGAAGTCCGGAAAGGACACCCGCGCCATGAGTTGTACGCCCGGTCGGCGACCCACTACGACGGCAAGGGGCTCGCCACCCTCGCCGTGGCGATCGGCCAGGTCGGCTTCTTCATCTCCACGTGAGCTGGGCTGAGGCCACGGCCCGCTGTCCCCGGCAGCCGGCGAATCGCGCCAAGGGCTTATCCCCCCGTTCCCCTCGAAAGGAACGAACCCATGCCCACCCGAGTGTGGCCCCGACGACTGCGCACCGCGTTCTACTGGTTCCTCGCCGTCGAATTCGCCCTGGGCGCCGTGACCAAGTTCTGGTCCGGCCCCACTTTCACCGGACCGGCGTACTCGGTCAAGTTCGCCGATTGGGTGCTACCCGACCTGGTTCCGGTTCGTCGTCGGCGCGATCGAACTGGTCTGCGCGGTGCTCCTCGTCGTTCCGGGCAGCCGGCCCCGGTTCCTGGCCGCGGCGACCCTGGTTCTGGTGCTCACCGGTGCGGTCACCACCCACATCGTCAACCACGACGAGCTCTACCAGAGTGTCGCGGCACCCATCCACCTGGTGATCATGGCGGCCATCGGCCTGGCGAACTGGCCGGCGGACTGGCGCGACGTGATGCGGCGTTCACCGCAGAACCCTTTGGCGATAGGGAATCCGTAGTGAAGCTCACTGTTTCGGTGCGAGCGGCGGCATCGGCCGCCTCCTGC
The DNA here is from genome assembly GCF_040682955.1 of Amycolatopsis sp. NPDC051045. Taxonomy (NCBI): domain Bacteria; kingdom Bacillati; phylum Actinomycetota; class Actinomycetes; order Pseudonocardiales; family Pseudonocardiaceae; genus Amycolatopsis; species Amycolatopsis sp. NPDC051045. The sequence continues at coordinate 614,723 of NZ_JBFBCC010000003.1, forward strand.
TCGAACAGGTCACCGCCGCCGGACACGACGTCACCGCGGTGGTCCGCGACCCGGCGAAGGTGGCCGGGCGGGTCGTGTCCGCGGTGGGCCCGTCGAGCAACCTCGCCGTTAGAGTGGCGAGCATGGACGTGACCAGGTGGCTCATCGTTCTCCGGCACGCGAAGTCGGACTGGTCGGACGGCCTTCCCGACCACGAGCGGCCCCTCGCGCCCCGTGGCCTGCGTGACGCGCCCAGGCTCGGCCGGTGGCTCGCCGAGGAGGGACACGTTCCGGAGCTGGTCGTCTGCTCCACCGCCCGGCGGACCAGGGAAACCTGGCTGCGCGTCAGCGACGAACTTCCCGCGCCGCCGTCCGTCGAGTACGACGACGCCCTCTACGGTGCCGACGTTCCCGAACTGCTGAACGCGGCTCGCCGGACGCCGTCCGGAGTCACCACGCTTGCACTCGTCGGGCACGAGCCTGGTGTCAGCGACCTGACCCTGCACCTCGCCGGTCACGGGGAAGAGACCCGGCAGGTGCAGGCCAAGTTCCCCACCGGCGCCGCGGCCGTGCTCGCCACCACGGATCCGTGGGACGCGCTCCGCACGGCGCGGCTCGTCGCCTTCTTCCGGCCTCGGGACTTCCCCGGCTGACGGTTCCCCTGCTTCGGGCAGGAAGGTCTGGACCAAGCATTGCTTCTGTGACGTTCACGTGCGTACCCTCCATTCACTCACAGGTTTGATGTTCATATTTGTGAATGGAGCGGACATGGTTTTCCGCCACACCGTCGTGGCTGCGCTCGCCGTGCTCGGCCTCGCCGCCACGTCGTTCGCCGCGCCGGCCGAGGCCGCGACGCGACCCACCGGCTGCACCGTCCCGGTCATCGGGCCGGTCTGCGCGCCCCAGACCGCCGTCCTCGACGGCCAGCAGCTGCTTCGGACGAAGTTCGCCGCTCTTGTCGGCGAAAAAACGTCTCGTACCGCGCTGAACAACCTGCTCGCGGCCGCGAAAACCGACCTCACGGCGGGGCCGTGGAGCGTCACCTCGAAGAAACAGGTCCCGCCCAGCGGTGACAAGCACGACTACCTCAGCCTCGCGCCCTACTGGTGGCCGACCACCCAGCCGACCGCCGAGAACCCCTGGGGCTGCCCGTTCGTGCAGCGTGACGGCCAGCGCAACCCAATCGTCGACGAGATCACCGACCACGCCTACCGCGGTCAGGCGTTCGCCGCGATCTACCGGCTCGCGCTCGCCTGGTATTACACCGGGGACGCGCGGTACGCCCAGCGCGCGGCGCTCGACCTGCGCACGTGGTTCCTCGACGCGGCCACGAAGATGAACCCGAACATGAACTTCGCCCAGGGCATCCCGTGCAAGGTCGACGGCCGGGGCATCGGCATCATCGAGTTTTCCTACACGCTGAGCCAGGTCGTCGACGCGACCGCCATCCTGGCCACGGGCGCTCCCGGCTGGACGAAAACCGACCAGTCCGGCATGACCGGCTGGTACACGCAGTTCCTGGACTGGCTGCGCACCAGCAAGAACGGGACCGACGAAGGCAAGGCCCAGAACAACCACGGCAGCTTCTACGACATGCTCGTCGCCTCGCTGGCCCTCGGCACGGGGCAGCGGGACCTGGCCGCGGCCATCGCGCGGGACGCGGGGCCGAAGCGGATCGCGCCACAGGTCGAGGTCAACGGCTACCAGCCGCAGGAGGCGAGCCGGACCCGCAGCTGGCACTACTCCGCGTTCAACCTGGTCGCGCTGACCCGGCTCGCGCAGCTCGGCAAGCACGTCGGCGTCGACCTGTGGCACTACACCGCACCGAGCGGCGCGACGCTGTTCTCCGCGGTCGACTTCCTGATCCCGGGAGCTACGCAGGGACAGTCCGTTTGGCCGTATCCGGAGCTGGACTTCCGGCAGTACGCGGCACTGGACGTCCTGCACGCGGCGGCCGACGCGGGTGACAAGGCGGCGCGGACGGCCTTGCCGCGGGTGCCGGTCGAGCCGGGCGGGGACCTCTATCCGGTACGGCCCGCCGCCGAACAGCTCGACGACATTTCGACGTCCTGACGGCAAAAGGGCCCGGTCGTGCGACCGGGCCCTTTTCCGGGCCTCCGGGAATCAGACCCCGGCCACCTGGGAAATCCAGCTGCGATAACGCGTGATGTTCGTGTACGCGGTGTTGTTCGACCGGTCACTGGTCGACGCGACGCCGACCTGGCGACCGGAGGCGAACATCGGGCCGCCGGAGTCGCCGCCGGCGGTGATGCCGTTGACGCGGTTCGCGCACACCGCGACGCCGCCGTTGTAGTCGCTGCAGCTGATCGAGTTCACCCGCACCGTCGCGACCTTCAGGTACCGCGACTGGCAGTTGATCTCGGAGCCGCACTGGCTGGTCGCGCCCCAGCCGTAGACCGAGACGTTCTGGCCGACCGAGACGTCACCGACGCTGCCGAGCGGCGAGTAGGTGGCGTTCACCGAGGTGGTGAGCCGGACGATCGCCAGGTCGGCGGAGCCTGGGTAGCGCGTGATGGTGGAGCCGGTGGCCATCGTCCCGCCGCTCGACTGGTCCAGGCTGCCGATGCGGAACGTGTAGGTGCCGGAGCTGCTGACGCAGTGCTTGGCGGTGAGGATGTACTGCGGGGCGATGATCGTCGCGGTGCAGTTCTGCTGGCCGTTGACGAACAGCCGGGCCGCCCAGGGGCCGCTCGTGGCGGTGCTGCCGCCGATGATCGACGGCTGGGCCTGCGGGGTGCTGTCGGCGGCCGCCGGACCGCCGAGGCCGACGACGGCCAGTGCGGTGCTCGCGGCCAGCAGGACGAACTTGCCGAATTTCACGCTCACTCCTTTTCGCGCGGGGAGAACCGCACGGGGAAAGCCGGTGGGGACCGAACTCGACGATTGTCCGAGTTTTCGGTGAATGTCCGGAACCGACGAAAGTCGCCGGTCGAATCCGTATTTATTTCCGGATGTGGACTACCTGCAGTTCCCGTACTGTTCCGCGCTCGACCCAGAGCTTGCGGGAGACATGGCGGTGACGGCCGAGGTCTGGCGAGCGGATCGGCCGGACACCGCGCCGGTCAGAGAGGTGTTCGGCGGTGGAGGAGTCAGATTCAGGCGGCGATCTTCGCCGGGGCGGTCTTCCGCAGCCAGTACAGCCCGACGACCGGCAGCACCAGCGGGATGAACAGGTAGCCCTCGCCGTAGACCGACCAGACGGTCGGGTGCCGGAAGGCGGCCGCGTCGACGAGGCTCAGCGTGCCGATCGTCAGCACGCCCAGCAGTTCGATCGAGCAGGCCACGAGGGCCACGCGCCACCAGTCGTCGCCACGGCGGGCCAGCGCGATCGTCGCGACGATGTAGACGGCCGCGGCGAACGCCGAGAGCAGGTAGGCGAGCGGGGCTTCGTGGAACTTCGTGCCGATCTGGACGCCGGCCCGCGACGTCGCGGCCAGCGCGAAGATCGCGTACACGGCGACGAGCACCCGTCCGGGGCCGCTGGCCGTCCTACGCTGTTGCTCCACTCCACACCTCGTTCAGTCGCAGCACCATCACGGGGATGGCCAGGCAGGCGATGCCGAGCACCGCGGTGCTCGACCGGCTCCGCTCGGCCAGCGCCCAGGCGGCGCCGACGGGCAGCACGACCAGGCAGCCGATCAGGTAGGCCAGGTAAGTCGCCAGGCTGCCGGGCCGGTCCCCGCCGGCGAGCAGCACGATCCCGATCACCAGCTGCACGACCAGCAGCAGTTCGAGGGCCGCGAGCGCGATCAGGAGCGGGTTGTCCGGAAGCCGGTTGCGAGCCGACTGGACGAAGCTCCAGAGCGCGACGAGCGTGGCAGCCACAGCAACCGTCACGGCGAATCCGAAGACCACCCGTTCCTCCTTCCGGTCCGCCGGTCGCCAACTTACTCCGTGGTACCGGTCGGCCCGTCCGCCGAGGTACCGCGAGCGTGGCGCGGGCCACCACCGGGGTCCTGCGTAGCCGGCACGCCTACGCGATCGGCGCCTATTGGGAAAATCGATCACGGGCCGAGCTTGATGGCATTCTGCCAATTCGGCGAAATATCCTGCCGGATCCTACGGTGGACCTGGGGAAATGCCGGAAAGAGCTTCATGTTACGCCACTATGGTGTGGTAGTTCGGCTAGCAAAGATCACCCTGAGTGCACCTGCTGGTAGATAAGGGTCCTTTTTGCCTACCTCGGATAGCCCAGTTGAACTGCCGGGTTGGCGGATTGGCGCAGGGCGTTCGACGTGGGGCAATATGCATTGCCCCAGGACCGTGTGCCCGGGGCGTCGCACGGAGGGGTATCTCGGATGGATCTGCGCTACGAAGCTTTTTGCTTCGCCGACCTGTTGTTCTACGACGAACTGCAGGAAAACGGTGCGCCGGTCGACGGTTTCGCCACGGCGTTCCCCGCTCCGGACGTCGGCTGGGCCGCCACCGATCGCGGGGTCTGGCGCGAGGTGCGCCCTGAAGGCCGGGTTCTCCCCGCTCAGGGCTGGCAGATCCACGTTTCCGCCGGCTTGGACAACGCGCGCCGAGTGCTCGCGCAGGTGTACGAGAGCTGTATCGAGCACCAGGTCTCTTGCCGGCACCTCCGCTCGGTGCTGACCCTGCTCGCGCGGAATTCGAAATATGCCTCCAGTGTCGGTGGGTGCGAGCTGGCGACCATTTACCCGGTCGATCACAACGAACTCGAGCGGGTGCTTGCGGACCTGTCGGTGCGGCTCAAGGGTGAGCACGGGCCTGGTATTCCGAGTGGCCTGCCGCACGGCGACGGGCCCGTCTACGTGCGTTACGGCGGATTCGCCGAACAGTGGGTCGAACACGCGGGCAACCGCGTCCCGGCGGTCCGCAAGCCGGACGGCAGGCTGGTGCCCGACAAGTGTGGCTCGACGTTCTCCGTGCCCGATTGGGTGAAGATCCCGGCTTGTCTGCATAGCGGTATCTCCGCGAGCAAAGGGGGCGTCCCGGCCCGGTTCCCCTACCGGATGGCGAGCCCCCTGCGCGTCTCGAACGGCGGCGGCAGCTACCTCGCCAACCCCGAGGCGGGCGGTGACCAAGTCGTCCTCAAGGAGGCCCGTCCGTACGCCGGCCTCGACGAAGCGCGGACCGACGCCGTCGAACGGCTGCGCCGTGAACACGAGGTGCTCAATCGGCTCGCCGGTGTCCCGGGCGTGCCACGCGTCTTCGAGCGGTTCACTGCCTCGGAGCGCCACTACCTGGTCATGGAGTATCTGCCAGGCACCTCGCTGGCCGACTGGCTGACCCGCAACTACCCGCTGACCAGGCGCAGCACGACGGTCGGCGACCTCGCCGCCTACGCGCGCCGCGCGCTGGACATCGTCGCGGGAGTGCAGAAGACGATCGAGGAGGTCCACGCCCGCGGCATCGTCTTGGGCGACCTGCACCCGCTCAACATCCTGATCGACGAAGACCACCACGACCGGATTTCGCTGACCGACTTCGAGACGGCGTTCGACGTCGAGTCCGGCGACCGCCCGGCACCGGGTGCGCCCGGCTTCCGCGCTCCGGCCGATCGCGCCGGCTTCGAGATCGACGAGCACGCGGTCGCGGCGTTGAGGCTGTGGCTGTTCCTCCCGCTATCGCCGCTGTTAGAGCTCGCTCCGGCGAAGCTGCGTCGTTTCGCCGGCTTCGTCGAACGCCGGTTCGCGTTGCCCGGGGGGTACGCCGATGCCGCAGTCGCGGCGCTGGCCCGGCGTGAGGTACCGGCGGAGCCGGCGTCGGGCCACCCCGAGCTCGACCAGGAGAAACCGGACTGGTCGCTGGTCCGCAAGCAGATCGCCGAGGCGATCCTGGCCGGCGCGACCCCCTCGCGCCAGGACCGGCTGTTCCCCGGGGACATCGAGCAGTTCCGCGTCGGCGGTGCCTGCTTCGGCGTCGGTGCTGCGGGCGTGCTGCACGCCCTCGACGTCACCGGCGCCGGTCGCTTCCCCGAGTACGAGCGCTGGCTGCTCGAATCGGTCCATCGTGACCCGCCGACCCGGCCCGGCTTCTACGACGGCAGCTCCGGTGTCGCGTACGTGCTGGAGCACTTCGGGTACCACGACGAGGCCGGCAAGCTGCTGGCGTCTTCCGCGCGGCTCGTGGAGCAGACGACCGACCATTCCCTGGAGAGCGGCCTCGCCGGCATGGGATTGACCATGCTGCACTTCGCGACGGTCCGTCAGGACAACGAGTTCGGCCGTCAGGCGCTGACCACGGCCGTCCGGCTGGCCGAAGCACTGGAGACCGCGGCGCCGCCGGGGAACTCCGCCCGCGCCGGCCTGCTGTCCGGCTGGTCCGGGCCCGCGCTGTTGTTCCTCCGGCTCTTCGAACGCACCGGCGAGCCGGCCTGGCTGTCGTTCGCCGACCAGGCGCTGTGCCGCGACCTCGAAGAATGCATCGAGGCCGACGACGGCTCGCTGCAGGTTCGCGATGGCTCTGTCCGGACGTCGCCCTACGCCGGCGTCGGCAGCGCCGGGATCCTCCTGGTCGCCGAGCAGCTGGCGCGCCACCGCCCGGACGCCGAGGTCTGCGAGAGCGTCCCAGCTCTGCGCGAATCGTGCCGTGGCGAGTTCGTCGTCCACCCGGGCCTGCTCAACGGCCGGTGCGGACTGGCGGTCGCACTGGCCACGAACCCGGACGCGGAGCAGCCGATCCGCGCGGCGATCGACCAGCACCTGGGGTGGCTGGCCTGGTACGCGGTGCCGTACAAGGACGGCCTCGCCTTCCCGGGAAACGGGCTGCTGCGCCTGTCGATGGACGTCAAGACGGGCAGCGCGGGGATCCTCCTTTCTCTCGCTGCCCTTCTTGACGGCCAGGAAGTGTTGCCCTTCCTGGGGAGTACGCCATCCCAGCCGGCCACCGGTCGCTGACCGGTGGCGCCACGACGGCCGGTGCAGGCAGCCGGCCACCCAGTACTAGGGGCCCGCCGCCTGCAGTAGGGGTGCGGCCGCCGGCGGGACGCCTTCCGGCAACGGATCCGCGACCTCTACCAGGCCGTCTGCGGGTGGTGGTGTGGTTGTCGGCGGGGCGCCTTCCGGCGACGAATCCGCAATCTCCACCAGACCGCGTGTGGCAGTGGCGCGTCGCTCGCAGGGGCGCCTGCCGGGAGCGGACGCGCAACCACTGTGAGTCCACTTCTGTGCGTGGCTCCGCGACCGACGCCGGGGCGTCTTCCGGCGACGGGCCCAAAACCACTTCCAAGCCGTCTGCTGACCACTCTGCTGCCGCAACCGGATCGACGCCTAGGCCGCCATCCGTGTTACCAACTGCTCGGTGCAGAGACTGCTCGTCCACTGTGGACCGATTTCATGCGCTTTCCAGCTTATCGCCGTCGGAGGGCCGCGGAACCCCTCGCCGGAAATCTGTGGACAACTCGCCGATGTTCGCGGGGCCTGTGGACAACTCGAGCTGATCGGCCGGTTCTGTCGCCGTCGTGGTGCATGATCGGAAGTGCGGGAAGAACACGGCCCGGACTCGACACCGGCGGAAGGAGGTGAACCGGCGGCGGTGTACGTCATCCGGGTTGCAGTGCTTCCAGTGCCTCGCGCAACTTGCCGGCAACCGGAGCCGGCCGGCGGGACTCGCGGTCCACGAAGACGTGCACGAAGTGCCCTTCGGCGACCAGGGACTCGTCGGCTGCGTACATCCCGATCTCGTAGCGGACGCTGGACTTCCCGAGGTGCGCCACCCGCAACCCGACCCGCAGCGAACCAGGAAAGGAAACCGATGAGTGATACCCGCAGTGCGACTCGACGCACAACCCGATCACCGCCCCGGCTTCGATGTCGAGGCCACCCTGCTCGATGAGCCACGTGTTGATCACGGTGTCCATCAGCGAGTAGTGCACGACGTTGTTGACGTGCCCGTAGACGTCGTTGTCCTTCCAGCGCAGCGGAACCGTCTGCCAGTGCGGGTACCCGTTCACCACAGCGACACCGACTCGCGCAGGATGTCCGACAGGTCCTCCGCGGACGCCTCGCGCGGCGCGGTGGCCAGCAACCGCTGCTGCTTGAGGGTTCCCTGGACCAGGGAGTCCACATCGGACTCCGTGTAGCCGACGGCACCGATGCCGTCCGGGATGCCGATCTGCCGCATCAGGTCGATCAGCACCGCGGGCAGGTGGTCGGCGAAGTCGCCGGGCCACTCGAAGTCGGGCGCCAGCAGGCGCGCGACGCGCAGGTGGCGGTCCGGTGCCGCGTCGAAGGTGAAGCGGAACGCGGCGGGCGCGGTCAGTGAGACGGCCATGCCGTGCGGCACCATGGGTTCGTCGCCCGGGTAGCCGTCCGGGTGGAAATCCCTGACCTGGCCGGCGATCGGGTAGGCGTTCGCGTGCGGGATGTGCACGCCGGCGTTGCCGAACCCGAGCCCGGCGAACGTCGCGGCCAGCGCCATGGCCTCACGCGCCTTGAGGTCGGAACCGTCGCGCACGGCAGCCGGGAGGGCCCACGACAGCAGCCGCAGGGACTGCTCGGCGAACATGTCGGCCAGCGGGTTCGAGCCGCAGTACGGCACGCGCTGTTCCGGGCGCTTGCGCTCGAACTCGGTGTACGGCTTGGCGGTGTAGCTCTCGGCGGCGTGGCACAGGATGTCCATGCCGCTGGCGGCGGTCACCCCCGGCGGCTGGCTGACGGTGAGCCGCGGGTCGACGACGGCCAGGGTCGGGCGCAGCCGCAGGTGGCTGATCCCGCTCTTGACGCGCAGCGACAACACGTCCAGGACGCAGACCGTGGTGCTCTCGGAGCCGGTGCCGGTGGTCGTGGGCACCGCGACCAGCGGCTTCAGCGGGCGGTCCGGTGCGCGGCCACCGCCGACGGGGGCGTTGACGTAGTCCATCAGGTCGCCGTCGTTGCTCGTCAGCAGGTTCGCCGCCTTGGCGGTGTCGATGGCCGACCCGCCACCGACGGCGACGAAGGCGTCGTACGGACCGGTTCCGCGCGCGAAGTCAACCGCCTTCTGCATGCTGACATCGGTGGGTTCGACGTGTACACCGTCGAAGATCTCGGTCTCGATGCCGTAGCCCGCGATGCCGTCGGCGATGCGGCGCGGCCAGCCGGTTGCGGCTACCTGCGGGTCCGTCACGACGAGCACGCGGTGCGCGCCGTACTGGGTCAGGTCGTACCCGATCTCGTCGCTGGCGCCGGTGCCGTACTTCAACGCCGGGGCACCATAAGTAAAAACGGTTTCATGTTCCGTCGCGGCCAAGTCGGTGGTCCTCGCTCCCTTGATCGGCTACCAGTCGGTCAAAGCGGACATTCAGCCCATCCTTACCGGGTTTCGGCGAAGATCACTTGACTGCACTGAACGGTGCCCGCCTAAGCTCTCCTCATTAGATACCAACTGGGAGCGACCGTCGCCCAGACGGCCGTGCGGATCCTGACCGAGGCGCGTGTCCGCCGCGTATACGCGGTGGTCGGTGAGTCCTTCCTGGAACTGCTCGACGCCCTGCAACGCGAGCGGGAGATCACGCTGGTCTCGGCGCGTCACGACGCGGGCGCGGCCTTCATGGCGGAGGCCGAGGGGAAGCTCACCGAACGTCCCGCCGTGCTGCTCGCCAGCCGCGGGCCGAGCGCGGCGAGCCTGGCCATCGGCGTCCAGACGGCGTACCAGGACGAGACGCCGATGGTCGTGCTGCTGGAGACGCCGGCGACCGAGCCGATGCCGTCGTCGTCGGGGGAGCTGCCGACGTCGGACCTCACGGCCATGTTCGAGTCGATCGCCAAGTCGACCTTGCGGGTGACCGACCCGGACAGCCTGCCGGGGCTGCTCGCGCACGCGCTGACGACGTCGCAGGAAGGACGGCCGGGGCCGATCGTGCTCGGCGTGCCCTGCGACATCTGGGGCATGCCCTACGACGCGGCGAAGCCGATGGCGCGGGTGCGGCCACCGGCGTCCGGCACGTTGGGCCGTTCGGCGGACGCCGTGGCGCAACTGGTGGACGAGGCCAAGTACCCGGTGGTCATCGTCGGCGGCCGGGCGCGGTCGGCGCGGGACGAGCTGATCGCGGTGGCCGACGAGCTCGCGCTGCCCGTCTACAACGCCTTCCGGCGGCAGGACGCCTTCCCGGAGAACCACGCCCGCTACGCCGGGCACCTCGGGCTCGGCATCCCGGCCCGGCAGCTGGACGCGCTCGAGCGCGCCGACCTCGTGCTCGCGCTCGGCACCCAGCTCGACGAGGTGACGACACAGGCCTACCGCTATCCGACGGCGCAGCAGACGCTGGTCATGGTCGGCACCGGCATCGACGTCAGCCCGAAGCGGCGGGGGCTGACGTTCCGCGTCGACTCCGAGGTCGAGCCGTTCCTGCGGGAGCTGCGGGAGGTGGCGTCGCCGCGGGCGAGGCGGGCTTCGGCGGCGAACGCGGCCGTCCACACCTTCATGACCCCGCCCGACACCAGCGGGAACACCCGGGTGCACCCGGTCGACGTCGTCCGCGTGCTGCGCAAGCTGGCGCCCGAGGACACCATCGTCACCAGTGACGCGGGCAACTTCGCGCAGTTCATGCACCGTTACTGGTGCTTCACGGCGCCGCGCAGCCAGCTCGGCCCGAGCAACGCCGCGATGGGCTACGCCGTGCCGGCCGCCGTGGCGGCGAAACTGGCCGAGCCGCGGCGGACCGTCGTGGCCATGGTGGGGGACGCCGGGACACTGATGACCGGCCAGGAGATCGAAACGGCCGTCCGGTACCGGGCACCGGTGATGGTGGTCGTCTTCCAGAACGGCGTGCACGGCGCGCTCGCGATGCACCAGGCCCGCACGTACGGCAGGCTCACCGGGGTCTCCATCCCGTTGACCGACTTCGCTTCGTGGGCGCGTGGACTGGGCGCGGCCGGGTACACGGTGGACGATCGTGAAGAGCTCGAGCCCATCGTCGCCAGTGCGCTGGTGCGGCAGCGGCCGTGCGTCATCGACGTGCGCACGGATCCCGACGTGGTGACTCCCGACGTGCGGATTTCGGCCCTGCTCGGCCAGGCGCGGCCGCAACCGCCCGCCCAGTAAGGGTTTTGTCGTGTTTCGTTCCGGCAAAGCCGGGAATTTCGTGTGGTAGCAGGGCGTTGGCTCGGGTAACCTGGCGGTGTTCCGGTGGTGGTTCGCCGCTGAACCTTCCCGGCCGGGTCCCGGCGGGAGACAACCGGTTTCTGTCGGTGCCGCCTGGCACCATCACGGTCATGACCCGCGCCGAAGCGGGCAGGGAACGAGGGGAGTTTCGACGTGACCGATCACCAGCACGCCTCCGAACCGGCACGGAAGGTCTCCGGCGTCGTACCGGTGCAGTTCAGCGCCAGCGCGGAAGTCCACGACGACGCCGTGGTGGCCGCGGACCGCGACGCGACGTGGCGTTCGCCCTTCGCGAGCGAGGGGCTGCGCCCGGCGAGTGGCGAATAGCTCACCCTGCCGGGGTGAAGACGGCTTGTCCGCCCTGGCGATGGTGTGCTTTACTACTTAAGGTCTCGTTTTTTGTGTTCGTGTTGAGTCACGCTCGCAGAATTCAGCGGGCGTAGTGTCTCCTCGCCGAGGAAGCAAACCGTCCTGGTACTGACCCGGGTGGCCGAAGTGGCTTCCTGTTTTTTTGTGTTACACATGGAGATTTTTTATGACTCAGGGCACCGTGAAGTGGTTCAACTCCGAGAAGGGGTTCGGCTTCATCACCCCCGACAACGGTGGCGGCGACGTCTTCGTTCACTACAGCGAGATCCAGGGTAACGGCTTCAAGAGCCTGGAAGAGAACGCTCGCGTCGAGTTCGAGATCGGCCAGGGCCAGAAGGGCCCGCAGGCCACGTCGGTCACCGTCATCTGACTTTGATCTTGGGAAAGGGCCGTCACCCGTTCGGGGTGGCGGCCTTTTTCGTAGGCTGCGCACCATGATCGAGCACGGTTACGCCGTTTCCGGGATGAGCTGCGGGCACTGCGCCCAGTCGGTGACCGACGAAGTCGCGGCGCTGCCCGGAGTGGCCGAAGTGGACGTCGACGTTCCGGCCGGCCGGGTCCGCGTGCGCGCTGAAGCCGCGCTGGCCGAGGGCGACGTCCGCGCTGCCATCGAGGAAGCCGGCTTCACTTACGAGGGTGTGGTCGACCTGGTCCCGTAGCCCCTCCCGGCAACTCCAGCGTGGACAGTCCACTGGAAATCACCGGGTGAGACACCCCGTGTGATTTGCGTCGCTTTCGTAGCGCGCACGAACGACACTGCAACGCCCTGCAACCCTTCCGCTCCACCGGATCACGGAGTCTCCTGTCCTCCGGTGAAAGAACGGGAGGTCAGGTGGGCGAAACGGTGGCGGGGATCGTCGCGAACCCCGCTTCGGGGCGGGACATCCGCCGGCTGGTCGCGCAGGCGTCGGTGTTCCCCACCGCGGAGAAGGCGAACATGGTCCAGCGGCTGCTGGCGGCGTTCGCCGTCACCGGGCTCGACCGGGCTCTCGTCTCGACCGATCTCGGCGGGATCTCCGCCGCGGTCCTGCGCGCGCTCGGGCGCGGTGGCGCCTGGCCGAAGGTCGACTTCTGCGAGGACGACCCGATCACCGGCACCGCCGCGGACACGACGAACGCGGTGCGCCGGATGGTCGAGGCCGGCGCCGGGGTCATCGTCGTCCTCGGTGGGGACGGCACCGCCCGCGTTGCCGCCGCGGCCTGCGAAGACGTGCCGCTGATCGCCCTCTCCACCGGGACCAACAACGTCTTCCCGCAGATGCGGGAGGCGACTGTGGCCGGCCTCGCCGCCGGGCTGATCGCCACCGGGCAGATCGATCCCGACCTCGTCACCCACCGCGCCAGCGTGCTCGAGGTCGTCACGAAAGCGCGCCGCGAGATCGCGCTCGTCGACGTCTGCGTGTCGCTGAGCAGGCACATCGGGGCGCGGGCGCTGTGGGACCCGTCGTCGCTCACCGAGCTGTACTGCACCTTCGCCGAGCCGGACGGCATCGGTCTGTCGAGCATTCCAGGCCAGCTCTGTCCGAGCCCGCGGTCGAGCCCGGACGGTGTCGCGCTCCAGCTCGGCCCGGTCGGGGATACGCCGTACGTCGTGCACGCGCCGATCGCGCCCGGGCTCGTGCGGCCGGTCGGCGTGCGTGGCTGGGGCGTCCTCCACCCCGGCGTGCGCGTCGAGCTCGCCGCGGCGGGCGGGGTCATCGCACTCGACGGTGAGCGCGAACTCGAGCTGAAGACCGGGGAGAGCGCGTTCGTCGAGCTCAAGCCGGACGGGCCGTGGGTCGTCGACGTCCGGGCGGCGATGGCGGAGGCGGCGCGGAAAGGGCTGTTGCGCACGGATACCGAACTGGGGAAGGAGCGTCGAAGATGACGGACGCCCTGCGGGGTGCGTATCGCGTGATGCGCACCATCCGGGTCTTCGAAGAGTGCGTGCGCGCGGACTTCCCGGAGTTCGGGAGCCGGTACGCCGGTGAGGAGGCCCTGGCCACCGGCGTCTGCCGCCACCTGGACGGCCGTGACGCCATCGCCGGCATCCACCGCAACCACGGCCACCGCATCGCCAAGGGTGTCGGCGTCCGGGCCATCATGGCCGAGATCCAGGGGCGCAAGACCGGCTCCGGACGAATCATCGACCTCTCGGACGGCCCGCTCGGCTGTGTCCCGCTGCTGGTCTGCGGCACCGCGCTCGCCGCGAAACAGCAGAAGACCGGCGGCGTCGGCGTGGCTTTCCTCGGTGACGGCGCCGCCAGCCCGGCGACGACGCTGGAAGCGCTGAACCTCGCGTCCGCCTGGAATCTCCCCGTGATCTTCGTCGCGGAGGATGCCGGCTACGCCGATCGGGTGGCAGGGCTCGGCGTGCCCGGTGTGATTGTCGACGGCTCCGACTTCTTCGCCGTCCACGAAGCGGCGGGTGAGGCGGTCGACCGGGCCCGCGGAGGTGGTGGCCCGACGCTGATCGAGACCGGCTTCCCCCGGTCCGTCGAAGGCGGCCTCGACTGCCTCCAGCGGTTCCGCGCGCGCGTCACCGACACCGGTGAGCTGGCCGAATACGTCCTCGACGACATCGACGCCGAAGTCGCGACGCTCGTCGAGGACGCCGCCGGCGAGGCGAAGTCCGCGCCGAAATCCCCGTCGGATGAGCTGGAGACCGACGGTTATGTCTCGTACTGACCGGAACGGGACAAGCTGACCGCGATGTGCGCCACCTTCCGATCACCGGATCGAAAAGGCAGACTCCGAGGAGGCAAGAGCGCAAGGAGCGGCAGTTGGGGCAGCGAGACCTCGAGGCGGCGTTGCCGGCCGGGGCGGATCCCCGACGGCACGCCCGTGTCCTCGCGCAAGTGCACGAAGCGGCCCTGAGCGGCCGGGCGCTGCCCAGCCGTCCGCGGGCCGTCATCGGCGCGTCCTGGCAGCGGATGCGCCGACTGGGCCTGGACCCGGACAGCCGGGCCGCCGCGCCCGTCCTGACCTTCGAACAGCTGGAAGCTCGCCGCCGCGCGAGCGGGCTGGCCGCGGCGCTGCCGATCCTGCGCGGCGGGCTGATCAGCCTCGCCGAGCAGGCCGCGCACATCATGGTGATCGGCGACGCGGGCGGCAAGGTCCTCTGGCGGGACGGCAGCGCCGCCGTCCGGCGTCGCGCCGACGGGCTCGGCTTCGTCGAAGGCGTCGATTGGCAGGAGGAGTCCGTCGGCACCAACGCGATCGGCACCGCGCTGGTCGCGCGCCGCCCGGTCCAGATCTACTCCGCCGAGCACTACGTACGGGCCCAGCACTCCTGGACGTGCGCGGCCGCGCCGCTGCACGACCCGCGGGACGGCAGGCTGCTCGGCGTCGTCGACCTCTCCGGGGCGGCCTCGACCGTGCACGCGACGACGTTGGCGCTGGTCGACGCCGTGACGCGGCTCGCGGAGGCCCAGCTGCGCACCACCCACCTCACCGAGCTCGAACGGCTTCGCGGCTTCGCCGTCCCGGTGCTGGCGAAAGTCGGCGGTCGGGCGATGGTGGCCGACGAACACGGCTGGGTCGCCGCGGCCGCCGGGCTCGCGCCGGCCGACCGGATCGCGCTGCCCACCGGCCTCGGGCCCGGCCGGGTCTGGCTGCCGGCGTACGGCGGCTGCACGGTCGAGCCGGTGCCCGGCGGCTGGCTGATCCGGCTGACCGAGGACGAGGCCGCGCCGCCCATCCGCGTCGTGCTCGACGTCCGGTCGCCGCGCGAGCCCGAGCTCACCGTGGCCAGTGCGGCCGGGACCTGGACGCACCGGCTCAGCCCGCGCCACGCCGAGGTGCTGTACGTGCTGGCCAGCCACCGCGACGGCCGGTCGGCGTCCGAGCTGTCGGCCGACCTGTTCGGCGACGCCGGCCGCACGGTCACCGTCCGCGCCGAGATGTCCCGGCTGCGGCGCCACTTCGGCGGCATCCTCGGCGCGAAGCCGTACCGCTTCGCCGACGACGTCGAGGTGGTGGTCCGCCGGCCGCCGGACCCCGAAGCCGTGCTCCCGCACTCGCTCGCCCCGGCGATCCGCGGCTGACGTCCCCACCGGGGAAGATGGGCGTCGTGCCGAAACGTCGCCTGCTGCCGGACACCATCGCGCCGAGCTGGCTCGTGGTGCAGCTGCTCGGCACGCTCTTCTTCGCGGCGACGCTGCTCACCGCACGCGAGACGGACCCGGGGATCTGGACCGCTTACGGCGTCGCGACGGCCTGCTGGCTGGGCTTCGTCCTCCTCGCGCCCCGGCGGCCGAAGACGGCGGCCGCGCTGCTGGCCGTCGCGAGTGCGCTGCCGGCGGCGATCGTCGGCCGGGCCGGGGACTCGTCGGCGATCCTGCTGTCCGTCATCGCCCTCGGCCGGCTCGCGACGCTCACGTCGGTCAGCGTCGGTACCATCCTCGGGTTCGGCCTCCTGGACATCGCACTGGCGGTGACGTCGCACGCTCTCGCCGGGCAGTCCCTCGGCGGGACGCTCGCCGACCCCGGGGTGATGCTGCTGCTGGTGTTGCTCGGGCTCAACCGCCGCCAGTACGAGGTGCAGGCGACGCAGGCCCAGGCGCTGCTGGAGCAGACGCGGTTCGCGCAGGCCGAACACGCTCGCGCCGCCGCGCTCGACGAACGCACCCGGATCGCCCGCGAGCTGCACGACGTCCTGGCGCATTCCCTGGGCGCACTGGGGGTGCAGCTCGAACTCGCCGATGCGCTGCTCACCGAGCGGTCCGATGTGGACGGTGCGCTGCGCGCCGTCCGGCGGTCGCGGCGGCTCGCCGCGGACGGGCTGGCCGAGGCGCGTGACGCCGTCGCCGCACTCCGCCGGGACGTCCTGCCGCTCACCGGAACCCTCGCCGCGACGGCCGCCGCGCACGCCCGCGACCACCGCGTCACCGTGGCTTTCGACGCGGACGGCGAAACCCGGCCGCTGCCGTCCGCGGCGGTCGTCGCGTTGGTCGGCATCGCGCGGGAAGCCCTGACGAACGCCGGTAAGCACGCGCCGGGTGAGGACGTCCGGATGCGGCTGAGCTACGCATCCGGCGTCGTCCGGCTCGACGTCCGCAACGCCCTCGGGGCATTCACCCGGACAGGTGAAGGATTCGGGCTGGCCGGCATGCGCGAACGGCTCGCCCTCGCCGGCGGCGCACTGACGTCGGGACCGGAAGACGGCGACTGGCGCGTCCTGGCGGAGGTGCCGGCCTGATCACCGGGTGTGCGCCGGAACACGTACGCCGAGATCACGTGCTGATGACGGCGGGCGGTGCCGGTGGCTGCGCGCCCCGCGACTCGGCTACCTTCTGCGAGTACGGCTTTCGGGGGCTCAGGGCGGTGGCGAAGCTCCCGGCCTGGGGCGAAGCCCCGGATGGCAGGGGGAGGAATCGGGGATGACCAGCACTGCGACGGCCCCGGGGTCCACGGCGCCCGCGCCGGGATCCCCACCGTCGCCACCGGACGGCCGCGACCGCGCCCGGAGCCGCAGCGGCCTGCTGGGGCTGCTGGACCTGCCGGGCCAGGGGGTTCGCGCGATCATCCGGTCCACCAGGGCCACGCCGGGCCGGCTGACCGTGATCGCCGTCGGGCTGGTGCTGCTCTCGCTCGTGGCCGGGCTGGCCGCGACGCTGTCGGTGCAGGACCGCGACGACGCGATCACCGGCGTCATCGACCACCGCGAGCCCCTCGCCGCCGCGGCGCAGCAGGTCTACCGCTCGCTCTCGGACGCCGACGCGACCGCCGCGAGCGCGTTCCTCTCCATCGGCACCGAGCCGCCCGAACTCCGCCAGCGCTACGAGCGTGACGTCGCCGAAGCCGGCGCCGCGCTCGCGAAGGCCGCGTCCGACGCTTCGGACGTCGCCGACGCGGCCGCTCCGGTCGACGTCCTCAACCAGTCGCTGCCCGTCTACACGGGGCTCGTCGAGACGGCCCGCGCGAACAACCGGCTCGGCTACCCGGTCGGCGCGTCCTACCTCCGCGAGGCGTCCGAGCTCATGCGGGCGAAGATCCTCCCGGCCGCCCAGGACCTCTACCGCGTCGACACCGAGCGGCTGATCGACGAGCAGGACGGCGCCACCGATTTCCCGTGGCTCGCCACCATCTTGATGGTCGCCCTGCTGGCCGCGCTCGTCGCGGCGCAGGTCTACCTGACCCGGCGCACCAACCGGCTGCTCAACGTCGGGCTCGTCGTCGCGACGGCCGCCGTCGTGGTTTCCCTGCTGTGGGGCGCGGTCGCGCTGGTCGTGCAGGGCAGCCTGGTCGGCAGCGGCCAGGACGACGGCTCGCACCGCGTCGACGTGCTGGTCCGCGCGCGAATCGCCGCGCTGCAGGCCCGCGCCGACGAAACGCTGACGCTGGTCGCCCGCGGCGACGGCGCGGCGTACGAGAAGGACTTCGGCGCCAACGCGGCCCAGCTCGTCGGCCCGGACGGCCAGGGCGGCCTGCTCGGCGAAGCCCGCGGCTTGATCAAGGACGGCGACGGCGTCGCGAAGGTCGCCGACGCGACGAAGGCCGCGAACGACTGGCTGAAGGCGCACAAGGAAGTCCGCGCCCAGGACGACGCCGGCCAGTACCAGGAAGCCGTCGACTTCGCCGTGCTGGAGGACAAGACCGACGGCTCGGCACCGGCGTTCCGGCGGCTCGACGACAGCCTCCAGGCGGCCATCGACGTCGGCAGGCAGCAATTCCTCGACGACACCCACAACGGCGATCGCGCGCTGACGTTCCTCGCACCCGGCCTGGCCGTGCTGGCCATCGTGGCCGCGGCGGGTGTCACCATGGGGATCCGGGAGCGACTGAGGGAGTACCGGTGAACAGGCGGGGCATCACGGTCCGGGCGGGCGTCCTGGCGGTCGTCGCGCTGCTGGCGGCGTCCTGCGGCAGCCCCGGGAAACCGGTCGACCCGGCCCCGGTCGGCGACGCGGCCTGGCCGCAGCCCGCGCACGTCGGCGGTCCGGACGCGGCGGCCGGCGGGGGCAGCGACACCAGCTGCAACCCGCTCGCCAGCCTCTCGCCGGACAAGGGCACGACCATCCCCAGTGGCTCGACCATGGCGAAGATCAAGGAACGCGGCAAGCTCATCGCCGGCGTCGACCAGACGACCTACCTGTTCGGCTTCCGCAACCCCACCTCGGGCAACCTCGAGGGCTTCGACATCGACCTCGTCAACGAGATCGCCCGCTCGATCTTCGGCGCGCCCGAGGGCCACGTCCAGTTCCGCGCGATCACCTCGTCGCAGCGCCAGGACGTCCTGATGCAGCACCAGGTCGACATCGTGGTCCGGACCTACAGCATCACCTGCGCGCGCAAGAAGGACGTCCAGTTCTCCTCCGTGTACTACGTCGCCGGGCAGCGGCTGCTGGTCACGAAGGAGTCGAAGGCGACCAAGCTGGCCGACCTGAGCGGCAAGAAGGTGTGCGCGGCGAAGAAGTCGACGTCGCTGGCGAAGATCGCGACGGATCCGGCGAAGCCGGTGGCGGTCTCGGTGGACAACTGGTCGGACTGCCTGGTGATGCTCCAGCAGGGCCAGGTCGAGGCGGTCTCGACCGACGACACCATCCTCGCCGGGATGGCCGCGCAGGACCCGACGCTGCAGGTCGTCGGTGACCAGTTCACGCAGGAGAACTACGGCATCGGCGTGCCGAAGGACAACGAAGACATGGTCAAGTTCGTCAACGCCGTGCTCGAGAACATCCGCAACAGCGGCGCCTGGCAGAACAGCTACCGCCACTGGGTGGAGCCTTCGCTGGGGTCGGCTTCGCCGCCGCAGCCGCAGTACCAGTGAGCCGGTCGCGACTAGGATCGATGCCCGCACGTCGTCGGGGATCTGGGAGGTAGCAGTGTCGGAGGAGCCGCGCCGTGCTCGGCACGCCGCGCCGGACGGCGAGCCGCAGCAGGCGGCCACGCCGAGCTGGCAACCGCCGCCACCGGTGCGCTGGGAAACGCCGGAGCCGTCGATCTCGGGCCGCCTCGACGACGGCGAGCCGTCCCGCGGGGAAGAGACCGTCTTCCACGCGCCCGTGCGCCGCCCGCCGACGCCGCCGCGCGGGCAGCCGTCCGCCGCACGCGCGCCGATCCCGGGCGCGGACGACCCGACCCGCCCGCCGGGCAGCATCACCCCCGTCGCGCCGCCGGTCCAGCCGACGCAGGCCCTCCGGCCGGACCCCGACGCGCCGCAGCCCACCAGCGTGCTCGCGGCACCGGCGCCGGAGACCCAGAGCATCCGGCCGCCGACGCCGCGGCCGGACACCGGCCCCGGGGCCCCGCTGCCGGACCCCGGCACCGAAAGCGTGCTGCCCGAGCGCACCAGCGAAGGCCGGCACACGGGCACCGGAACCGGCACCGGAACGGGCACCGGCAGCGGCTCGGGCTCCGGCCCCGGCTCGTTCCCCGGTACTTCACGGCGGACGTCGTCGCGGACGTCGCGGTCGCGGCGCGGCCGGCTCGGCGCCGGGCTGGTCGAGGTGCCGCCGGTGCCCGCGCGCGACCCCGCGTCCGCGGTGCTGACGAACCCGGTGGTGTCGGAGGACAAGCGGTTCTGCGGCAGCTGCAACGCGAAGGTCGGCCGCGGCAAGGACGGCGAACCCGGTGTGCCGGAAGGGAAGTGCGAGAACTGCGGCGCGCCGTTCTCGTTCGTCCCGAAGCTGCAGCCGCACGAGCTCGTCGGCGGCCAGTACGAGGTGCTCGGCGCGATCGCCTACGGCGGCCTGGGCTGGATCTACCTGGCGCAGGACCACAACGTCAGCGACCGCTGGGTCGTCCTCAAAGGACTGATCGACACCGGGGACGCGACGGCGATGGCGGCCGCGGCCAACGAACAGCGGTTCCTCGCCGAGGTCGAGCACCCGAACATCGTCAAGATCCACAACTTCGTACAGCACCCGGACGCCCACAGCGGCACGACCGTCGGCTACATCGTCATGGAGTACGTCGGCGGCCAGTCGCTGCGCCAGCTCGCGCTGGCGCACCACCGGGAAAGCCGCCGCCCGGAGCCGCTGCCGATCGGCCAGGTCATCGCGTACGGCCTGGAGATCCTGCCTGCGCTCGGCTACCTGCACAGCCAGGGCCTGCTCTACTGCGACCTCAAGCCGGACAACGTCATCCAGACCAACGAGCAGCTGAAGCTGATCGACCTCGGCGCGGTCCGCCGGACCGACGACTACGAGAGCCCGCTGTTCTTCACCACCGGTTACAGCGCGCCGGAACTGCCGACGCAGGGCGCGTCGGTGGTGTCGGACCTGTTCACCGTCGGGCGCACGCTCGCCGTGCTGAGCTTCGAATTCACCGGCTACACCACCAAGTTCAAGACGACCCTGCCGGGCCCGGACGCGGTCCCGCTGTTCGCGCTGTTCGGTTCGTACTACCGGTTCCTGCGGCGCGCGACGCACGCCGACCCGGACCGGCGGTTCCTCTCCGCCGAAGAGATGGCCGACCAGCTCACCGGGGTGCTGCGCGAAATCATGGCGCTGGGCACCGGCAAGCCGCGGCCCGGCGCGTCCACGGTGTTCGGCCCGGAGAGCCGCACGTTCGGCGTGCAGCTGGTGGTGCCGGAGGCGGGCGCCAGCGTGCCGCTGCCCGGCGCGGCCGAAGTAGTCGCCGGGCTGCCGATCCCGCAGGTCGACACGGACGACCCGGCGGCGGGCGTGCTCGCCACCACGACCGCGCTCGACCCGCGCGCGGCCATCGAGGCGCTGGCCGGCGCGCCGCGGGAGTCGATCGAGGTGCGGCTGCGGATCGTGCGCGCCCGGATCGAGCTGGGCGAGCTCGCGGAGGCGCAGCGGCAGCTGCAGGCGGCGCAGTACCTGGCCATCAAGAACGGCTTCCCGCACGACTGGCGGATCGACTGGTACCGCGGCCTGATCGAGCTGGCCGGCAGCCGTTCGCGGGTGGCGCACGTCGCGTTCGAAGCGGTGTACGACGACCTGCCGGGCGAAATCGCCCCGAAGCTCGCCTTGGGCATCAGCGCCGAAGGTGTCGGCGACTACTTCGCCGCCGCGCGGTTCTACGAGCTGGTCTGGCGCACCGACCGCACCTACGTCAGCGCCGCCTTCGGCCTCGCCCGCGTCTACCTGGCGCAGGGCGCGCGGGCCAGCGCGGTCGAGGTGCTCGAGACCGTGCCGCCGTCCTCGACCCACTACGTCGACGCGCAGGTCGCGGCGATCAAGATCAAGACGACGGCGACCAAGGCCAACGGCCGCGAGACCCCGGTCACCGAGCACGACCTCCTCGACGCGTCGGCCCGGCTCGAACGCCTTCGCCTGGACGTCGAACGGCAGACCCGGCTCAGCGCGAACGTGCTCGAAGCCGCGCACGAGTGGCTCAAGCAGGGCAAGCCGACGCCGGGAGCGCGGGTGCTGGGGTGCCCGCTCGAAGAGCGCGAGCTGCGGTTCGGCCTCGAGCGGTGCTACCGGGCGCTGGCGCGGCTGGCGGGCACGATGGAGCAGCGCGTCGAGCTGGTGGACCGGGCCAACGCCATCCGGCCGCGGACCCTCACCTGAGCCCGGAAGCGGCACTTTCACCTGAAAGTGCCGCTTACACCGAGGTCAGGGGTTGATCTCCCAGTCGCGTTCGCCGCGTTCCCGCTGGTTCTTCTCGTGCTGCGCGGCCAGCTTCTCCAGCGCCTGCGGGTCGCCGTGCGTGTTGAAGTGCTCGAAGCCGACGACGACGAACAGCGCCCGCGCGCTGACGGCGATCAGGCCGTCCTCGGCGTCGAGGCGGCCGTCCGCGCTGACGTAGATCTTGCGGCCGGCGATGCCGTCCAGCCGGGCCTCGATGAACAGCGTCGAACCCACCGGGACCGGCCGCCGGAAGTCCGTCTCGAGCTTGCCGGTGACCGCCGGGCGGCGCATGAGGTTGCCGACCGTCGAGCCGAGCGCCTCGTCGAACGCGCAGGCCAGCAGGCCGCCGTGGGCGAGCCCGGGCGCGCCCTGGTGGGCCGCGGTGACGGTGAACCGCGAGTGCACGACCTGGCCTTCGCCGACGGTCGAGCGCAGGTGCAGCCCGGCGTCGGCCTCGTCACCGCACCCGAAGCACTCGGCGAAGTGCACGCCGAGCTCCGTGCCCGGCTCCGGCGCCTTCGGGTGCGGGACCGCGGGCTCCACGGCCACCGGCGGCCAGGGTTGAGAAACACGACTCATGTGCTGACGTTAACCGGCGGGTAGCCGGTCGGCGCGCGCGGCCCGGGACGGCGAGCCGCCCACCTCTCTCGGTAGCCGGAAAGTTCCCCACTGTAGACAATTGTCGGCTCAGGCTGCCGACGCCGGAGACCCGGTCAAGACTGGGCGGATGAGCTCGAACGGCCCAATGGGCACTGCACGGGAGGAGTCGTCGCCGGCATGAGCGAACCAGCAGCAACGACGGGCAAACCGTCAGTGGACGAGAGAACCGTCAAGCGCGCCGTGTGGGCTTCGGCCATGGGCAACGCCACCGAGTGGTACGACTACGGCGTCTTCACCTCGGGTGCGATCGCGGTGAGCATCGGCACGCAGTTCTTCCCCGGCGAGGGGAACGCCGTGCTGAAGTCGCTGGCGCTGCTCGCCGTCGGGTTCATCGTCCGGCCGTTCGGCGGGGCGTTCTTCGGGCCGCTCGGCGACAAGATCGGCCGCAAGCGGGTCCTCGCCATCACGATCCTGTTGATGTCCGGCTGCACGTTCCTGGTCGGCGTCCTGCCCACGTATTCCGGTGGTTACAGCATGGGCATCGCGGCCCCGATCGCGATCCTGCTGCTGCGGATCATCCAGGGCTTCTCCACCGGCGGTGAGTACGGCGGGGCGGCGACGTTCATCGCTGAGTACTCGCCGACCAAGCGCCGTGGCTTCTTCGGCAGCTTCCTCGAGCTCGGCACGCTGGCCGGCTACGTGCTCGGCAACCTCGTGGTGCTGTCCGTGACGCTGTCCCTGTCGCCCGAGCAGGTCGACGCCTGGGGCTGGCGGATCCCGTTCTTCGTCGCGCTGCCGCTCGGCCTGATCGGGCTCTACCTGCGGAACAAGCTCGAGGACACCCCCGAGTTCCGCCGGATGGAAGCTGCGGGCGAGGCACCGAAGAAGGCGCCGCTCAAGGAGATCTTCGTCCGCAACTGGCGGATGATCCTCAACCTGATCGGCATCGTGCTGCTGCTGAACGTCGCCGACTACCTGCTGCTGACCACGATGCCGACGTACTTCACGGACACGCTGAAGATCAACGACAACACCTCGACCCTGATCATCATCGCGGTCGAGGTCATCCAGATGGCGATCATCATCCCGCTCGGCGCGCTGTCCGACCGGATCGGCCGGAAACCGCTGCTGCTCACCGCGGCGATCGGTTTCTTGGTGCTGAGCTGGCCCTGCCTCAAGCTGATGCAGTCCGGCAGCATCCTGTGGCTGTTCGTCGGGTTCCTGATCGTGGCGATCCTGCTGGTGCTGATGCTCGCGGTGATCGGCTCGACGTTCCCGGCGATGTTCCCGACGCGGGTGCGCTACGGCTCGTTCGCGATCGGTTACAACATCTCGACGTCGCTGTTCGGTGGCACCTGCGGTGTCATCGTGACGGCGTTGATCAAGAGCACCGGCAACGAGGACTGGCCGGCGTACTACCTGATGGCGGCGGCGGTGATCGCGATCCTGCCGATCATCCGGATCCCGGAGACGTCGCAGGTGCCGATGGAGGACATCGACACCGAGGACACCGGGGGCAAGCCCCTGTCCGGCGCGACCGCTCAGCGTTGAGCGTCTCGCGTTCGCAAGGCGTGTGCCCCGTCCGGATCACCGGGCGGGGCTACCGCGAGGTGCTCGTCACCGTCGGCGCGGGGCGCATTTCGACCGGACCCGAGGAGGGTTGTGCGGTCGTCGGCGTCGGGCGGCTCGTCGGACGGATCGCGGACGGCGCCTGCGGGACCGACGTGTGCGGCGTGCGCGGCGAGGTGCGTTCCGGCGCGACCGACGGTGCGATCGACGTCGCCGGGACCGGGAGTTCCGCGGCCGGTGGGGCGGGCGAAGTGGTGCCGATCGTGGACAGTCCGGGGCCGGCCGGCTCGACCGGCTCCGGCGGCCCGGCGCGGTGACCGGCCAGGAAACCGGCCACCGCCAGGACGACCGCCGTCGCGGTCGAGGTGCCCGCGACCGCCAGGCGCTTGCGCCGTCGCCGGACCCGGCCGCCGCGTTCGATCACGTCGGCGGCTTCGAGGCGCATCGGCGGCTGCGGGCCGCCGGCCGCGCCGGTCAGGATCGCGCGGACGTCGTCTTCGGGGTCCATGTTCGTCACCTCCCCTCCGTGGGTGCGCTAAAGGTCAGCGCGTAGTGCGGGCCGAGCCGCTTGCGCAGCGTGGCCAGGCCGCGGGAGGCCTGGCTCTTCACCGTGCCGGTGCTGCAGCCGAGGGCCTGCGCCGTCTCCTCGACGCTCAGGTCCTCGAAGTACCGCAGCACCAGCACAGCGCGCTGCCTGGGGGCCAGGACCGCCAGTGCCTGCCGGACCAGCATGTCCTGGCCGCTCGCGGCGGGTTCCGCCGGGAGCTCCGGCGGGGCGTCGGTGAGCCGCTCCCGTTTCCACCTGCTGCGCCGGTGCTCGGCGAGGAACGTGCGCAGCACGACCTTGCGGGCGTAGGCGTCCAAGGCGTCGTGGCGCGACAGCCTCGGCCAGGCGAGGTAGAGCTTGAGCAGCGCGGCCTGCGTGAGGTCCTCGGCCTGGTGCCAATCCCCGCAGAGCAGGAAGGCCGTGGACCGCAGGCTGTGCGCGCGCTCGCCGAAGTACCGGGCGAACTCGCCGTCCCACGGCGAGCCCGGCCCGGTCGACGGACGGGAGCGGGAGATCACCTGGTTACCGGGTCTCCCACACGGCCGGCAGGTGCAGGTCACCGGTCGGCCCGGCCGGGACGGCGCGGGGGACGCGCGGAGCCGGGCCCGTGCGGGCGGGCCGGGCCTCGGTCGGCGCGGTAGACACGGCCGGGACGTTCGGCCGGGTGCTGACCGGCGCGGGAGCCACGGTCGGCTCACCCGGCCGGGTCACCTGGGTGGTCGGGGCCGGCGCCTGCGCCTCCGAAGCCAGCGCGATGCCACCGGTCAGGGCGCCACCGGCGAGCACGAGCGCGCCGAGGGTCAGGGCGATGCGGATACGCAAGACAGCTCCTCATTCTCGCGGCGCGGCAGGGGATCGCCGCGCCTCTGCCCTTAGTCATGCGGCGGGTGATCACCGGGGTTGCATCGGGTTTCGCGGGTTTTCGGCGGAAAACCTCCGGAAAACACGAACGGCCGGGAAGCCCGCAGTGGACTTCCCGGCCGCCCGGTCCTCCTTGGTGGTTCAGCGGGCGAGCGCCGACAGCTTCTGCCAGCTCGCCCAGTCGTAGGTCCAGTCGCTGTAGTCGCCGTCCTTCGCAGTCAGCGTCTGCGTGCTGCCGGTGATTTCGACCGGGTCGCCGGTGAGCACGCCGTCGTAGTACTCCTTGGCGCGCGCGGGCGACAGGTTCAGGCAGCCGTGCGAGACGTTCTTCTTGCCCTGTGCCCAGACCGAAGCCGCGAGGCCGTGGATGAACTCGCCGTTGTTCGAGATCCGGACCGCCCACGGCACCACGACGTTCTCGTAGTGGTACTTCGGGTTGCTCATCGCGTACGTGGCCTGCTTGCCCATGACGACGTGCACGCCGCTGTGGGTGACGCGGCCCGGGTCGGAGTCGAGGCCGTAGCTCACCGGGTAGTCGGCGATCTGCTGGCCGTCGCGGATCACCTGCATGGTGTGCTGCGTGGTGTTGCCCTTGACGATCTGCGAGCGCCCGATGGCGAAGCTGGCCGAGACGTCCTGCTTGCCGTACACGCCGTCGCCGATCTTGACGCCGTAGATCTTGGCGTTGACCTTCACCTGCGTGTTGGGCTTGAAGTACTCCTTCGGCCGCCAGTGCACCGAGGTGTCGCCGTTCAGCCAGGCCCAGGAGCCCTCGGTCTTCGGCGTGGTCTCGACCGACAGCGCCTTCTCGACGGAGGCCTTGTCGGTGACGCGGCTCGGGAAAGTCAGCGCGATCGGCATCGCGATGCCGTACGTCTGGGCGTCACCGACGTTCAGGCTGGCCGCCATCTGGCGCTTCGGCTTGACCGTGGTGAACGCGCCGGCGATGGGCACGTTCTTGCCGTCGGCGCCCTGCGCCTGGCCGGACCAGGTGTAGGTCTTGCCGTAGCCGAGCTGCTCGGTGGTGTTCCAGCTCTTCTTGTCCGCCGACGTCTGCCCCTGGACCTGCTTGCCTTCCGGGTTGGTCAGCGTGACCGACAGGATCGTGCCGTCGCTGATCTGGACGCCGACCGGCTCCCCGGGTGCGACGTCCTGGGCGCCGCCCGCCGGCGACACCGTCAGTTTCGCGGGCTGCGCGGCGGGCGCCGGCGACTGGGTCGGGCCACCCCCCGAGGTGCCGCTCGCCGAGACCGTCGGTTCGCTGCTGCACGCCCCCAGCGTGAGCACGGCGACCAAGCCCAGTGCCACGGCAGCGCCCCGGCGCCGCGTGGAAATCCTGACCGTCACACCTATTCCCCTTTGCCCCTTTTGGTGCTTCCCCTCTCCGAGACGCCCCGCAGGCCATGTACGTTGAGCAACATTGGCGTGACGAACATCACAATGGTCGCCGGGAGCTTTCACGGAGGGGGCACAGGCGACTCCGAGCCGTATCCGGTGATCACGGTGTCGCTGTGCCGCGCCAGACTAGCCCGTGGGTCCGCCGGAACCGGCCGCGAGCCCTACGACGTTCCGGTGACCTTGGTGCCCAGAGCCAGTTTTCGCCTCGATCACGGGGTTCAACTTTGGCGAGATCCCGGTAGTCTGCTCTCAGGCCGTCGTTTTGCGTGTTCGTGGCTTCACACTCGCGGAACTTCTGACGCGAGCCATGGAGCCGACACGCTCTTGACTCGTCTCGTTGGAACCGCCCGGGACGGTCGGGGTGCCGCTTCGGTGGCATTCGAAGCGGATCTGTGTAACGAGGAGTACAGCGGTGGCGCAAGGCACTGTGAAGTGGTTCAACGCGGAGAAGGGCTTCGGCTTCATCGCGCAGGACGGCGGCGAAGGCGACGTGTTCGTTCACTACTCGGAGATCGAGGGCCGCGGCTTCCGCACTCTCGAGGAGAACCAGCGGGTGGAGTTCGAGGTCGGCCAGGGCCAGAAGGGTCCGCAGGCCCAGAAGGTCCGCGCGATCTGAAACTGAGGCTGCGGAAGCCTCACAGGCCCTTTGCGCGTCTTAAGGCCTGAGTGAAGGGCCCCTGGTGATCTTGCCGGGGGCCCTTTCTCGTGGAGTCTGCGTGCGGCTGCGCTCAGCGCTGCGCGACGGCCGGCGCATCGAAGGCGTCGGCGGGGAAGTGGAACTCGTCGGTGAGGTCGCTGATCTCACCGGCCTGCTGCCGCTGGTCCTGCAGCGAGGAGGCTTGCCCCTCCCAGTTGAGCCGCTCGAGGATCCACTCCTGAGCGAGCGCCTGGGGCGAGATCTGCCGCTCGGCGGCGATGTCCTTGAGCTGCTGGCTGGCAACGAGGCTCATCCGCAGCTGGATGACCTGAGCCTCACCGAACCGCTTGCCGGACCCGGTGCTCTCGAGATCGTTGTCAGGAGCCAGCGCCGCCAGATACGACGTCAGCTCGGTGTCCTCGACAACGCCATCGTCCGCAGGCTTCGCGGCACCACGATGACGCCCAGAAGACGCGGCGGCTTTCAGGTTCGTGCGGCTGCTCAAGCGGCCAAGGGAGGGAAGGGGCACGAACGCCACGATAACGTTTGGATCTCGCCACTCAAACCACTGTGAGCCACAACACGCCCCCAACTTTCCCCATTCAGCGCAACCACCCCCCATTCGGCCCAACACCCCACAACCCACAGCAACCCCGCCCTAACCCACCGAGTCGATCACCGTAGGCCCCACCCACCCACCCACCCACCGACCGGCTGGCTTGGCTCTCTCGCTCACCGCGGTGGCGCGCTCGTTCGCTGGCTCACTCGCTCACTCGCTCACTCGCTCACTCGCTCACTCACTCGCCAGGGCGCCCCGCGCCCGAGGCGAACCCAGCCACGCTGGAAGGGGCACGAGAGGCACCGTGGGGGGTCCGGGGGGCTCGGCCCCCCGGGCAACACACCGAAATGCCGGGCCCAGCGAAGGGCGAAGCCCGAGCAGGGCCAGAAATGGAGGACCCCCGCGCCAGGGGGAGGAACGCGGGGGTCGGAGGGGATCTCCACAGGCGCTGACCGGGGGTGTGTCAGCACCTCGATTGTTGCACGAGTTGGTGGGTTGGGCGAGTGGAGAGCGGGAAATTTCCCCGGGTGGTGTCACTTTGCCGCGGGGGTGACGTTCGTTCGGGTGGGGTTCTTCTTCGGTGTTGCTGATTGCGCTGCGTTGAGCGGAGCGTGGCCTCAGGTTCACTCTCCGGGGGGCTGTGTGCGGTGGCCGGCGCTGGTTAGCCTCGCGGCCAAGTTGTTGTGAGCCGTATGGAGGGGCTATGAGCGGGTCTGTTGAAGTGCGGCAGTTCCTCCTTCGGTACGAAGGTGCCGATGGGGGGAGTGCTCCGTTTGCCGGGGCGTTGCCGACGCAGCGAAGCGGGGCGGCCGATGCGCAGCGGGTGTCGGATGATCAGGTTCGGCGGGCTCGGCTGGCGGTGGCGAATGGCGCGCTGGGGGTCGAGGACTGTGTTCAGTTGCTGGAGATGCTGGGCCTGAACTTGGACGAGGATGGGCAGGCGCCGGTTCAGCGTTGAGCGGGTGGTGGCCGGTGGGTCCGGTGGGCGGGTTGTGTTCCGCCGGCCCTGTCCGGTGATATTTCCGCAGGTTGTGCCTCTTTCCCGGAAGTAATTGCCAGGCTGGCGGTGGTGTTTGACGCCTGTTTCGTAACAGTGTTACGGTTGTCGTGTCGAAAGGGGACGGACATGACGACGATCGAGGGCGCGGCGGGACTGGCGAGCCGGATCAGGCCGGTGGTGCAGGTGCTGGGCGGCCGGTTCATGACGTCACCGGAGCTGGCCGAAGTCGAAGCGGAGGTGGGGCTGCCGCCGCGTTCGCTGTACGTGCGGGGGCGGTCGGCGGTGCTCGGGGACGTCCCGCCGAAGGCGGCCGCGGAGCTGTTCGGCATCTTCCCGCACTGGCTGTTCGACTTCGTCCTGCCGGCGGCGACGGCGGCCCTCGACGCGCCCGCCGCGGTCCGCGCCTACGCGGAGTCATCGGCTCGGTGGTCGCGCGTCACCCTTTCGGCCGCACCGGAGCCCGGTCGCCTGGCAGAGCTGCTGTTCCGCGTGGTCGACGCCGCGGACGCCAGCGGTCTGGCGCTGTTTGCCGGGTGGAAGAACGCCGAGCGCCCCGCGGGTGACGTCGAGCGCCTCGGCTTCGCGCTGATGGTCTTCCGCGAGCTGCGCGGCGGGCTCCACTTCGCGGCGCTGCGGGCGCTGGGCCTGTCGGTGCCGGAGGCGGTGATCGCGGACCCGGAGGGTGGCCGCGCGCGCCTGCTGCGCACGGCGTGGCCCGAGGACGCGGCGGACGAGCTGGCGGCCGCGGCGGAGCGCAAGCCGGACCTGCGCGACCGCTGGCGGCGCGCGGAGGCCCTGACCGACGACCGGATCGGCGAAGTGCTGGCGTCGGCGCTGACCGAGCCGGAGCGAGCCGAGCTTGATCGCCGCCTGGCGGATCTGGCGGCGTTTGCGCAGGTCTAGCCGTCACCGGCGGCTTAAGGAACCCCCGGTGCAAAGCGGTGGCGGCGTGCCCTATGCTTGTAATCGCTCCCAGGGGAACCTGAGAGCGCGGTCGGTCGGTCACCCGAAACCGACCGGGCTCCCATCGTTCAGCGGCCTAGGACTCCGCCCTTTCAAGGCGGCAACGCGGGTTCGAATCCCGTTGGGAGTACGCAGTACTGTAGTCAGTAGCATTGAAGCAAGTGCAAGGCCCTGTGGCGCAGTTGGTTAGCGCGTCGCCCTGTCACGGCGAAGGTCGCGGGTTCGAGTCCCGTCAGGGTCGCAAGATCGTTCGGCTCCTTGCCGGCGTTCCCGGCCAGGTAGCTCAGTTGGTACGAGCGTCCGCCTGAAAAGCGGAAGGTCGCCGGTTCGACCCCGGCCCTGGCCACCGTTCTGATCAGCCAAAACAGCCCTCACCGAACTCGGTGGGGGCTGTTTCGCGTGCGCTCCGTCTCAATCGCCGTCTCAATCGCCCTTCTTGTACCCCTTCCGTCGCTTGCCCTTCGCCTTGCGCTCGGGCTTCCACAGGAACGCGTTCAGCTGGTCCGCGATGTCCCGACGGCTGTTCGACCAGCCCATGAACTCCATCACGGCCCGCTCCGGCACTCGTGCAACCGGGCCTCCCGGACCCCTGCCTCTTCGAGAAGCGCCTTCCACTCGTCAAGGTCCCGGCGCGGGTCGAGCGGCTTCCCGTTCGGCTGAGTGAACATCCACTCGCCCCCGTGCCACTCCGACCCGGCGTGCTCCCGCTCCTTGGCCTGCGATTCCTCGTGCGTCATCAGCAGGTCGTAGAGCCTGTTCGGCAGCACGGATGCCCCGGCGGCCGGCCGACGACTTCACGTCGACCTCGACCAGGCCGCAGCCGTGCCGCTGCGGGCACCACCGGGCGTGGCTCACGCAGTCCGGCGAGCACGGCGGCGGGCATGGCGCGCCCTGGTGCACGACCTACTTCGAATGGCGCCCGAATCGGAAGCGGCGCGAGCGCTCTCCAGTCGTCTGCGTGACGACGTCCTGACGTAGACCAGATCAGCACTCCGAACGACCAGTCGAACCAGGGCGGCGGCCCGATGATGCGCGCCCGCCCGGGCAACTAGCGCTGACCAGCCCCGATGGAGGCGTCGAGGATCTCACCCAGTGCAAGGCGGGCCTGGGTGAGATCAGCGATGCGGGAGTCCAGTCCTGCCAACTGGTTTCTGAGGTGGTCGAAGACGCACGCCTGAAGCTCGGTGCCGTCGCCGACGAAACAGGGCATGAGCTCCTGGATGACCCGGGTGGGCAGTCCAGCGGCGAGCAGGACGCGGATGCGGGCGACGGTGCCGGGAGCCTCGGGACCGTAGTGGCGGTGGCCGCCGTCCCTGCGACGGGAGGTGAGCAACCCCTGCGCCTCGTAGTAGCGAAGCAAGCGCACTGCCACGCCCGTCGCGCGGGACAGCTCCCCGATCTTCATGTGATCCACCCCACAGCGAAGCGACTTGAATCTGACACTGATGGCACGTCCTAGCGTCGATCACATGCCGACAGCACAAACACCCGTTGCCTTCTACGGATTCCTGACCCCCAAGCCCGGCCACACCGATGAGCTCAGGAAGCTCCTCGTGGACCTCGTCGAGCCGTCCCGCGGACACGAGGGCAGCCTCCAGTACCAGCTCCACGAGCAGGAGGACGGCCGCTTCTTCCTGTACGAGATCTGGCGTTCCCAGGAGGACCTCGACCGGCACAACGCGACCCCGCTACTGCGCGCGTTCATGGACGAGCTGCCCAAGCACCTTGACGGCACACCCGAGGCCTACTTCGGCACGCTGAGGAGCCTGCCGCTCAGGTGACGGATAGTCGATCACCGCGACGACGAGGCGGCCCTGACTGAGTTCACGCTCAGCCTTCTCAGCGCGCTGGCGCTCTTCCGCTTCGCGTCCGCACTCAGCCAAATACTCGACACACCCGCGACCAGCAGGACGAAAAGCGCGGCGATCGTCGGCCCTCGGTGGCTGCGCAGGAAGCCGCTCCCTTGATGATCAGCCGTGACCCAGGCCGACGCATGAGGCTCTCCCCTCTTCCCGAGCAGCTAACCCCTTCCGCGACACCCTGGACCTGCCCCCTTGAGGTGGCCAGTTTCGACCACGGGTCCGTCTCAATTCAGTTGTGCCGAGATCTGAAAGCGGAAGGTCGGCTCGGCGGTGTCGGTTCTCAGTCGGCACGGGTGTGGCACGGGAAAACCGTGGTCTGCGGGCGGCGGAGGGCGAGCGTGCGCCGGCTGTCGGCAAGCCGATTTCGCAGGCGCTGCGAGCACTCGGGGTCGACGCGAGCGGGTCTGCAGTCAGCCGACGGTGACACGTTAGGCCGAATGAGTGAACCGCCGAATGCCGTGTCCGGACTCGGGACGCGGCCACGACCACCCGGCGAAGGCAGCCCGAAAGGGGCCGCCACCCACACCCGGGGAGCCGAACATGCGTTACCTGCTGACCCTCCACATGAACCCCACCCTCTGGGCCACCCTGACCGACGACCAGAAGAACGGCGTCTACGAAGGGCACGGCGCCTTCATCGAGCTCATCACCGAGTCCGGCGAGATGGTCGAGACCAAGGCGCTCGCCGAGCCCGCCGACACCAAGACCGTCCAGGTCAAGAACGGTGTGGCACAGACGACGAACGGTGGCTTCGTCGAATCCGACGCCTTCCTCTGCGGCTACTACGTCGTCGACGTCGAGAGGGAAGAGCGTGCCGTCGAGCTGGCGGCGAAGATTCCCGACGCCCAGTACACCGCCGTCGAGGTGCGGAAGGTCGTTCACGAAAGTTGACCTCCAGCTAAGTCGAGGGTCCACCATGGACCCATGACCACCGAAGGGGAATGGGGGATCGGCGCCGTCGATCTCGACGCCTACCTGACGCGGGTCCGGCAGCCGCGCCGGACGCCGTCCGAAGCCGCACTCAACGAACTCATGCGCGCCCACGTCGGCGCCTTTCCGTTCGAGAACATCGACGTCGTTCTCGGACAGCACCAGGGGATCTCGCTCGACGTCGTGAGCGCGAAGCTCGTCGGACGGCGGCGGGGCGGCTACTGCTACGAACAGAGTGGCCTCTTCGCCGCCGTCCTGGAACAGCTCGGCTACACCGTGCACCGGCTTTCCGCGCGGGTGCAGCCGCGGCGGCCCGGGCCCTACACGCACATGACGCTCGTCGTCGACGTCGACGGGAAGCCGTTCCTGGCCGACGTCGGGTTCGGTGCCGGGATCCTCGACCCGATGCCGCTCGTCGACGGCCAGGAAGTCGACCAGGCGGGCTGGCTGCACCGCATCAGGCACGACAACGGCTGGTGGACGCTGCAGAAGGGCGACGAGGACCTCCTCGAATTCCGCCTCAACGAGATGCACCCCATCGACTACGAGGTCTACCACCACTACACGTCGACGCACCCGAAGTCGCCGTTCACCGGGCGGCTGGTGATCATGACGATCGAGCCCGGCCTCAGCCGCAAGCTGCTGGGCCGTGAACTCACCGTCGAAAAACCCGGCGGCAGCAGCGAAACCACCACCGTCGCGCCGGACGAGCTCGACGCCACCTCAAGGACTTCGGCATCGAGCTCACCGCCGACGAACTGGACCGGCTGAAGAACGTCTACTGACCGAACAGCTCGGCCGCCGGCACCGGGCGGCCGAGGTGGTAGCCCTGCGCCTGGTCGCAGCCGAGCGCGCGGAGCAGCTCCAGCTGCTCCGCCGACTCGACGCCTTCGGCGATCACCGTCAGGTCCACCGCGTGGGCCATCGCGATGATGCTCGTGACGATCGCCTCC
The DNA here is from genome assembly GCF_040682955.1 of Amycolatopsis sp. NPDC051045. NCBI lineage: Bacteria > Bacillati > Actinomycetota > Actinomycetes > Pseudonocardiales > Pseudonocardiaceae > Amycolatopsis > Amycolatopsis sp. NPDC051045. Next base: position 648,543 of record NZ_JBFBCC010000003.1, read on the forward strand.
GCGTCCCGTGACTCGGCGATCCCCGTGATGAACGAGCGGTCGATCTTGAGCGTGTCCAGCGTCAGCCGGCGCAGCTGGGCGAGCGACGAATAACCGGTGCCGAAGTCGTCGATCGCCAGCAGCACGCCCAGGGACCGCAGGGACGCCAGCACTTCCGCGGCTGCTTCCTGGTCGCGCATCAACGCGCTTTCGGTGACTTCCAGGCACAGCGCGCCGGCGGGGAGCCCGGTGCTCGCCAGCGCGTCCTCGACCGCGGGCACCAGGTGCGGGTCGTCGAGCTGGCGGGCGGAAAGGTTGACCTTCAGCGTCAGGTCCAGGCCCTGGCCGGTGCGCCGCGCGGCGATTTCGCGGGTCGTCGCGCGCAGCATCGCCTTGCCGATGACGTTGATCAGGTCGCTCTCTTCGGCGAGCGGGATGAACTCCGCGGGCGAGATCGCGCCGTGCCGGGGGTGCGTCCACCGCAGCAGCGCCTCGACCGCGACCATCTTGCCGGTCCGCAGGTCGACGACCGGCTGGTACGCCGGCCACAGCTGACCGTCGTGGACCGCGTCGCGCAGGTCCTGCTCCATCCGCAGCCGCCGCTGCATCCGCTCGCGCAGGCTGACGTCGAAGAAGTGGTGCCGGCCCCGCCCGAGCGTCTTCGCCTGGTACATCGCGACGTCGGCGTCGCGCAGCAGGTCCTCGGCGCTGCGGCGGTCGTCGCGGCCGACGAGCACGACGCCGATGCTGGCGTCGAGGTGCAGCTGCCTGCCGAGCACACCGATCGGCTCGGCCAGCGTCGCCCGCAGGTGCTCGGCCAGCGCGCGGACCTCGCCGGGGTCGGTGACCTCGGCGGTGACGACGACGAACTCGTCGCCGCCGAGCCTGCCGACCAGGTCGTCGCGTCCCGAACTGCGGCGCAGGCGTTCACCGACGATCCGCAGCACCTGGTCGCCGACCGAGTGCCCGAGCGAGTCGTTGATGACCTTGAACTTGTCCAGGTCGAGGAACAGCACGGTGACCGCGCCCCGCTCGCGGATGTCGAGCCTGCCGAGCACCAGGGTCCGGTTCGCCAGCCGGGTCAGGGGGTCGTGGGTGGCGTCGTGCGCGAGCTGCGCGCTGATCGCGCGGGTCTCGGTGATGTCGGTGAACGACGTGACCACGGCCATCGTCGCCGGGTCGTCCGGGTCGAGCAGCCGCGAGGTCAGCGACACCCAGACGTCGCGGCCGTCCGGCCGGCGCAGGCGGACGACCAGGCCGTTGTGCGTGACCCCGGTCCGCCGGGTCTGCACCGACGGCATTTCGTCCGGCGGGATCCAGTGCCCCGACTCGGTGAACAGGACCAGCGTGTGGCACGGGACGCCGATCAGGTCGGCTTCGGCGACGCCGATGATCCGGCAGGCCGCCGGGTTCGCCGCTTCGATGAGCCCGCCCGCGCCCACCACGAGCACGCCTTCGTCGAGGGACGCCACGACCGTGCGGTAGTTCTGCTCGGCCCGCCGCCGCGCGGTTTCGTCGGCGCAGACGAGCACGTAGCCGTCGTTCATCTCGGCTGCGGAGACGCGGACCGCGAGGGGCGCGCCGTCCCGCCGCCGGTGCACCGCTTCCGCGACGCCGCCACCGCGCCGGATGGCGGGCAGGTCGAGCGGTGCGCCGACGAGCTCGCTCGCGCGCCGCCCGACGGCTTCGGCCGCGGTCCAGCCGTACACCGCCTCGGCGGCCGGGTTCCAGCTGGTCACGACGCCTTCGCCGGTGGTCGCGATCAGCGCGTCGCTGACGTGCGACACCAGTGCCGCCTGGTAGCGGAGTGCGTCGGCGGCCGCCTTCTTCGCCGTGATGTCGCGCATGACGACCTGGTACGTGGCTTCGCCGAGGCGCACCAGCACCGTCTCGACGGCGAACTTGCTCCCGTCCAACCGGGACATCAGCGCTTCGACGGGCTCGCTCGCCTCTCCCGGCTTCGTCAGCTGGGCGAGCTTTTCGATCACCACAGCTCGTGCGTCCTCGGCGACGAAGTCGGTGAACCGGCGTCCGACGACCTCGTCCGCCGAGCGGGCGGCGAACGTTTCGAGTGCGGCCCGGTTGGCGTAGGTGAGCACGCCGTGCTCGTGGACGCAGATCGCATCGGGACTCAGCTCGACCAGTTCGGCGAGCGAGTCAGCCTGCATGTGCGTCCGTCCCCCGTGCAGTCGGCGTGTGGCTCGTCGATTACACCACCGACCCCGGTCCGTGCCTACCCGTCGGAACCCGGGCCCGGCCTGCGGATGCTCGCCCGCAGCCGCGGTCCGCAGACCAGCATCCCGAAGTGGGCGGCGCACGCGTGGCCGAGCAGCGTGACGACCGAGCCGAGGCTCGCCGGGTCGTCGCCGAGCCAGATCACCGCGATGAACGCCTCCACCGCGGCCAGCGCGACCAGGCGCACGCGGCCCCGCAGCAGGAACACCAGCGCACCGGCGGTGGTGAAGAAGCCGTAGCTGACCCCGATGTCGAGCCAGTGCCCGGCCGAGGCCGGCAGCAGGTGGACGCTGATCAGGGCCATCACCGGCAGTTCGGTGACGAGCGTGGCCAGCACGTGGCCGGAGAAGAACACCAGCGCCGCGCGGCGGGCGCCGAACCGGCGTTCGAGCGGGGCGACGGCGATCGCGAAGATCAAGACGTAGGCGAGCCAGCCCTCGTCGGACAGCCAGAGTGCGCTGGTCAGCATCGACGTCAGCGGCCGGCGCCACAGGTTGTGGGCGTCGGTGCTGGACAACTCCAGCAACCGGGTGGTCACCGCGGGGTCGGCGAACTGGAGCAGCAGCGTCGTGCCCAGCAGGACGAGCAGGTAGCCGAAGGTGAACGGCGTCGACTTCGGGTTGGGGGCGAACCGGAGCACCGACCACGGGCCGCGGCGGCGGGCATCGGCGATCGCGGGGATCGGCCGTTCCGCTCTCAGCAGCATGGACCCAGCTTCGGTGATCATGCTGGGAGTATCACGAGCGTCAGCTTAGAAAACGCTGTGGATGTCACTCACCGTCAGATCTTGCATTGCGTGACGAATTTTTGCCGGGTCTTCACCCGTTCGGGGAACTTTTACGGTAAGAATACGGCCACGATGTCGGCCGAGAGGCCCTCTCGGGAAGGTCTTTCGGGGTGAACGACGAGGTATCGGTCGCCGAGCTGCTCATACGCGAGGGCTGGGGCGACCGTCCGGGACCGGGCCAGTCGCGCTGGCGCGTGGTCGCGGTGATGCTAGCCGTCATCGTGGGCTGCGGGGCCGCCGCGGTGCTGGTCGCGTTCGGCAACGACAAAGTGCGCCAGGACGCCTCCCCGGTCGACCAGATCCAGGTCATCCCCTTCCCGCAGCGCACCACCGGTCTGGGCGGCGCCGACCAGGCCACGGATTCCCCGCCCGACGGCGGGATCGGCGGCGGTACCGGTGGTGACGTCGTCACGGCGGCCGGCGAGCACCGCGGCACCGTCACCGAGGTGCCGGGCAGCACCCCGGCCACGCCGAGCGGCGGCACCGGAACCGCGGCTCCGACCGCCACCCCGTCCGGTGCCGATCCGTCGGCCACGGCCACCACGACGACGCCGACGAGAACGGGGAACCCGCCCCCGCCCGGCGGTCAGTCGCCGGCCCCGACCACCACGCCGCGATCCCAGCCGTCGTGCGTCCTGGTGATCATCTGCTGGTGATCAGGCCAGCTTTTCCGCGAGGTCGCTGAAGTCCGAGGTGTTCCAGCGCTCCGGGCGCATCACGATCGCGATGTTGTTCCCGTGGGTGGCGTCGGTCGCGTCGGTGTAGGCCTCGCTCACGCCCGGCGGCAGGTAGCGGGCCGCCATCTCGTGCCGCTCCGCCTTGGTCATCGGCCACGACTTCACCACCGGACCTTCGACCGAGACGTACTTGTAGAGACCGTCCTGCTGCTGGACGCACAGCGCGAACCGGCCGGCCGCCTCGATCAGCCGGGTCTTGCGCAGACCGGGCGACGTCATCACGACGACGTCGCCGCCCGGCTCGTAGCGGTACCAGATCGGCGTGGTCAGCGGCGCCCGCCCGGGCTCGGCCGCGACGCTGAGCACGCCGACGTGTGGTTCGGCGAGGAACTGCTCGCGCTCTTCCCGGGTCATCTTGCGGGCCATGGGACGGCTCCTTAACGCAGATTGATTTGCCTTTAAGCTACGCGGGCCGGCGAGTTAAAGCAAGCCTGCTTGCTTTAACGCCGAGGCGGTCGCTCTAAGATGGGGGCATGACCCGACCCGGCGGCCGCAGCGCCCGTGTCCGCGACGCGGTGCACGACGCCGTCGTCGAGCTGCTCGCCGCCGGGGAGATCGACGCGGCGATCCCGAAGATCGCCGAGCGAGCGGGCGTCAACCCGACCAGCATCTACCGGCGCTGGGGCAGCCGTGACGCGCTGCTGCTCGATGCGGCGGTGACGCGCCTGCGCTCGACGTCGCCGATCCCGGACACCGGTTCGCTGCACGGCGATCTGCGCGGCTGGGCCGACGGCGTCGAACGCGCGATGCGCGACCGGCACGGCCAGATCCTGCTTCGCGCGCTCGTCGCCACCCTGAGCCCGGACGAGAAGCCACTCGAGTACCTGCAGGCCCGCGGCGAAGACCTGCAGGCCGCCCTCGACAAGGCGCAGGTGCGCGGCGAGCCGGTGCCCTCGGTCGACGAGGTGCTCGACTTCGTCCTGGCCCCGCTCTACCTGCGTGTGCTGTTCCGGCGCCCGGTCGAGCCGGGCATCGGGCCCCGGCTCGTCGAGCGGTTGCTCACGGCGCGTTGAGCAGGTCCGGCTCGGCCGGTCGGCCGAGGTGGTTGAACAGCAGGTTCAGCACGAACGCGAGCACCGCGGCCACCGTGATCGAGCTGCCGCAGATCGTCTGCAGCCAGGCCGGGAAGTGCTTGAAGAAGTCCGGTGCGAACGCCGGAAGCAGGCCGACGCCGAGGGCTACCGCGACGACGAAGGTGTTGTGGTTGCCGGAAAACTCGACCGTCCGGAGGTTCTGGGCCCCGACGGCGGCGACCATCGCGAACATGACGACCGCGACCCCGCCGATCACCGGTTCCGGGATGGCCGCGATGAACGCGCCGATCTTCGGCACCAGACCCATCAGCACCAGGATCCCGCCGGTCACCGCGACGACCCAGCGGCTGCGCACGCCGGTCATCCGCACCAGGCCGACGTTCTGCGCGAACGCGGTGTCGGGGAAGGAGTTCATCACCCCGCCGAGCACGGCCGAGACGCCGTCGGTGGCCAGCCCGCGCGCGAGGTCGGCGTCGGACGGCGGGCGCCCGGTGATCTCGCCGACGGCGATCATGTCGGCGGTGGACTCGGTGAACGTCACCAGCATGACCACGCACATCGACAGGATCGCGGCGACCGGGAACGTCGGCGCGCCGAAGTGGAACGGCGACGCCAGCCCGAACCAGCCGGCCGCGCGCAGGCCGTCCCAGTGCACCAGCCCCATCGGGAGCGCGACGACCAGCCCGATCGCCAGCGCCAGCAGCGGCCCGATCTGGTTGGCGAACCCGCGCAGCACGCGGGTGAAGAGCACGAGCAGCGCCAGCACGCCGAACGCCAGCCCGATGTGCGACGGCGCCGCGTAGTCCGGTGACGTGGTGTCGTGGCCGGCGATCATCGCCGCGCCCGGGCCGAGCAGCGAGACGCCGATGACCAGCAGCAGGGTCCCGGTCACCAGCGGTGGGAAGAACCGGATCAGCTTCGCGAACGGCCTCGCGATGAGCAGCCCGAACACGCCGGACGCGATCATCGCGCCGTAGACCGCGGGCAGGCCGTACTGGGAGGCGATGAGGATCATCGGGTTGACGACGGTGAACGTCGCGCCCGCCACCACCGGCAGCCGGATGCCGAGGAGCTTCCCGATCCCGACCGCCTGTATCAGCGTGGCGATGCCCGCGACCAGCAGATCGGCGTTGACCAGCAGCCCGATCGTCGCCGCGTCGAGCTTCAGCGCGCTGCCGACGATCAGCGGGACCGCGACCGAACCGGCGTACATGATCGACATGTGCTGCAGGCCGAGCAGCGCCAGCCGGCCGGCGGGCAGGCCCTGGTCGACCGGGTGGACCGCGGGTTTCGTCATGATCAAGCCCCTTTCCGGGGCACAGCCAACGCGGTGCGGGTGACGCTGGCAAGTCCCGGGCGTGATCATCTTGTTTCAGGGGGCGGCGCGACGGCCGGGAATGTGTGACCATCGGTGCATGACTTCGGGTGGCATTTCCCAGGTGGGCCCGCCGTTTCGCGCCGATCACGTGGGGAGCCTGCTGCGGCCCCCGGTGTTGCGGGACGCACGACGGCGGCACGAAAGCGGCGAGATCGGCGCGGAGCAGCTCCGCGCGGTCGAGGACGACGCGATCCGCGACGTGATCAAGATGCAACGGGCGGCCGGGCTGAGCTCGGCCACCGACGGCGAGTTCCGCCGCGCCTCGTGGCACATGGACTTCATCTACTCGCTCGGCGGCATCTCGAAGAGCGACGAGCGGCTGCACGTCAAGTTCCACAACCTGGCGGGCGACCTCGAGTTCAGCCCGCCGGGGCTGCAGGTCGACGGCCGGGTGCGGCTCGACGAGCCGATCTTCGCCGACCACTTCCGGTTCCTGCAGTCCCATGTGGACGCCGGCGTGACGCCGAAGCTGACCATCCCGTCGCCGAGCATGGTCTACTACCGCGGCGGCCGGGCCGCGGTCAGCGAGAGCGTCTACCCGGACCTCGAGGAGTTCTTCGCCGACCTGAGCTCGGCGTACGCCGCGCAGATCGCGGCGATGAGCGAGCTCGGCTGCCGGTACCTGCAGCTCGACGACACCAGCCTCGCCTACCTGAACGACCCGGCGCAGCGGGAGCTCGTCGCGCGGATGGGCGGCGACCCGGATCGCCAGCACCTGCGCAACATCGCGACGATGAACGCGGCGCTGGCCGGCCGGCCCGGCGACCTCACGGTGACGACCCACCTGTGCCGCGGCAACTTCCGGTCGTCGTGGGCGGCGGAGGGCAGCTACGAGTTCGTCGCGGAGGCGCTGTTCGGCGAGCTCGCCGTCGACGGCTTCTTCCTGGAGTACGACGACGAACGCTCCGGCGGCTTCGAGCCGCTGCGGTTCGTGCCGAAGGACAAGAAGGTGGTGCTCGGCCTGGTCACGACCAAGCGGCCGGAGCTGGAGGACCCGGACGTCCTGGTGCGGCGGATCGAGGAGGCTTCGCGGTACGTCGACATCGACCGGCTGTGCCTGTCACCGCAGTGCGGCTTCTCCTCGACCGAGGAGGGCAACGACCTCACCCCGGACGACCAGCTGCGGAAGCTGGAGCTGATCGTCACGACGGCCGACCGCGTCTGGGGCGGCCACTGAACCTTATTCAGCCGTCGGCCGGCGCGAGAGTCACCGTAGGAGCGCGCCCGGCGGTCCCGTAGCGCCAGCCTAACCAGAATAAGGTTCACTGATGATCACGTGCGTCGTCGACTACGTCATCGACCCCGCCAAGCTCCCCGACTTCGAACGCTTCGCCGCCGCGTGGATGCGCCTGGTGCAGCGCGAAGGCGGCATCCACCACGGCTACTTCCTGCCGTCGGAGGGGGCGAGCGACGAAGCCCGGGCGTTGTTCAGCTTCGAGAGCCTCGCCGCGTACGAGCGCTACCGGACGCTGTTCGGCGTCGACCCGGACTTCATCGAGGCGGACAAGATCCGCGAGGAGAGCGGCTGCGTGGTGCGGTACCGGCGGACGTTCATGCGCCCGCTGCTGCCGGACGACGAAGAAGGGTGAGACACAGCGCGCGGCGGCCGCCTTCGGTCGTGGACCGCGTCCTCGATCTCCTGGGCGCCTTCACGGCCGAGCGGCCGCGGCTGACGTTGTCGGAGCTCAGCCGCCGCGCCGGGTTGCCGCTGTCGACCACGCACCGGCTGGCCGGCGAGCTCGTCCGGCGCGGTGCGCTCGTGCGCGACGAAACGGGCGGCTACCGCGTCGGGCTGTGGCTGTGGGAGGTCGCGTCGCTCGCGCCGCACGGTGCCGAGCTGCGGGAGAGCGCGATGCCGTTCCTGGAGGACCTCTACGAGGCCACGCACCAGAACGTGCAGCTCGCCGTGCTCGACGGGCCGGACGTGGTCTACGTCGAGCGCATCTCCGGCCGTGGCGCGGTCAACGTCCTCACCCGCGTCGGCGGGCGGCTGCCCGCGCACGCCACCGGCGTCGGCCAGGTGCTGCTGGCGCACGCCCCCGCCGAAGCCCAGGAGGAGGTCCTGGCGGGTCCGCTCAAGACGTTCACGCCGAAGACGATCGGCTCACCCGCGCAGCTGCGGCGCGTGCTGGCGGACGTGCGCCGGGACGGGTACGCCATCAGCGACGGCCAGATCGAGCTGATCGCCCTGTCGGTGGCGGCCCCGGTCCGCGACGCCACCGACGAGGTCGTGGCGGCGATCTCGGTGGTCGTCCCGGCCGAGGGGACGGACCCGCGGACGCTGGTCCCGGCGGTGCGAGCCGCGGCGCGGGGGATTTCGCGGGTGCTGGGCGCGCCGCGGGCGTTGCGGTCCGCCGGCGATTCCTCGACGGCTTGAGCTGGTTGTGGTCGGATGAGGTCGAGGGTTGCCGGATGGGGTGAGGAGCAGGGATGACCACCGTTCTCGTCGTCGGTGCTGGTCAGAGTGGGTTCCAGGCCGTGGCTTCGTTGCGGGACCGGGGCTTCGGCGGGCGGATCGTGCTGGTCGGGGACGAGCCGGGGGTGCCGTACCAGCGGCCGCCGCTGTCGAAGGCCTACCTGGCCGGGACCGCCGGGCTCGACCAGCTGCACCTGCGCGGCGCGGACTTCTTCGCCGAGAAGGGGATCGAGCTGGTCGAGGCGCGCGTCGGAACCATCGACCGCGCCGCCCGGAAAGCGAACCTCGAAGACGGCCGCGAGCTGGACTACGACTTCCTCGTCCTGGCCACCGGCGCCCGCAACCGGACGTTGCCCGTGCCCGGCGCCGGCCTGCCGGGCGTGCTGACCCTGCGCACCCGCGACGACGCCGACCGGCTCCGCGAGTCCCTCGCCCGGGCGGAGCACGTCGTCGTGGCCGGCGGCGGGTTCATCGGGCTGGAGTTCGCCTCGCACGCCGGCCGCCCGGTGACGATCGTCGAGGCGCAGGACCGGCTGCTCAACCGGGTCGCGACCCCGGAGATCTCCGCCTACTTCGCCGCCCTGCACCGCAACGCGGGACACACGGTGCTGCTCGGCCAGGGCGTCGCGGCGCTGCACGGCGACGAGCGCGTCCGCGAGGTCGAGCTCTCCGACGGCACCCGGCTGCCCGCCGACCTGGTCGTCGTCGCCGTCGGGGTCGTGCCCGAGACCACGCTCGCCGAGGCCGCGGGGCTGCCGGTGCGCAACGGCGTGGTCGTCGACGCGCACCTGCGCACGGCGGACGACCGGATCTTCGCCATCGGCGACTGCGCGAACTTCCCGTGCGTGCAGGCGGGCGCCGAGACCCGGCTGGAGTCCGTGCAGAACGCCGTCGACCAGGCCCGCTGCGTGGCCGCGGCGATCACCGGCACGGAGGAGCCGTACGCCAGCCTGCCGTGGTTCTGGACCGACCAGGCGGGCGCCAAGCTGCAGATCGCCGGGATCCTTTCGGGCGCCGACCGGACGGTGGTCGCGGGCGATCCGGCGGAGGGCAAGTTCTCCGTGCTGTCCTTCCGCGACGACGTCCTCATCGCCGTCGAGTCGGTGAACCGGCCCGCCGACCACATCGCCGCGCGGCGCTTGTTCACCGCGGAGCCGCGGCCCGCGTACGCCGACCTCGAAGCGAGCGCCTTCGACCTCAAGGCGCACCTGAAGTCGCGAGCGGCCTGATGCGCACGCAGGTCGCGGTGATCGGCGCGGGTCCGGCCGGGCTGCTGCTGTCGTTCCTCCTCCACGAAGCCGGCGTCGACTGCGTGGTGCTGGAAGCACGCGACCGCGAGTACGTCCGGCAGCGCGTGCGGGCGGGCGTGTGCGAGCAGCCGACCGTCGAGCTCCTGACGTCGTTGGGCCTCGGCGAGCGGCTGGCCGCCGAGGGGATGCCCCACGAAGGGTTGTCGCTGCGCTTCGACCGCGCCGACCACCGGATCGCCCTCACCGAGCTGACCGGGAAGGCGATCACCGTCTACGGGCAGCAGGAGATCGTCAAGGACCTCATCGACGCGCACGAGGCCCGCGGGTATCCGATTTCCTTCGAGGTCTCGGCCGTCGAACTGTCCGATGTGGACACGGCGAGGCCACGGGTTCGTTATCGCGACAGCGAAGGCAACGCGCAGACCATCGAATGCGACGCCGTGGCGGGCTGCGACGGCTTCCACGGGATCTGCCGTCCGTCCATTCCGGACAGTGCGCTGACGGTGTACGAGCGCGAGTACCCGTTCGCCTGGCTGGGCGTGCTGGCGCGGACGCCGCCGTCGCACCACGAGCTCATCTACACCCACCACGAACGCGGCTTCGCGCTGCACAGCATGCGGACGCCGGAGATCACCCGGCTCTACCTCCAGGTCGATCCGGCGGAGTCCCTCGAAGCCTGGTCCGACGACCGGATCTGGGCCGAGCTGACCGCGCGGCTCGAGGTCGAGGGCGACTTCACACTCCGGGAAGGCCCGATCCTCGACAAGGGCATCACGCCGATGCGCAGCTTCGTCGCCGAGCCGCTGCGGCACGGGCGGTTGTTCCTGGCGGGCGACGCCGCGCACATCGTCCCGCCGACCGGCGCGAAGGGCATGAACCTCGCGATCGCCGACGTCCGGGTGCTGGCGCGCGCCCTGGAGGCGTTGCTGCGCGGCGACGAGACGCTCGCCGCGGCCTATTCGGTCACTTGCCTGCGCCGGGTGTGGCGGGCGGAGCACTTCTCCTGGTTCATGACGACGATGCTGCACACCGATCCGCACGCGGACGGCTTCGCGCGGCAACTGCAGTTGTCGCAGCTGCGCTACACGACGTCGTCGCGAGCGGCGGCGACCAGCCTCGCCGAGAACTACGTGGGGCTGCCGTTCGCCTAAGATCGTCAACTCGCGGTTGACGACGGGAGGGCGTCAACCTACAGTTGACGGCATGACCTTACCGACCAACATCAAGCTCGACGACCTCATCGGCGCGATCAAGAGCAACAACGAAAAGGACGCCCTCGCTCAGCTGTCCGACGCCGTCTACGTGGGCGAACACCTCGGCGAGGTCGCCGACCACCTCATCGGCCACTTCGTCGACCAGGCCCGGCGCTCGGGGGCCTCGTGGACCGAAATCGGCAAGAGCATGGGCGTCACGAAGCAGGCCGCCCAGAAGCGATTCGTGCCGAAGGTCGACCCCGGCGGCGACCCGGGCGGCAGCATCGAGCGCGTCTACGGCCGCTACACCGACCGGGCCCGGCACGTCGTCGTCGAGGCGCAGAAGGCGGCCGCCGACCACGCCAGCCCGGAGATCGACACGGTCCACATCGTGCTGGGCCTGCTCACCGAACCGGCCGCGCTCGCCGCCGGGGCCATCCTGGCCCAGGGCGTCCAGCTGGACGCCGTCCGCGAAGCCGCCGAAGCACGGCTGCCCGAGCCGGTCGACCCGGCGCCGAACGTGGTCCCGTTCTCCGCCGCCGCCAAGAAGGCCCTCGAACTGACCATGCGGGAGGGGCTGCGGCTGGGGCACAACTACATCGGCACCGAGCACATGCTGCTGGCGCTGCTGGAGCAGGGCGAAGGCACCGGCTTCGAGGTGCTCGACGGGCTGGGCGTCAAGAAGGACAAGGCCGAGGCGAAGATCGTGGAGGTGCTGGCGGAGATCCTCGCCGCGCGAGGACAGTGAGGCGGCTCTGGGTCGTCGTCCTGCTGGCGGCAGTCCTCGTCACGCTGCTGTGACGTGAATGCCACCTTGAGGGACTCAACGTCCCTCAAGGTGGCTCGGAGTCATGGGGTTGTTGCAACACCGCTTGGAGGAAGGGGTGGTTGTGATGGCTCGGGTGCGGAAGTTCCGTTGGTTGCCGCGGTCGGTGCAGCTGGAGTTTTGGGATCAGATCCGGTGCGGGGTGGCGGCGAAGCCGGCAGCCCGCGCGGTGGGCCTGGCACCGACCACAGGGGTGCGGGTGTTCGGACAGGCTGGCGGGGTGATTGGTAACGCGCCCTGCCGGCCTGGCCCGGTCCGGCTGTCCCTGCCCGAGCGGGAAGAGATCGCTTGCCTGAACGCGGCAGGTCACGGACCCCGCGCGATCGGGCGGGCGATCGGGCGGCCGGCCTCGACGGTGTCGCGGGAGCTGACCCGCAACACTGGCTTGTCCGGGGCATATCGGGCCAGCAGCGCCCAGCACCGGGCTGAGGAACGCGCGAAGCGGCCGAAGGGGGCCAAGCTGACCGGGGACACGGCGTTGAAGCAGGTGGTGCAGGCAGGGCTGGACCGGAAATGGTCGCCGCGGCAGATCTCGGAGAGACTGGTGCTGGACTTCCCCGACCGGCCGGAGATGCGGGTGTCGCACGAGACGATCTACCAGGCGTTGTATGTGCAGGGCCGGGGTGTGTTGCGCCGGGAGCTGACCGCGGCGTTGCGGACGGGGCGGGCGTTGCGGATGCCGCGGCGCCAAGCCCAGGCCCGCCGGTCCCGGCCTGCGGGCGGGATTCAGGACATGGTCAACATTTCCGAGCGGCCGGCCGAGGTCGCTGATCGGGCGGTCCCGGGGCACTGGGAAGGGGACCTGATCCTGGGCCGGAACAACCAGTCCGCGATCGGGACGTTGGTGGAACGGTCGACTCGGTTTGTGCTGTTGCTGCACCTGCCCGGTGGGCGGGACGCGGCGACGGTCGCCGCGGCGATGACCGAGGTGATCGCGACGCTGCCGCCGTTGCTGCTGGGGTCGCTGACCTGGGACCAGGGCAAGGAGATGGCGCATCACCGGACGATCACCCTGGACACCGGGTTGCGGATCTACTTTTGTGACCCGCACTCGCCGTGGCAGCGGGGCAGCAACGAGAACACCAACGGTCTGCTGCGCCAGTACTTCCCCAAAGGCACCGATCTGTCCCAGTACAGCGCGGCCGAGCTGGCCCGGGTCGCAGCCGAGCTCAACGGACGGCCTCGGGAGACCCTCGGCTGGCGAACGCCAGCCGAGGCCCTCACGAAGCTACTGTTAGATCAACAAACGACAGGTGTTGCAACCACCGCGTGAATCCGCCTGGC